>NZ_JAAHHG010000406.1 GCF_010692555.1 Okeania sp. SIO3B5 | reverse complement strand
CATGAGCTTTGGAGCTAGCTTCCTGTTTTGCTGACGCAATGCTGCGCAAACACAGAAGACCACTGACCGCAGTCTGTAACTTATCTTCTCCACAGGCTTAAATTCGCTCTTGACTCAAGCTACTGATACGCATAATTTTTCAGGTTGATAGCAGCGTTAAAATCTCTATCAACTTCAAAACCGCATTCACTACATTCATAAGTTCTCAAGTGCAATGGCATTTTCTGTTGATGCCCACAGTTTGAACATATTTGAGAACTTGGATAATATCTATCCGCTATGACTAATTCACTGCCGTACCATTCACACTTGTATGTAAGTTGACGTTTAAATTCATAAAAGCCACAATCAGCAATAGCACTTGCTAGTTTGTGATTTTTGAGCATTCCACTTACATTCAAGTCCTCAATTACTATGGTGCTGTGGTTTTTAGCCAACCATGTTGTGAGTTTATGTAGTACATCTGCTCTGATATCAGCGACTTTTTTGTGAAGTTTTGCTAATTTTTTTACTGCTTTGCGTCTGTTTTTGGAACCAATAACTTTTTTACTGACTGCACGTTGATGACGAACTAATCGTTTTTTGGCTTGACTGTAGGCTTTGACATTAGCAAATTTGCTGCCATCAGAACAGGTTGCTAAAGTATTTATGCCTATGTCTACACCAATAGTTTCTCCAACTTTTTCTGTTGGGTATGGTTCAAAATTGTACTTAAAACTGATGTACCAACTATCTGCTCTTTTGGATATTCTGACATTTTTTACTTTGCAATTCGGTAAGATTTCGTATGTTTTTACTACTCCTATTCTTGGTAGTTGTATGTAGTTTCCTTGAATAATTTTGATACTTCCTTCTAAGTAAAAGCTGTCTTTTCTACCTTTTTTCTTAAAGACCGGAAATCCACGGTTCGGAATAGTTAGAAAGTTTTTAAATGCCCTCTCTAAGTCTCTTAATGCTTGTTGTGGGGCACATTTAGACACCTCATAATACCAAGGATTAATTGATTTGACTTCGGCTACTAAACGCTTATGCAGGGTAATTGCACTGGGGCGTTTTTTAGTTTCTTCGTACTCTTTTATGCAAGCTGCTAACCCCCAATTATAAGCATGACGGGCTACACCTGCGTGTTTGGCAAGTATGGTTTTTTGGTAATTGTTAACTTTTAATTTGGTCTTAATTGATTGCATTTGAACACGCACACCATGAAAAAAAGTCTTTGACAATTTTGACAATTTAGTATATAAATTAATCTATGATCGCAAATCATCAGGATATTTTCAAGATTTATTAATATTTGTCTAATGCGTGTCCAATTATTCGACTTCAGTATTTAGCCCTTTATGTAGATGAAGCAGGAGTCAGAGGAGCTTTAATACCTACTGGTAATTTTACCCCACTGCCTTTGGTAATTTCATTTCAGGAAGCGGCGATCGCCCTGAGTCATCTTTCTAATGCTTCTGCTCAACGCACTATTAAACTTGCTGACCCCCATTTCACCCATCTGAGTCGATTTTTGGGTACAGACAAAACTTTTCATGCTTATGGTGCTATTCAGAAAGTCTTTGCATCTTTGGCCGCAGAAAATCAATCTTTGGCTGTTCCTGTTTCTATGGATCTGTTTTCTATTGCAGGTACTATTGAAGATACATCCACAAATGCGCCTCGTGTAGTCAGACGCTTTCAACAAATGATTGATAACCTCTATTACATTATGGGAGTGGAAATAATGCACGTTGCTCAAGCTATTGATTTGAGGAAACAAAAATATCCCGGTCTACAATTATCAAGAACTACTGAAGCTTTCTTCAATAATTACCGACAGGTTGTGCCATTTTTAGAGGTGGATCGCTTTCTTTCTCCTGATATTGAAGCGTCTTATCTGTTCTTGAAACAACACTCAAGGAATTTTTAGAGCCTACAAGACTTATGCAGTAGGGCAAAAAAATTACTCCCCTACTCTCCTTATCCTTAAAAACACTTTTTCATCAAACTTTGACTAAAGAACCAAAATATAGAGTAATATCGTGTCCGGTAGCATCGGAGCGTGTATAAAATCAAGGTGACACTCTTGAGAAAACCTTCTGCCTCCTGCCTCCAGCATAGCTGCCTTCGGACAACCATTGTCTAATTATTCAACCGGACGTGATATAAAACAATGATATTTTGGGTGCATCTCATAGCAAGCAAAAATACTTTTTTACTATATATATTCCCTGTTCCCAGCTCCGGTGTTCCCTGTTCCCTAAAAGCGATAATTTTTTGGCTTTATTCACGCATTGAGATGCACCCGATATTTTTTTCTCTATTTATCTATTTTAACTTTTGTTTATCGTTGGCAGATTTAAGAGTAATATCATGTTCGGATAATCAGTTATAAAAAAACTTTATCCCTTTTAACCCTTTCTTCCCTTCTGCCTCCTGCCTTCTGCCTCCTGCCTTCCTCCAAAGTGTAAGTATTCAACCGAACATGATATAACTTGGGTCTGTATTGTCAAACTTTTTTGAACTATATAAATAAGTATTCAGTTTGTCTTTAATTACAAAGTTAGCATTAGGTAAATCATAAGCCATAACAATATTAATTCTATCCTTTGCTTCTGTTACTGGACGAACGCTATGTAGACATTTATCCCCTGCCATAACTAACAGTAAACCAGGTTGAGGTTTAATAATAATTTGTTTGCCAAAGATGTGACAAAAAAAACTCAATTGTTGTACCCGATCTATCACACTTTGAAATCTAGAAAATTTAGCATTGGGTAAGATAATTCTATAATTGGGATAAAATTCAATTTCTCCTCCATCAACTTTGTTTAAATATAAAAGAGCTGTAATAGCATTTCGGTCATAATGCCACTGATATGTACCTCCTTTTTCAGTAATGTTAATATTACAACCTACTTGAATATCTTGTAAAGGAAAAAGTTGTTTATTTGTCAGATTATTAATAACTTGATTCATAGTTTCATATAGTTTTTGAACTTCTCGAATCTGAGACTGAATTATTTTTCCATTTATGACAGAACGACTTAAGGGTATGGGTTTAACATTGCGATAGATTTTAGGAACAGAATTTGCCCGGCGATAATCAGCAATTAGTTTTAATAAGGAATCGCATTCTGCCTGAGAAATAAAATTTTCTTGCAAAAAGTATCCTGTTGTTTGAAATTCTTCTAAAGATGTAATTTGAGATTTTTTCATGTTAATTTATCTAGCAATTTTTCTATTATTCATGGCCTTTTATTATAATATTTGAATACGAATTTACAGAATAATTAGGGTTTGCTGAAAAAGTCTTATGGGTGGAGGTAGGAGACAACCCACCCCTCGCCCCTCCCCCTCCCAACCCACCCCTAGCCCCTCCCAGGAGGGGAGGGGAAGACAGGAGACAGGAGACAGGAGAAAAGGGAATTTAGAGGAGGTAGGAGTAAGAATTGTCCCTTGATTTTTTTGCCCAACTATGCGCCTAAAATACTAACTTTTTGAGCGTGAAGAGCTGAAACAGGCGCACTTTTTAAAGGTCTCAAAAAGGCTAAAACCTTTATCTGTAAATACTTTTAGATTTCTTCAGCAAGCCCCAATTAATAATTAAGGTTTGCTGAAAAAGTCTTTTTTAAGGAGTAGGGGAGCGGGGGAGTAGGGGAGTAGGGGAGTAGGGGAGTAGGGGAGTAGGGGAATAATTTTTTTTGCCCAACTATGCGCCAGAAATGCGCTCCTTTTTGAGTGTGAAGAGCTAAAAACCAGGTACTTTTTCAATACCTAAAAAGGCTAAAACCTTTATCTGGTAATTATTTTAGATTTATTCAGCAAGCCCTAATTAAATAACTTAGGTAAAAATCCTCAATTATCAATTATCCATTATCAATTATCCATTATCAATTATCCATTATCAATTATCCATTATCAATTATCCATTATCAATTATCCATTATCAATTATCCATTATCAATTATCCATTACTGTTCTGATTCTTGACACCAATTAGACAAATCTTCTAAACTACTAAAATTATCAATTGCTCTTCCTAAATTTTCTAACTTTTCCAGAGATAACTGTTGAATATTCTCTCTAATTATGGCAGGAATTTCTGCTGAAAATTTTCTCTTCAGTTGACCTAATATTAGTCTTTGCATTGACAACTTACCCGCTTCTAATCCTTGCTCTATTCCTTGTTGTCGTCCCTCTTCTCGTCCCTCTTCTCGTCCCTCTTCTCGTCCCTCCTGTCGAGCTAGCAGAATTTGACCCGCACGGTCTTCTAAAAATACTTCCCGCTTGCGTACTTCCTCTAATTCTTTTCTTGATAGATTTGCCAGATTAGCAATATTTAAAGCTTTTTCTATCTCCTTTATTTCTGCTAAATTAGTAGGAATTACTTCTAAACTTGGAGCTGATTTGACAAAATAAATCCATTTATCTGTGATAGTTTCTAACTCTTCTAATTTTTTCGGAAACTTTGGTAATTCTACAAATATCATTGTTATTCCTTCATCTGTATACTCAAATGATTTCTCTTTCTCCTTAAACACAAAATGATTAATATATTTAGTTGTAGTTGTGTTATCAAACATTTTAAAATCTGTAATCGTTAAAGCAATTACTGGTTTGAATCTTCGATATCCCTCTCCACTGTCTAATTGATTCCCATAAGTTTTACATAGATTATAAACTACTCGCTTTTCAAATGCTGGAATGTTTAAAACTTGCATTTCAATTATCACATTCGAGCCATCATTTAAGAGAGCTTTTACATCTAGATAAGTATCTTTTAAACTAATGGTATCTCCCGGATTATAGGGGTCGATTATTTCTAAATCTTGAATTATTGATTTCCCAGAATATATTAAAGCATTTAAAAAACTAATTAAGATATCTTTACTCTCAGTTGAACCAAAGATTTTTTTGAAAGCAAAGTCTGTTTTTGGGCTAATAAATCTCATGGTTTTACTATGTTGATTAAGGTAAGTATTTCATAAGCATTTCCTGCGGAATGCTGCGTAAACAGCCATCAGCAAACAGAGGTCAGCTATTGCTTTTAGTTTTAGATAAAAGCTTTATGATTCATAAATTTTTCTGACTATAAAATTCAGTTTTCAAGTCTATAGCTGAATACTTACATTTGAATAATTGATAATTGACAATGATGAAATTTTTAAACTTTGAGTGACCAGCAAATTTTTTGGATGCAAAAAATATTTAATTTAGTACAAAAGTTAGCAATCAAATCATTATCCATTATCAACTATCCATGCTAGGGTTTGAAGACCAAAGCCCTACAATAAAATCTTACAAAACTGAGAAATTGTTGAAATAAATTTGATTGACTGCAACGAGTAACCAGCAAACTTTTTGGATGCAAAAAGTCTTCAATTTAGTACAAAAGTTAACAATAAAATCATTATCAATTATCAATTATCCATTATCCATTATCCTTGAACTATTCTAAAACCAGCGTGTTGATAAAAGTTCGGACGGAACCAATTACGATAATATTTCAATGCTTCTGTTCCATTAGTTATCCAACATCCCCCTAGCATCATGTTATGTCTACTATCAAAAAATGGAGCTGAATAATCTTCATATAGTTGATGACTTTTATATCCTGAAAGAGGATTCAAATTACCAGTTAACCATTCCCAAACATTACCCCGCAAATCATATAATCCCGATTCATTTTTTGCAGTTTCTAATAAACCAACGGGAGAAGGAGAACCAAATTTAAAATTTAGATTGTAATTATCTACTTCTGCTTCTTTGCCATTTCCATAAGTTGCTAAATTATATTCAGCTTCACTCATTAACCGAATATTTTCACCTTTCCAACAACAATAAGCCATTGCTTCATAATGATTAACTTCCACAGGCCAATCTAAGGGTAAATCTATTTCATCAAACATAGCTCGATATTTATAACCACCATTTTTAGGTATCCAAAATTTAGGATGTTTGATGTTATTTTCAGTTTTCCAAAGCCAACTTTCTTTAGTCCAATAATCTTGATTTTCGTAACAACCAGACTTGACAAATACTAGAAAATCTGCGTTGGTAATTAAATATTTACTAGCAACAAAAGACGAGACTTCTACTTGGCGATCGCCATATTCTATATCCCAACCAAAAGTAGGATAATCTGCTGGTTTACCTATTTTGACTATCCCACCAGCAACTTCTATCATTTCATTATCAATTTGCCTAGCATTTGTAGGAGCATATTCCCAGTTACTAGGACGTTTGAGTTTTTCTGCAGGTAGTTGCCGAAACAACATAGATGAAGTTTCGATATGAATGCGTTGATGTTCGATACCCATCATCAATGCCCACAAAGGATGATTTTGATGGATAGGCAGATTTAAAGGAGTTTTCTCAATTAGGTCTAATATAATTTGATAGACCTTTTCTCGATACTGCCAAACATCTTCAAGTTTAGGCCAGTTGATATGGGCGATCGCTTGGTCTAACTCTTCTGGTATTTCTGGATCTACTCCCAGCTCAAATAATATTTCGTAGTTAGGGTTGAGGCGTTTTTCTAATAATTCAACACGAATTAATTTATTGATGTAGAAAACCGCTGAATGTCCGAGATAAAAAATTAAAGGATTTCTCAAAGGGTCGGGATTGGAATAAAATGTTTCTTCACCGACTAGACTGTTCATCAAAATATCTTCAAGTTGCCAAGCATTGTTAAAGTAATCAAGGATATCTTGGCGTAACTCACTGTTAGAATGGCAGGTATCAAGTTTTGGTGGATTAGCAGATTTTATCTGGTTCATAGTGTTATTAACGGGAAAATAATTTTAATTGTTTACTTTTGCAAGGTATTTAAGATTTAGGATTCAGTTTTTTTGTGAATAAGGAATAAAGAAAGTAAAGGAAAACAACATTAAGTAGTAGCTTTCCACAAGGATTAGTAGGCACTCAAGACAGGATTATTTTTATGATAAAAAACCTCAATCTAGATTTACAATTTATTTGAAAACGCTATAGGTTGCAATATTTTACCGTAGGGGTTTGGTCTCCAAACCCCTACAGTTTTTTCCCACTAACTAATTGCCGAGACATGACCTCTCTTTGGGCAACATTCCATAGGAAATATTTACCATATTTTTTTCTTCCTTCTTCCTTCTTCCTTCCTCCTTCTTCCTTCAAATTAAGCTTGACAAAGAATTAATCCAAACCACTGTTTCGGGTCTGTCCACACTTTTTTAACTTTAAGTCCTTTTGTTTCTAGCTCTGTTTGAATAACTGCTAAATCAAACTTGCGAGAAACTTCAGTCAAAATACTTTCCCCTTTCTCAAAATCAACCTTTAAATCTAGAATTTCCAAAGAGAATGTGACATTTTCTTGACAATAAAGACGCATTTCTATTTGCGATTTTTCTTGATTATAAATAGCTTTATGAGTAAATAAATCGAGGTCAAAATTTCCTTGGAAACGCCAATTCAAATGGGATAACATATTCAAATTAAAAGCAGCCGTAACTCCTTGACTATCGTTATAAGCTGGTTCTAAAATTTCTTTGGGTTTTTGTAAATCAATACCAAGTAAAAAATAATTTCCTGGTTTTAAAGCATTAGCAACTTGGTTCAAAAAACGGTCGAATTCTTGTGGTGGAAAATTGCCAACTGAATTTCCCAGAAAACAAATTGTTCTGTTTAGGGAAGTTCCTTCAACAGAAGTTGCTGCAGGGTTTGACTTTAGATTAGCTAAAGTTTCATCATAAGTGCCAATAAATCCCTCAATAGAGAAATTTGGATATTTTTTTTGTAGCTCTAGTACGGTAGTTTTAAGTATTCCTCCACTTACATCAGTAGGTACATATTTAAACGAACTACCTATTTTTTGATAAGCATCTAACAACAGGCGAGTTTTAGTCGAACTACCACTGCCTAATTCTACTAATTCACAACATCCAGTTAATTGAGCAATTTCATCTGCATATTCTTTTAGAATGGAAGCTTCTGTACGAGTGGGATAATATTCGGGTAACTGACAAATTTCTTCAAATATTTCTGAACCGCGGTCGTCATAAAAATATTTGGGGGGCAAACTCTTGGGACTTTTTGTCAATCCGGCAATCACATCTTGTCCATCATTTTTCACTGCTTGATAGTTGTCATTGATAATGGTCAAAGGTTGTGAGGACATTGTTTAACTCCTACATAATTAGGTTGGATAATCAAGAGTTTTTTGTTAACAAATTATGGACAAAAATTTGTCATCATAAAATTCTTCTGGAAAAAATTTTAGTATAAATGTTCCTTGGAGTAAATGAACAAATCTGAAAGTAAATGGCTACCTTTGAGAAATAAAAGCAACATACAAATCTGTTAGTAGTTTTGTTCATTGAATGGTCGATCACACAAGTAGGGAATACCAGATATTTTCAACAATTAATAATTAGGGTTTGCTGATTAAATATAAAAGCATTGACATATAAAGGCTTTAGCATTTTTTAAATGAATAATGGATAATTACCTCTGGTTAAAACCGTTACGGAATTGAATATAAGAAAATCTGATTTCTTCTTTTGGTCGATGGTCGGACAGCTCCGAAACCTGCGCCATATCCAATCGACCAAGAAAAAATAAAGTTCAATATTTCAAGCCTCTGACTTTCCTAGGTCATGCTGCGCAAACAGGCACAGAGAGGTACTGATAACTGATAACTGATAACTGATAACTGAAATGACGAAGAGTAATTTTTTGGTATTGTTATAACATTCACTATTTATTGAATCCTTCAAGGAGAAAAAAACATGAGCAATCTTATGACTAAGTTTTTCAGCAGTGTGTGGCATAAGTTCCCACAACAAATATCTAAGTTAGTAGCTACATTAGTAATAACATTTGTCTTACTATTTGTTTCCACAACTTTCCTGCCAGTACCTTTAGCCCACGCAGCATATTCCCTATCTTGTGATGGATTGGATGCTGGTGGCAATCCTTATACAGCATCCTATGTAAATGGATTGTTTACTCAAGTCCGGTTCGATCGTTCTCCAGATTTACCCCCTGTAGTTTCGGAATTAACCTACGATACTGTAAATGAGCAAGGTCAACCAATTTACCGAGGCGGTTACTTGGGAATGGCAGATGTAGTTCTTATCGATCTATCAGGAGGTAATGTCAAACCTGGTTCAGAAGTATCAGTAGCAGTTGACAACCTGTGGAACCAAGAAAGGGGTATTTGTGGAGTTTAATAAGTAATAGTTACTAAATCTATAGAAAAATATTCCTAGACAAGTGTTTTAATTAAGTGTTACCTTAACGGGGTGAACTACAACACCCTCTATCCCATTGCTAAAAGCGTTTGGGACTACTTTTCGTAATATA
>NZ_JAAHHG010000405.1 GCF_010692555.1 Okeania sp. SIO3B5 | reverse complement strand
TTTTACTTAGATGCTATGACTATTTTTCCCTTCTCTCCTGCTCCCCTTCTCCCCTGCTCTCCGTGTCCCCGTGTCTGGTGCGTCTCCGTGTCCCGGTGTCTGAGGAGTTCCTTATAAGGGATAGCTTATTAAGGGGGGTTAGGGGGGATCTAAAACGGTACCTCATAGATTAAAGAACTTTCATAACTGACAAGCACTAATTTTAACTATCAAAAATTAAAACAATGAATAATTTTTTAAGATTAGACTTAAAACAAATAATAGAATTGGCAAAAGTTCTAGAAGAAAAATCCGAAACAGGGGAAGTAAAAACTTCCTACCAAGTACAGTCTCGAACTATTAACAATACTCCCAGAAGAACTAACACTAACATACCAAGAAGAAGAGGCCCTTCTCAAACCCAAATAAGACAACCTGTCAGACAAACCAGACCTCCACAACAAACTAACTTTACTACTCCGTACCCAGACACAAACCCAGCACCCACCTCAAAAGAAACTGACGGTTTCACAGAAAATAGAACTCCACAACAAACTAACTTTACTCCCCCACCTCCAGCAACTAAATCAAGACCTACCCTCAAAGACATTGGAGGTATGTCCGAAATAATTCAAGAATTAAGAGAAGTAATAGAACTTCCGCTCAAACGCCCAGATTTATTATCACAATTAGGAATAGAACCAGCTCGGGGAGTCTTATTAGTTGGACCGCCAGGTACAGGTAAAACTCTTACAGCTAAGGCCATAGCAGAAGAACTGAGGCTCAATTATATTGCAATCAACGGACCAGAAGTAATCAGCAAATATTATGGAGAAGCAGAAGCGAGGTTACGTAAAATTTTTACCGAAGCAACACAATCTGCTCCTTGTCTGGTATTTATAGATGAGATTGATAGTATTGCTCCAGACCGTAGCAAAGTCGAAGGAGAAGTCGAAAAACGATTAGTCGCCCAATTATTGGGACTAATGGATGGATTTATCGAACATCAGGGTGTCCTAATTTTAGCAGCAACAAATCGCCCAGATCATATAGATCCTGCCCTCCGTCGTCCAGGGAGATTTGACCGAGAAATTAATTTCAGTATTCCAGACCGCAATGGACGATTAGAAATTTTGCAGATAATGACAAAGTCTATGCCATTAGATAGTTCTGTTGACTTGGGAGAAGTTGCCGATATGGCAGTTGGGTTAGTGGGTGCTGACTTAAAAGCTTTGTGTCAAAAAGCAGCTTATTTAGCTCTCCGTCGTCAAGTTCCATCTTTGGATAGTCCGACTCCAGAGAATATGAGTTTATTGCAAATTGATTTTCTGGCAGCAATTAAAGAAATTAAACCTTCTGTGTTAAGGTCTGTGGCCGTAGAAGTGCCTAATGTAAGTTGGCAAAATATTGGTGGTCTGGATACGATCAAACAAAAATTACAAGAGTCAGTGGAGGGAGCATTGCTCTATCCAGAATTATATGAACAAACTAAGGCAAAAGCTCCCAAGGGAATTTTATTATGGGGTGAACCAGGAACCGGAAAAACTTTATTGGCAAAAGCTGTTGCTTCCCAAGCACAAGCTAATTTTATTGCTGTCAATGGACCAGAGTTGCTCAGTAAATGGGTGGGAGCAGCAGAAGAAGCAGTACGAGAACTTTTTTCTAAAGCTAGACAGGTTGCACCTTGTGTGATATTCATTGATGAGATTGATACTCTAGCTCCTGCCCGTGGTAAATTTATCGGAGATTCTGGAGTGAGCGATCGCCTAGTTGGTCAACTATTAACAGAATTAGATGGTTTACGCGACTGTACTCAGGTATTATTGGTAGGAGCAACTAACCGCCCTGATGCTCTAGATCCAGCATTACTGCGGGCGGGAAGATTAGATTTGCAAATAAAGGTGGACTTGCCAGATAGAGCAGGTCGTTTAGCAATTTTGAAAGTCCATAATCAAGACCGCCCACTGCAAGGAGTAAATTTGAATGATTGGGCAAGTTGTACCGAAGGTTGGAATGGAGCAGATTTGGCATTGTTAACTAATCAAGCGGCTTTAGCTGCTGTTCGTAGTTATAGTGCTAAAGAGATTGAGTCTCCAAGCCAAATCAGGATTACAAATGCTCACTTTACTACTGCTTACAACGCTCTAGTGAATCAAAAACAGTCTCATAATTTTAACTCTGATTCTAGTAAGTAGAATAATGTAGGTTGGGTTGAATCAGTGAAACCCAACAAATTCTTGTACCATTTTAGTCAAGTTTTGAGCCGATCGAATCTTACTTTTGACTTTTGACTTTTGACTTCCGTGAAACGGTATTATATCATGTTCGGTTGAATACTTATAAATAACTTAGCGAGGAGTCAGGAGTCAGTCCTCAGGAGGGAAGAAAGGAGAAAAAGAGGAAATATAGCAATGAGCGCTGGTATATTTACAAATTGCAGGAGGGGCCAAATAGCTAAAATCTTATATTATCAGCAATTCATTCCCCCTGTTGCCTGTTGCCTGTTGCCTGTTGCCTGCGCACAGCGCTATATTGGAGAAAAGTAAAGAGAATTTCAGTATTTCTTTGGTACTGTCGATACTATCAGTCATTAAATTTTATTTATAACTGATTATCCGAACATGATATTACTTTTGACTTTTGACTTTTGACTTCCGTGAAACGGTATTACTTGTGTTGGGTTTATCCTACGGATAAGCTGCGCTAACGGAGGCTCCTCAACCCAACCTACGAGCAAAAAAAAAATTGACTTTTATCACGCCAAGCATCTAAAATGTCATGTTATGTCTACGCTTTCGTTAATTTACCCAAATCATCCTTAGCATTGCCAAAAGGTATGAAACAGGAAGTCGAATTAATTGCAGATCAAAATCTGGCTGCTATAACTGAAGCAGACATATCTATTGAAGCAATACAAGAAACAGACGAAAAATTACTCCAAGGAGTATTAACCCACGATCGGGTAATTAGAGAAATATTTCAGCAAACTCCCCTAATACCACTCAGATTTGGAAATGCTTTTGCCGCTGTTGAAAATATTATTAATCACTTACAAAATTACCAGCAGCAATACCTGACAATTTTGGCTCAACTACAAGAAAAGGTAGAATATACTGTGAGTTTTTCTCCAGTTTCTCCTCCTTCTAGTCTAGAAATTAGTGATGCTCGTGGCAAAGCTTATTTATTAGCTAAAAAACAACAATTTCAACAACAGCAAGCTTTTCAAACTGAACAACGTCAACAGTGGGAAAAAATATGTCCATTAATTCTCAAGGAGTATCCCAAAGCAGTCTGCAAAGATAGCACACAGGAGAAAACGAAACAGGTCCATTTGTTGGCTAATCGTGAGGTAGAAGTTCTAACTACTCAACAATTACCAACTTGGCAAGCTGAGTGTTCTTATTGGCAAATTAGTTTGAGTGAGCCACTTCCACCTTATCATTTTGTATAGCAAGAAACAAAAAGAAATGTTTTTCCCACTGTTGCCTATTCCCTGTTCCCTGTTCCCTGCTATATGAAAATTATCATCAGAATGACAAGTAAAATGTTATATTTAACTAAGACTTAAAAATCTCTGTCAATCATGATCTCAGCATCCTAATATTTAGCTGAATCGCCGAGAAGCCTCACACCATAATATGCAGATTTGGTGTGAGATGAATCGGCAGCAAATTGAATAGGTTCGATGCCCATTCAATTTGTATGCTATCCCAGCAGAAGCTTTCGCCCTAGTTGAAAAACTTGTATAATTATTTTGCAATAACCCCGGAAATTTTCCACCATGCGGACTGCCTACCAATATAGATTAAGGCCCAATAAAAAACAGTTAGCCACAATAGAAATGTGGTTGGAATTGTTGCGTCGGCAGTACAACTATAGGTTAGGCGAGCGGTTCTCCTGGTGGGAAGAAAATCGCTGTCCGGTTAATGCTTGCCCCTTGGTGATGCCAATTCCCAGACTCAGGGATAATCCAGATTATTACTCTCAGAAAAAAGATTTGGTCAATACTAAAGACAGGTTTCCTGAGTACAAACTAATTCATTCTCAAGTTTTACAGGATTGCACCAAACGGGTAAAACTTGCCTTTGATAGATGGTTGAAAGCAGACAAAAATGGACAGAAATTAGGGAAACCAAGATTTAAGGGAAAAGGACGTTATCGCAGTTTTACTTATCCTCAAATCACACAAGACTGCATAGAAGAAAATCAAATTAGTTTGCCCAAAATTGGAAATGTAAAGTTAATTCAGCATCGTCCAATACCAGAATGGTTTATAATTAAAACTGTGACGATTAGTCGTAAAGCAGATGGTTATTATGTGACTTTATCCCTAGAAGACAAATCAGTTCCAGCTTTAACAACTAAAGTTGAACCTGCATTAAAAAATACTCTGGGAATTGATATGGGGTTGAAGGAATTCTTAGTAACAAGTGAAGGAGAATCAGTCCCCATCCCTCAATACTATCGAAAATCTCAGCAGCGATTAAAGACTTTACAGAAACGTTTATCTCGAAAGAAAAAAGGAAGTCAAAGGTGGCTCAAGGCTGTTAAAGCTGTTGCCAAACAACATAAAAAGGTTGCCGATAAACGTAAAGATTTTCATTTCAAAACAGCCAATGAATTGTTATCAAAAGCTGAAGTTATCGCCCACGAAAACTTAAACATTAAAGGGCTAACAAAGACCCGTTTGAGTAAATCAATTAACGATGCTGGATGGGGACAATTCCTAACTATTTTAACTGTCAAAGCTGGAAATGCTGGACAGAAAACTATAGGAGTGAACCCCAAAAATACTAGCCAAGATTGCTCAAATTGTGGGGAAAAAATCCCCAAAGAATTAAACATACGAACTCATTCTTGTCCACATTGCGGTATTGTAATAGACCGCGACTGGAATGCAGCGATAAATATAAAAAATAGGGCGGTAGGGCATTCCGTCCTTAAAGCTCGTGGAGCCCGACGGAATACCGGGGCTGTGAAACGAGAAGCCCACACTATAGCGCCAGCTTAGTGTGGGAGATGTCACCAGCGTCTACTTGAAAGTAAACTAAAAAATCAAATAGTTGCTAAACCAAGCTAGAAAAATGTTAAACTGATTCTTGTTGAAAATTAAGGAATAAAAATTATGGCAGTAGAAAAAACCAACTCATCTTCTAGTTTAGCTGAAGTTGTAGACCGGATTCTTGACAAAGGTGTTGTCATAGATGCTTGGGTTCGTCTATCATTAGTAGGTATTGAATTACTGGCAATTGAAGCTAGGGTAGTCATTGCTTCAGTAGAAACTTACTTAAAATATGCTGAAGCAGTTGGTTTGACAGCTCTAGCAGCAGCACCAGGAGAAGCTATTGATTTTGACGATAAACCAATGGAAGCAGTAGGAGTAAAAGAACCTGCTGCTGCTGGAGCTTAATTAATACAAAGGTATAACTTTAATTATGGCTCTCCAAGATATCTGGGCAAAAGAGCGGTCGCAAAGATTAACGGAAATTGCCGAACGCAAACTAGAGGTAGCCCAGCACAGACAACAAACTCAAGCGAAACTTAGCACTATTAGACAAGAGCTTGACAAGACTAGACAAGAGCTTGACAAAGAAGCTAAGGCGCTTCATACTATGCTACAGGAGTTTGTGACAAAACTGCAGGAAACATGTTCGGCAGAAAAACAGCAAAGACAACTGGATAATGCCGAACGTTATCAACAAGTGCGGAAAATTTTAGAAGACTATGTTGAAGCACTGCGTTTGTACGAACAACAAGCACGTCAGGATCGGTTAGAAGATATTGCTAAACGCAAGCAAGAAGTATCAGAACTTAAGCTTGAAGTATTGCAACTTCAGGGACAATTCAGTTCCGAGCGAGTATTAATGGCTCAGGAATTGACTGACAAATTACAACGCTTCCGAACTAATTTGCATGATTATGTTTGGAGTTCCTAAGCAGTTCAATACTTTGAAATCAAGGAATAAATCAAAATTATGGCAGTAGAAAAAGTTAACTCATCTTCCAGTCTAGCTGAAGTCGTAGACCGGATTCTTGACAAAGGTGTTGTCATAGATGCCTGGGTTCGTCTTTCTTTAGTGGGTATTGAATTACTTGCAGTTGAAGCTAGGATAGTTATTGCTTCAGTAGAAACTTACTTAAAATATGCTGAAGCAGTTGGTTTAACAGCTCTAGCAGGATCGCCTGCAGTAGGAATCACTGATGAAACTGAAATAGGACAACCTGTAGCTTCTCCTAGTTTAGTATAACTTACAGCGGTTTTCATTTGGGTAGACCAAAGTAGGAACGTTTTATGGAACGTTCCTACAAGGTTTTGCCTGTGAAGAAGTGGTTTCTCAATGAGCAAAAGCGCTGTAAATAGGACTTACCGAAAAGCGACGTTGAAAGCCCCCGTGTTTTAACCGGGGGATTAAAACAAGCGAGTTGTTTAGACTAGACAACTTCACTTGTCCTGTCCTATTATCTGGATATACAAATGTTTAGACAAAAGTAAGCAGCAAAGCATGGTTTAGGCTTAAGCCGACTGTGTAGGGGCACTTTGACTTGTCCCCAAAGAATATATCTTTGGTCAGCTAAGAATAGACGAAGCAACACGGATTTATCCTGTTGCGTAGTATCAACTTAGAATCCCCTCGGCAACAGCTGCGGGGAGTAGTCAAGCAATACAAGGTATTTTTGTCCGAAGCGACTGATAGGGTAATTAACTGTAGTCATCTCAAAGGCAACAGAAAAACTAGCCGGATATATTGAAGCATTAAGTTATCATAGAAATCGTTTTGTTTCCAATTATCTGCATAACACCAGTTTCTTAGTGGCCCTTGTATTTAACCACAAATAATATTGGTACTGTAGTCATAGGAAAAAATGATAACTGGAAACAAGGTGCAAATATCGGCAAAAAAAACAACCAAAATTTTACTCAAATACCTCACTATAAGTTAATTCAACAGATAACTTATAAGTGTCAACTGGCTGGGATAAAAGTCATTGAAACAGCAAGATTGTTACACCAGTAAAACATCTGCTATTGACCTGGAATTGCCCTGTAAGCATGAATTGTATGTGGGAAAACGAGTCAAACGTGGTTTGTTTAGAAGTGCAACAGGTAAAGCGATCAATGCTGACATCAATGGCAGTATTCAGATAATCAGAAAGAAATTCCCAGAGGCATTTAGTGCCGAGGGAATAGTGAGCTGCGCCGTACAGCCAGTATTGGTTAATCCAATATCAAGATAAAAGCTCAGATCGATTTTCTACAGTTTTTTTCGTACGGTTTGCGAAGTATTCCGGGACGGAAAGCAATATCAAATCCTAGTTTTTCCTACCTCATGCGTAAGTCCTGATTCTAATTAGATATCTCCGATAATTAATCTATAACTCTTGTAAAACAGTAGTTAAATTTTAATTTAAGGAGATGTCTATTTCTAAACCCTTTAATATTAAAAAAGTTTGAGATGAAAAATTTCAAAGATCGGCAAGAGAAAGGGGATTTATCTTTTATTCTTAATTCCCTCAAAAAAAACACTAATTTATTTAGTGGTATAAAGAAAAAAAAGACAAAAAATCAGAAGACAAAAGCCCTGGAAAAGTCAGAAGAAAAACCAGAGTCAGAACCACCACAGTCACAACCAGACTCCTCGGAATTATCAACTGATATAGTCGAAAAAATCCAACTGCCAGAGTCAGAACCACCACAGTCACAACCAGACTCCTCGGAATTATCAACTGATATAGTCGAAAAAATCCAACTGCCAGAGTCAGAACCACCACAGTCACAACCGGACTCCTCGGAATTATCAACTGATATAGTCGAAAAAATCCAACTGCCAGAGGAAGCATCTCCTCCAGCACAGTCACAACCGGACTCCTCGGAATTATCAACTGATATAGTCGAAAAAATCCAACTGCCAGAGGAAGCATCCTCTCCAGCACAGTCACAACCGGACTCCTCGGAATTATCAACTGATATAGTCGAAAAAATCCAACTGCCAGAGGAAGCATCCTCTCCAGCACAGTCACAACCGGACTCCTCGGAATTATCAACCGATGTAGTCGAAAAAATCCAACTGCCAGAGGAAGTATCCCCTCCAGTACAGTCACAACCGGACTCCTCGGAATTATCAACCGATGTAGTCGAAAAAATCCAACTGCCAGAGGAAGCATCCCCTCCAGTACAGTCACAACCGGACTCCTCGGAATTATCAACCGATGTAGTCGAAAAAATCCAACTGCCAGAGGAAGCATCCCCATCAGGTCTCCTATTGTACCCAGAGTCATCGGAACTGCCCACCGATATAGAACAAAAAGACCTAGACGTAGTTTCTCCCTCAGAACTTCCAGACACATCAGACGTAGTTTATAAAAATACTAAAGGATTAATCTATATTCAAGATTTGTATTCTAAAGGCAAAGCAAGTAATCTTTATACTCTAGATATAGAATCAGGAAAAACAGTCTTAATTGGTTCTATGGGTATGCACATAGTTGATATTGCTTTTTGTGGAAATATACTCTATGGTATTCGGTGGCGCGACCAAAAAACAACAGATTTAGTCAGAATAAATCCCACTACTGCCAAAACTACAATTATTGGTAAATTAGGTAATAGTAAAGTAGCTAGTTTGGCTTTTTCTAAACATAGAAAAGCTCTTTATGCCATGGGCCCTCAAACATTATTCAGAGTAAATGTAAAGACTGGTGCAGGAAGAGTTATTATGTCTTATAAATCTTATTATCCTTTTTATTGTGGTGGTTTAGCTTTTGATAGTAAGGGCAGAGCATATTCAGATTTTGGTAATAATAATAATCGGCAAAGATACCTGATGCGACTTAATCATCATGGTACTCCTATTGCTGTTGGTGGTGCTAGTGGAATTAAGAATTCTGGTAGTCTAGATTTTTACGGCGATCAATTATTTGCGATATTTAATGGTCAATTTGTTAAGTACGATTTAGTTACTGGTAAAGCAAGGTTGGTAACTCGTACAGAACATAATCTTCCTTGGGCGGGAATGAGTGTTAAATTACATCCTAGTATGGATAAAATGTAGCTGATGGCTGAACGCTTAAAGCTTATATTATTCAGAAACTATCGGATTTGATATTAAAGAAATAAAATATCAACAGGACTTACGCAAAGACACTATATATAGCGTATGGCAAATAGAGCGATCGCTACATTTTTTTTAAGCGATCGCCTAAACAAGAAAATTATTATAACTTAGTGAAAAGACATTAGATATAGTCTGTTCTCAAATATGTAGATGTTGCTAATTGTAAATAAATTTTGCCAAAATACTTTCAATTATTATAAAATTATATTATTGTTAATTTTAGCTAATAATATGAATTTTA
>NZ_JAAHHG010000404.1 GCF_010692555.1 Okeania sp. SIO3B5 | reverse complement strand
GGCAGGATGCCTGCGCTACAAGATTTGCAGGCAGGATGCCTGCGCTACAAGAATATTTAATCAATACCATATTGCGATCGCAACACCATATATAAAATCCTAGATAACTCCCGTCGTTTCAAAGGTCGAGCATCCAGAGGCGTACCAGAAGACCCAAATAACTGAAACACATCAAAATCTCCACTTTTACC
Organism: Okeania sp. SIO3B5; assembly: GCF_010692555.1. Classification (GTDB taxonomy): domain Bacteria; phylum Cyanobacteriota; class Cyanobacteriia; order Cyanobacteriales; family Microcoleaceae; genus Okeania. The sequence continues at coordinate 9,196 of NZ_JAAHHG010000404.1, read as the reverse complement.
AACAATAAACGCTAACTGCTCCCGCGTACATTGTAAATTTGGCGCAAAATATCCATTCCCCACCCCCGAAACAATACCTTTTGCTGCCATAGTTTCAACTGCACGATAGGCAAAATGCTCCTTCGGTACATCGAGAAAAGTGGGAAACTCAGGATTAAGCATTTCAAAACCCATCACATTTACCACCGCTACCGAAACAACTGCTCGGTTTACCGTTCCTTCTGGTAGAAAATATAAATGATTGTAATTCTCAGTCCTTACAATACCTGCCACAGCGAGAATTTGTATCGCCTCAAAGTCTGGGTCGTCATGGGAAATATCGTTATACCAAAATAGGGGAATTTGATTACGAGTTAACAAACCCTGAAATTTATAAATAAGTCGTTTATTTGTAGCAATAGTCCGAATATCCACCCCTTCATTCAGAGCAAAAGCAGCTAAATGACCGCCTGCTTCCCCGATCGCCCATTCTACAGCGTGCATCCGATATACAGAATTACTCAAATGAGTCGTGCCAATACTTTTCGCTGACAGAATGAGGTTATCTGTATTGATGGGCACCATTGCTGTTAACGCAATAGTAAAAGGCAAACATTTCATCTCATCTTTACTGTTGAAAATAAGGTGGTTGGGGTTATCGGTGGGATGAATATCAAACAAAGCATAATGACCGATACCAACACTATCCTCAAAACATCGTCCCCGTGCTTGTTCGCCATAATATTGTTGGGCAGTATCTTGGTAAACAATAGTTGTTAATGCTATCCCTCTTCTTGCTTCGCGGATATAGGGTTCGAGGGCAATACCATCATTAGTCCAAGTCAAGTCTCCCCGTGGTTTTAATTCCCCTACTTTACCTATTAATATCCAGTTGTTGGTTTTTAATGTTTGCGACTGGAGGTAATAAATATAAGCTTGGGTATATTCCCTTGCTTGCTGAATATGTTTTTGGCGTTCGTGCCAACGTTGCGGAGCAATATCGCTCCGACTCACCCCAATCAACAGACCTGCTTTATAATCATTGGACTCATAATTGAGGATAGTCACATCACCATTACTTGTAGTTGGAATATACCCTTCCTTGAGACGTTTTATTCGTCGATAAGTAAAAATTGCAAACCGCTCAAAAAATGCTCGCCCTTGATAAGTGCTGGTAAATTTATCCGTTTGCAACCAAGGTTCGATGCCATAACCTTCTGGTTTAGCGATGGGAACACCTTCTCCCTCAGCAGTTTTTTCCACAGCAGCACAAAAAGTGATTGACTGTTGACATTCGGGAAAAGGTTGTTGGGGAAGAAGTGGTTCACCCGTGTCGTTTTGTGATTCTTGTCCGACTCTGGATTCAATATTTCCCAATTCTAGTAAGTCGCCTAAGTCTGTCGCTTCAATGGTAATTTGAGCATTGACGGTGAAACGTTGATTATTTTGCACATCCTGAAATACAACACCTGTTACCTGTCGCCGTTCATTGGGAGATTGATTAAATAAAATTTCTACAGGTTCAGCAAAAGGTATGAGGGTTAATTTGCCGTTGCTGAGAAAATCTTCTATAGCTTCGTTAAGCGCTTGTGCCATAACTACAGTTGTTGTAGCAAAATTACTTACCCAACCTCCACCAGGATTATCAATTTGTTTGCCGTTGACTGGTTGGAGTTCCCGACTACGTTTGCGAAATTGCGATTGAGTCTTGGAGAAAGCATATTTGTCTCGGTCTACTTTATCTTCATATATTTCCCCTGGATTAAATTTTTTGTCTAGTTGAGGATCGTCGGAAGCAGGTAATGCTTGAGTTGTAAATTGTCCGCCTAATATTTGTTTTGGTTGTACGAGGCAAACATTTGCACCTGCTTTTAATGCGCCAAGGGTTGCCGAGTATGCTGCTGTGGAACCTCCTACTATTAATATGGGAAATGAGAAAATTTGACCATCGGTGGGTCTGGTAAAAAAGCGATCGTCTAATATACTGTTGCTCATGGTTATTTGGGACGTGTAACTTTATAGCAAAAAGGCTGATTATTAGTATTTCATTGTTTCAGCTTGTTAAAGATATCCTAACCCATTTAGTATTTTTGCACGTGGTATGTGCTTTTGGCTGTAGAAGTCAGGAGTCAGAAGGGCTGAGTCAGGAGTCAGAATATCAAAGGATTTTGATTGTTCTTAATTGTTCTGAAATATCTATCAAAATCATTCCTGATTGCTATAGTTATCTAACTTTTTTGCTGATAAGAAGTTACATAAGCAGTTAACCAAGTTCCTGGAGCAAAAGCCATATTAATTGTTGATCCTTCATCTTTATGCTGAATGAATAATAAAACACCATCTTTTACCTGTGCTTCATCTGCCTGAACGTATTGTTCTCCTTTTGCTGCTATCTCTTTAGTTACTCGCACATACCAATAGTAACGACCGTAATTTATCGGTTCATTATTACTCACTTAATTTTACTCCTATTTAACTGTAATGTACTTGCCAGATTATAAATCTCTATGATTATTCTGTCAAGCTAAATTAGCCAGAAATTATATTTTTTGTATCAGCTAAAATATTATAGCAATATGATTTGAGTTGTGAGATATTGAAGGTTTTTGTTTTAGGTATGGAGGGAATAGGGAATAGGGAATAAACGAAGATATAAGAATAAGATAACTGCTATATTCTATGCTTTAAAGGAACACCTCAATTCTCACATCTGATTCCTGATTGCTATAGTAATATTTTAGATAAAATTATTGAATAATTAAGACTTAAAGTTCCTTATTTTCTGGACTATTAGCTGTTGATTTACAAGAAAGAAAAAAAACATTTTAATCAATCCTTTTCTTGGAAAAACAGTTCATTAATGGATAATTGATAATTACCTCTGGTTAAAACCGCTACGGAATTGAATATAAGGAAATATTATTTCTTCTCTTGGTTGATTGGATATGGCGAGGGGACCCGAAGAGTGACAGAGCCGCTCCGCTTTATATGTTGCGGAGCAAAACGCCATCCGGAGACCGCTTTTTTTCCCTTAAAAGGGGAGGCTTCAAGGCGCGAATTATTTAATTATTAATTAATGAAATCTGTGTTGCCGTAGGCTTTAATTTCTGTAGCTACTGCTTGAGGAACAATAATTTTCAGACTCAGTATTTGCAGGAAGTTGAGCAAATTTGCCTGAGTCAAAAAAATCAAGGGCGAAGTATTTACAGCGGGAATTTCAGCCACGGTCTAACTCCCGCTGTAAGTCTTTAAAATCAACATTAAAAACATCTATTTTTTCCCTTGCCAAACTAGCGATAAAATCTCGACTGTTTAAGTGGACGTTGTATGGAGAGAGGACGAAAAATACTTAAAGCTATATTAATTAATGCTTTCAGTATTTTAATTAACCCCTTAGCGTACAATATTCCCGTTTTGGCAAAGTCTCCCGTATATCTATGCTAAAATTTTGCTAATGAATTTTAATTTTTGTATTAAATTCAGTTATTAATATATTGAAGTTTTCAGCAATTCTAGTATTGAAAACTCAACTAACTTTTGGGATGTTGAATAATAAGGATAAAATATTATGGCTGCTATAGAAAAGGATGAATATACAGAGCAAGAATATAGCTTAGAACAACACAAAATAGATTTTCCTTTATCCAATGAAGAGCAACAATTGTTTAATTTCCATAAAGGACTGCCTTGTCGTTTAACAAACCCTAAAGACGCAGTTTCAGTTTTACCTGTTTGGTTCGTTGAAAGAATGATGACTGATGATTGGAATTTTGCATTGCTACTGACCACAGGTCAATTAATGTTAATAACTCATATTACAAGTGTTTCGATTGATTGGAATAAGGAATTGTGGATAGATGTTATTCTTGAGACTGAAAAAGACGCTAGGGGTAATTATGATGAGTTGCAAAAGTTATGGGGTCAAGTTGTTTTTTCGATTAATACTGAGAGAACTAAAGCAAGTATTAAAGTATCAAATATTGTAGCTGCATTTGACTATCAGTCAAGTTAAAACATATTATCTAATGCAATAATAAAAAATAAAATCAATTATTGCACAGAAATTACAGCAGATTCCACTTTAATGAGGTACACCCGTCGCGGGCAAGATGCACGCACTGGGAACATTTAATTGTTAATATCTGTACTTCATATACCACCGAATCTGCTGTATCAACTCTTTCACCCTACTCCCTACTCCCTACTCCCTACTCCCTTTCAAAAATACATGACTGAATTTGAAACCAGTGACTTACTATTGCCTTTACCTGTGATGCCTTCAGAAGACAATACCTTTGCTCATTACACAATGGTCTGTAGACTACCGGATGTCATCGAACGAGTTATCAAAGACAATAATTTTCCTCTATCTATTGTCCAACAGTTAGAGTCCCTAACTGTAGATTTATTTGAAGGATGGGTACGACCCCTGATCGATGACCAAGGACCAGATGTAGCAGCTTGGGCATCCTACTTAGAGTCTTTTGAAGGCAGAAGTTGGTTTGATTTACCGTTTTATTTTGCTGAAGCTTATTTCTTCCGACGTTTGTTGGAGGCAACGGATTATTTTGTGCCTGGAATTTGGCAAGGAATAGACCCTTTTGGTTACCAAAAACGCTTAAGTTTAGAAAAATCAATGGCTGCTATCCGTGAAATAGGCGATCGCATCAATGGTTTAAATACTGCTCTACCACAACAACAGAGTTATCAAATTTGTCTCACAGCTCTTTTGCAAACTGCTTTGTGGGGAAATCAAGCAGATTTGAGTTTATGGCCAGTTGAAACAGAGGACCGGACTACTAGAGACCTTCAACAACAACAATCTCACATATTAGTAGATGATACTTACAATTCCATTGACTATTTAAGCCATATTCAGGGACAGCGGATAGATTTAATTATAGATAATGCAGGTTTTGAGTTAGTTTGCGATTTTTTTCTGATAGATTTCCTTTTATCTACTCAAACTGCCAATATTGTTTATTTGCATTTGAAAGCACATCCAACTTTTGTCTCTGATGCCATGAGTCAAGATGTTCTTTATACTCTGGAAATCTTAGCTAATGATGTCTCAGAAAATTTACAAATGTTGGCAACTCGTTTACAAGAATATATTAGTATCGGTCGTTTAATTTGCCGAGATGACTTTTTTTGGAATGCGCCACTAGCTTTTTGGGAAATGCCAGAGTCTGTGAGAGAGGAATTAACTAAGGCCAGTCTGGTTTTGATTAAGGGTGATGCTAACTATCGTCGTATCTTGGGCGATCGCCACTGGTTATTTACTACCCCTTTGTCAGATATTGCTTATTATTTTCCTACACCATTTATAGCTTTGCGTACTTTAAAGTCAGAAGTAGCAACTAGCTTAGAACCCGATCAAATAGAAATATTAAATGAAGAAGATCCTTTGTGGTTAACAAATGGTCAGTGGGGTGTGATTCAATTTGTTATGCCTTAAGGAAGGGAGTGAGGGAGTGAGGGAGTGGGGGAGTGGGAGAGTGGGAGAGTGGTAATTATCCATTATCCATTATCCATTATCCATTATCAAATAGTTTAGGTTGAACTGAATCATCTGTCTAATCTAAAATGAAAGATTTAGTAGCTCAAAAAAGTAAAAAATGAAACTGGCAGCAAGAGTCGGCAAAGTACCACCTTCCTTAACCTTAGTTATCTCAGCTAAAGCTAAAGAAATGCAAGCTGAGGGAATAGATGTATGTAGTTTTAGTGCTGGGGAACCTGACTTTGATACCCCAGAGCATATCAAAGCAGCAGCCCAAAAAGCACTGGATGCTGGTAAGACCAAATATGGCCCAGCGGCGGGAGAACCTAAACTTAGAGAAGCGATCGCCCAAAAGTTATCTAGGGAAAATGGCCTAAACTACAAAGCAGAAAATATTATTGTCACTAATGGGGGTAAACATTCTCTGTTTAATTTGATGATGGCACTGATTGAACCTGGAGATGAAGTAATTATTCCTGCACCCTACTGGTTAAGTTATCCAGAAATGGTCAAACTGATGGGTGGAGAGCCAGTCATTTTGCCTACGGATGCTCGGACGAATTATAAAGTTACACCAGAGCAACTACGCCAAGCTATTACTAGCAAAACAAAATTATTCGTTCTTAATTCTCCTTCTAATCCAACTGGGATGGTTTATAGTCCAGCAGAAGTTAAAGCATTAGCAGAAGTAATAGTAGAAAAAGATATCTTAGTAGTTTCTGATGAAATTTATGAGAAGATTATTTATGATGATATTCAACATCTCAGTATTGGGGCAGTTAGCTCAGATGTTTTGAACAATACTATTATTAGTAGTGGATTTGCTAAAGCTTATTCTATGACGGGTTGGCGCATAGGATATTTGGCCGCACCTGTGGAATTGATTAACGCTACAGTGAAAATTCAAGGTCATAGTACCTCAAATGTTTGTACTTTTGCTCAGTATGGAGCGATCGCTGCATTGGAATCATCTCAAGACTGTGTGGAAAAAATGCGTCAAGCTTTTGCTAAACGTCGGCAGGTAATTTATGATTTACTGAATGCTATACCAGGAATTACTTGTAGTAAACCTGAAGGAGCTTTCTATATGTTTGTCAATATTAGTAAAATTTCTAGCAGTTCCCTAGAATTTTGTAATGCTTTATTAGCGGAGCAAAACGTCGCTGTTATTCCTGGTATTGCTTTCGGTGCAGATGACCATATTAGGATATCTTACGCTACTGATTTAGCAACTATAGAAAAAGGGATGGCAAGGTTGGATAAGTTTGTGCGATCGCACAGCTAGTTATTGAGTAGGGGAGTAAGGGAGTGGGGGAGTAAGGGAGTGGGGGAGTGGGGGAGTAGGTAGGGACGTTGCATGCAACGTCCGTAAGCTAGAAGCTGGGAATTTAAACCCAAGCTTTTAGCACGCTGAATGCTGAATGCTGAAATGCTGAAATGCTGTTTGCGGAGCATTCCGGTACGGAAAATGCTGATAGCTAGTTAACGGTGAATTTCAAAACTTTGTAGTCCTTCGGGTTGCTCATATTTTATAGTCACATCATTAACAATAGCTGATTTAGGACCTTGATAACACCAGTTAATAATTTTTTCCACAGCTTGATTACTACCTTCAAAAACAGCTTCTACTTTACCATCAGGTAGATTTTTCACCCAACCAGTGACATTTATATTAACTGCCATTTCTAATGTGGAGAAGCGATAACCGACTCCCTGAACTTTTCCGGAAATAAAAACATGAGCACGAGTAGGAGTGAAAGATGTTGACTGATTTTCCTTTATCATTTTGTATTGATTATATATAAAATATCTATAGCTTATGGTACTATAAAACTCAACATAAATTCAGCTTCTAGGAGTGTTATTTATGAGTACTTTTCAACAATTAATTAGGGTTTGCTGAAAAAGTATTTTTTAAGGAGTAGGGTATCCACCCCTCGCCCCTCCCCCTCCCAGGAGGGGAATAGAGGAGTAGAGGAACAGGAAAGTAATTTTTTTTGCCCAACTATGCACCTAAAATACGCTCCATGCATGAGCGTTAAGAGCTGAAACAGGCGCACTTTTTTCGTTCCTAAAAAGGTTAAAACCTTTACCTGTAAATGCTTTGATATTTAATCAGTAAGCCCTAATAGTTAATTATTAATTATTAATTATTAATTATTAATTATTACCTCTCCTTGAAAACGGATAGGATTGACTAAAAGGAAAATTTTTTTCTTCTCTTAGTCAATTGGATATGGCGAGGAGACCTAGCCATCCCTCGACCGCTTTTTTCTCCTTTAAAGGAGAGGCTTTAAAACTTAATTATTGGTAATAGAAACTAGGTAGTAGTTAAAATTATGCTTATAACTTCATTTATAGTAGTTACAGTTGTTAGTGTAATGCTAGGGATAGGTTGTGCTTACTGGCTATTTGAAAGGCGGTTAAAAAAACAAGCGAAAAGTTATGAAAAACAGTTACGAGAAACCCATGAACAAATCTATGACCTTCAGCAAGCACAACAAGAAGAAATTAAATTATTAAATACAGATTATCAAGAGAGAATTAAACAAAAAGAAGAACTTGAACAACAACTCAGACATAGTTTAGAAGAAATACAAGAAAATATTGCTCTTGCTCATATAAGACATCAAAATGAAATTCAACAATTAGAAGTAGATTATCAACAAAAAAAACAAGAAGAAATTCAAGTTTTAGAAGTAGAATATCAGAATAATTTGAGGGAATCAAATAAACAAAACAAAGAATTGCAAGAGCAAATTAAATTAATTCAAGCAGAACATATACAGAATTTAGCTTCAGCCGATGCTAAATCACAAGAAAAAATCAGAGAATTGATAGATAAATATTCTCACCAGATAGTAGATTTAGAACAAGAACATCGCCGAAAAAAACAAAAAATTAATAATTTTTGGCAATTAAAATATCACAAAAAATTTCAAGAATTGTCAGAGACTCATCAGCACAAAATCAACGAAATTACCAGTTATTTAGAAGATAAACATCAACAAAAAATTGTTAACCTCAAGAAGTCTCATGAACAAAAACTGAGAAAAACAGTTAAATTTTTAGAAACAAAGCATCAAAGTCATCTCCAAATTAAAATTCAAGAATTAGAAGAAATTCATCAAGAATCTATGTTAGAAACAATAGGAACTATAACTACTCAACATCAAAATCAGCTTCAGCAAAAACTCAAGGAATTAAAACAAAAATATGATACTGAGCTTCAAGCAAAAATTAAATCTCTCAAAACCAAGCATCATTGAAGAAGGCAGAAGGCAGAAGGCAGAAGGCAGAAGGAAAGAAATTGAAGAAGGCAGAAGGCAGAAGGAAAGAAAAGGTTTAGAAGGGAGAAAGTTTTTTTAACCGAAAAAATGGGTCTCAAGCCTCGCCCATAAGCGGGCGACTTTTTAGTTGATTTTTTTCAATAAATATGTTAACCTATATGTTAGTTTGATGCGTCAAGTTATGAAAGCTAGATTTAAGTACCGTATATATCCAACGCCGGGACAAAAATACCGAGAGCGCCAAGCTATTTGGCTGTGTCCGTGTGGCGAGTGAATGATAGTCTAGCTTTCTGCCAACAGAGGTATAAATCAGGAGAAAAGAAATCTGACTTATCAGAACTACAAAAGCTTTTTATTACATCTGCTAAAAAGACTGAAGAAAGAGAATGGTTGTCAGAGGTTTCTAACATACCATTGCAGCAATCAT
>NZ_JAAHHG010000403.1 GCF_010692555.1 Okeania sp. SIO3B5 | reverse complement strand
TGCGGTGAGATTCCGGTGGACAGGAGACGGGGACGATGCTTCCTACGACGGCTGTTTGCGCAGCATTCGGCACCGAAAAGCAAGCAGGCAGCTAGAGCAGCGAGAAGATTGCTCCAACTTGAGTAAAACCACTCGTGAAAGCTATCCAAAAAAAAAAGTAAACTCACAGCTAGATTTCGTTCTATGCCGAGGAGTATAGGAGTCTGTTTATAGGCTTGAAGCAAATGTGGATTTATCCCATTTGTGGTGGACTAACCACAGAATCCAGGGTGTTTCAACCCCTGGAGATGTCAAAGACATAATGCTATAAAATTATAATCGCTCAAAACCAAGAAAAGGAGAAAAATATGAGCAGTGGAAAAACTGTTGCACTGAGCAAATATGCTCAACATAAATATGGCATTGCCGCTCAATCTTTAGTAGATTTCGAGGTGGGAGTCAATTGTGGCTGCGCGTTATTGGCGATCGCTGGAGCGGATGGACAACTGGCAGAAGCAGAATTCCAGTGGTATATTGATGAACAGGAAATGGTAGCAGTAGACTCGGAAGCATTTCAAGAGTATATTGAAATCCTCCGCAAATTTGATTGGAAAAATGCGAATCTTGAAGAGCTATTGAGTCAAATAAAGTTTAATTTTCCACTTAATTTTCGTAACTCCCTATTGTACCAAGCGATCAAGATGAGTCGAGCTGATGGGTTCTACCATGAAAAAGAAAAAGCGGCGGTGGCTAAAGCGGCGGAAATTTTAGGCGTTGACAGCAACGTGGTTGTTAGCCTAGAGTCGGTTGCCGAAATGGAAGATACAGCAGATCGACTGCGCATTGCCTTATTTGAAACAAAAGCTTAATTCTGCCTTATATCTATAGCGATTGCATATCTGTAATAGCGAGAGAGGACTTGAAGCTACTTGTCCAACAAGTAAATCCAAATCCTCTCATATAGAATCCGGTTATATAATAAGTGTTCAACCTGATTTTATATTAGGCAGAAACCAGGTTTACCACGGTAATGTTTTCGGATTTTTTCACTAATGAGGGATCATACCCTAAACTGTAACGTTATAGTTATTGAAATTTTTGGATGAGATCAAATCCGTTGGCTTCGGAGTAGTATAATTCCTATCGTTAGTAGGGAAAAAATGTTGCTCATTCCTAGAATTTCGACTTAATTATTCCTCACTACTGAATTATACTAATGCTACCGGATTTGATATGATATAGAATCCAGTTATATAAGCAGAAACCGGGTTGATCGCGGTAATGTTTTCTGATTTTTCGCTAATGAGGGGTTATACCCTAAACTGTAACGTTATAGTTATTGAAATTTTTGGATCAGATCAAATCCGCTTATATAATCAGTGTTCAACCTGATTTTATATCAAACTTTATTCAGCCAGAGGTTCAATGACAATTGTTCCTGGTTGTGCAGGTCGTGGCATAGTCTTATAGTGCTTTAGGTGCAGGTCTATGCCTTGAGTTGAAACCTCGTAGCGACTGTAAAGCTCCGATAAGAGAATAGACTGTATCTGTGTCGAGAAGATCCTTCCAGGACACTTGCGAGGGTTTCCCTGAGAGTTGGTCATGCTGAAGGAATTAATCTCATAGCGATCGCGTGCAAGTACCGAATTCAGGTTTTCGCGATTAGATTTTAAGATGGCATCTATATTTGCTGGATCAAATAGGTTCGGATTAGGAAATATCGACGGATCGGAGTTCGCCTGCTGACGATCGAGCCACATCATAGTGCCCGGTGGAACTGTTACCGAACGCCCCTGATGCTGAAGAACAAAAGGGGTAGTCGTGCGACGCCATAATGCTGTGGGATTACTACCACCTAAGCGCAATGCCTCTAGTACAGCTTTATTGATGAAGGATAGTTTTTCCTCATTACCACCGGAACGGGCCTCAGTAACGACGCTTGCTTTAATATCGGGCGAGGTTTCCAAAAAAACAAGGAGCCACAAAATACTCAAGGCAGTAGTTTCGTAAGTTGCCACGATGATAGCACCGAGTTCCTTAAGCTTGGCGGGGTCGAGATTCTCGATTTCTGGGATTGTTAGCGACCGCTCCCAGAGAGCGAAGTGCCGCCGGATCAAGTTTGAGTCAGGAGCTGCCTCCAAGGCATCAAAATTGTCTGTCAGAAGCGTGCGAACAAACGGAATAATGGTTTCAAAGTCGCTCATAGCTGCAGGGTTGACCTTACCGATCGCCTCCGAGGCAACATCTATGAAGTCCCGCGTCACTCGACCATACTCTGTTGATGCCAAATAACTTGTCAGGGGTGTTTGAGTAAGGTCAAGTATTCCGGGAACGAAGCTGTCTACATGGGCGACAAGGAAAAGTGCAAAGTCATCAAGAGGCATTTCTTTCCTCGCCACACTTTTGAGGTAGTCCACAGCGTGTTTTCTAACTGCGGGCTCAAGCTTGGCGACGAAATTTAGATTGCCAAGGGAACTCTCCACCGCAGCTCGCTTCCCTGGGCGAAGGGGATGGTCGTTTGGCAGAGTGCCGACAAAATCACCGAATATCTCAGTGACAGGGTTTGTAGATGGTGCCAGAACGTTGTCCCTCACCAGGGGAACATTCGTGTTCTGGTAAATGGCAATCTCTCCATTCAATCGAAAAGAACACACGCCCCCGTTCGCCTCAGCACAAGCGCTGATACCCGAAGTGCGGAAATAGTTTGACGTCGGTTCTCCTCTATCGACAGTTGCTTGGCGGAAGGCATTTCCGTGGTCTTGGAAAAGATTTGGGCCAAAATGATGGGCAAGTACGCCGGGGAAAGGAGAGCTAAAATATCGAAATAGCCAAAAAGTGCCAAGCAGGCGTTCCCCCCATCTGTTTACTCGCGCCCAGAGATGCAGCCAGAGTGGCATTGGTCTCCTTGTGAGAGCATTTTCTGTTCGTTCTGAATTGGTCATTTCAGTTATCAGTTATCAGTTATCAGTTATCAGTACCTCTAGTTAAAGTCAGAGGCTTGAAATATTGAACTTTATTTTCTCTTTGTCCATTGGATATGGCGCAGGTTTCCTCGCCATCCCACCCTTCGGGAAGCTCCATTGTATCAAAGTTAAGGGCAAATATCAGGAACGGGCAAGATGCCCATTCCACAAAACACAAAACTATTAAAATCATCCCGCATTTATACAATGCCAAGTTAAGTGGCTATCCATAGCATAGTTACCGAATTATTAATTATTAATAATTAAACAATTCGCGCCTTGAAGCCGACCCTTTTAAGGGGAAAAAAGCGGTCGAGGGATGGATGGGTTTCCTAACCATATCCAATCGACCAAGAGAAGAAATAATATTTCCTTATTTTCAATTCCGTAGCGGTTTTAACCAGAGGTAATTATCAATTATCCATTATCCATTATCAATTAATGAACGCTTTTTAAAATGGAGAGATACTATTATTAATTGCTTAATCTCTTCCAAAATATCTGGATAATCTTCGTTGACGATCTCAGTTAGGGTGCTGAATGTTCCTGGGTATACCATGACCGAAAACCCACGCTTTTGAAGACAGGCGAAAATAGCAAATTCCTCTAAGAAGTAGTCACAAGATCGGCGAATGCGCTGCTCGAGCAAGGTATCGCTCTGGTTTGAAGATCGCCTAATCTGATAGTTACGACTGAATGCTTCAACTGACGAGCGGAATTTAGTATTGCTTTTAAAATATATCTGGAGATATTGGTGAAAATGTGCATAATCTTCCCAGGTTTGAATTTGACTGCAAGTATTGAAGGTGAATTTAGTCTGCTCTCCAAATGCCTTGAAAATATATTTGTGTTCCTGAACAAAAGCATGACCAATTTCTAGAGCTTCAACCAGTGCAGTTTCTGGATCTAGTGATCGGGTCAGTTCTATATTGATACGGTGAATGCTGTCTCCCACTAACACTAGACAATGGGAAAACCTCCGGGAAATCCATTCAACCATGGCTTTGACCTTTGCTGGTTGAAAACTACTATTCTCAAGACTTACTCCTAAAAAACATGAATCAAATTGTTCAAAATTAGTCCTAGCTGAGAGAGGATATACAGAATCAATTTTAGCTTTATATTGCAACCCAAGAATTAATTCCGAGGTTGAAGAGTTATTTAATTGCTCTAGAACTGGTGGTAAAGAAGCCATAAACATTTTTCTGAGACAACAACAAGTAACTGAGTGTTGGAAACTGAGAGAGTTTGGATCGGGGTTACGTTTAAAAAACTTCTTAATACATATCCCTTATTTCCACAACAAGTTCTCAAGTTTTGTCTTTCACTCAGCTAATTGTAACCTAATAATAGTAAGTTACGAATCACGATCATCTATAAATAAGTAGTAAGCATTCAGCTATTAGCAGTCAGCTATAGCAATCCTGTTTTATTTGTGTATAAAAATCTTACTGCTTTTAGGCAACAGGCAACAGGCAACAGGCAACAGGCAACAGGCAACAGGCAACAGGAGGGAGTTTCAGTTTTTTGATCTACTTTTTGATTACCCGCAACCTATTTAGGATTGCTATATCAGCAATATCTACCTTTTCGTAGCATTCTTTTTTTAAATTGGTATAACTCCCTGTTACCGAATAATTAACTAATTAATAATTAAATAATTCTGGTTTAAAGCCTCCCTTTTTAAGGGTAAAAAAAGCGGTCGAGGGATGGATGGGTTTCCTAACCATATCCAATGGACCAAGAGAAGAAATAATATTTCCTGATATTCAATTCCGTAACGGTTTTAACCAGAGGTAATTATCAATTATCCATTATCAATTATCCATTAATGAACTGTTGCCTGTTCCTTACATCATTCCACCATTAGACCTCTCCGAATAAAGAGGGAGTAGGGAGTAGGGGGAAATAATTGATGATTTATGCACGATAATTGATTTTTTTTTGATTATCGGAGATGTCTATTCAGACAAACTCCCAACCCAGGTAAATCATTCGGCAACAACCGCCCTTTTTCCATCACCGCACCAATAAACGGATCGTCAATCAAATTGAGATGACTATCCAAGTCCAAATAATCAGCTAGTGGAGCAAGTTGTGCTGCTGCTGTATTTGCCAAACAACTATCAGAATAACAACCAAACATTACCTTCAACCCACAAGCTTTAGCTACATAAACCATTCGCATTGCCTCAGTTAACCCCCCAGACTTCATCAACTTAATATTGATGCCATGCACCATTTCTGCCAAAACGGGAATGTCCTTAGCGGTAAAACAACTTTCATCTACAAAAATAGGTAAGGACGATCGACTGTAAAGATGAGGTAGATCGGCGATCGCTGAAACAGCAGCTAACGGTTGTTCCACATAAATAACCCCAACTGTAGCTAACCAGTCACACATTTTTACTGCATCCTCCAGACTCCAACCCCCATTAGCATCTACATATAACAAAGCATCTGCGGGTGCTTCTTCTTTGACTGCCATCAACATTGCCTGGTCTGCTTCAATACCTTCCGGACTACCTAATTTTATTTTCAACACCCGTACATCGATAAATTCTAGCCAGTTCCGTACTCTCTGTTTAGCAGCTTCGGGGGTGCTGATACCAATAGTAACTGAGATGGGAACAATGCGATCGCGTTCTAACCCCCAAAGTCGCCATAAAGGCAACCCTACTTTTTTACCTACCCAGTCATGCAAGGCCATATCAATAGCTGCTCTGGCAGCAGATGGTATTTCTAACTCTATCAAAATTTGCTCTATTTGTTGTCTGTCAAGTGGAGTAAACTTTTCTAGACTGGGAGCAACTTGCTCTAAAGCTTGCTGTAAAATTTTTGTAGTTTGTGGTTTTTTCCCTGCAGAAAAAGGTGAAGCTTCTCCCCAACCTTCGATACCTTCTTGTTGTATTTTTACCAAAATGTTGTTACTTTCGGCAGTAGTTCCTCGACTAATAGTTAAAGGAAATCTCTTATGGACAGTAAATGTTTGAATCTGAATTTGCATGATTAATAAATTTAATTATTCTCTGCTACCTTACATCAAATTGGATTGATGCGAATTAGTCTGAGGTAAAATAGAATAAAATAGTGAATATGACCGAAAATTTCTGGTATCAAGTCTCCTGCTTTTGTAGAAAATACTAATAACTGATAACTGATAACTGATAACTGATAACTGATAACTGAAATGACTTTACACCAACCTAATGATATTATTGCTCAACGATATCGTATTGTCACTGCTTTGGGACAGGGAGGAATGGGAATTACTTATGAAGCAGAAGACCTGAAAAATTATCAGCGAGTAGCAATTAAAGCTGTTTCTTTACAACAAGCAAAAGACTGGAAAATATTAGAACTTTTTGAGAGGGAAGCTAAAGTTATCGCCAATTTGCATCATCCTCAAATTCCCAAATATTTGAATTATTTTTATATTGATACAGAGCAAGATAGATGCTTTTATTTAATTCGTGAATTAGTGTCGGGAAATTCCTTAGCAAATTGGGTGATAAAAGGTTGGCATCCGACAGAAATCCAAGTTAAAAATATTGCGATTCAAATTTTAAAAATTCTCAGTTATTTACATCAATTAAATCCACCAATAATTCACCGGGATATTAAACCAGAAAATATTATTTTACAACCTGATAGTCAAGTATTTTTAGTAGATTTTGGGGCAGTTAAAGATATTTATCGAAATACAATGTCTTTTAGTGGAACCTTTGTAGGAACTATTGGATATATGCCACCAGAACAGTTACAAGGAAAAGCTTATTGTGCGTCATATTTATATAGTTTAGGTGCAACTTTATTATATTTATTAACTCATCGTTCCCCAGATGAATTACCTCAAAAAAGAATGAAAATAGATTTTCGCTCTTGTGTGAAAATTTCACCAGAATTTATGAATTGGTTAGAAGTAATATTAGAACCGATATGGGAAGATAGATTTCAGTCGGCAACAGCAGCTTTGAATGTACTTAGTAATAATTCAGAAATTATTTATGATAATTATTCTGTGGTTAAGTCTATTCATCAAAAACCTCGAGAAAGTCTAGTTACTGTGGAAAAAACATCTAGTAGCTTAATTATTAATATTCCATCTGTGGGCTCTTCAAAATCAGGAAAAATTTTCTTGTGTTGTATGGCTGTTGCATTTTGTATGATTCACTTATTTTTGCCAAAAGTATTAAATAGCAATACAATTGAGTGGAGTTCTGTCTTGTTAATAACAATTTTTGTTTACTTGCCTCTCTTGAAAATAAGCTTTGGAAATTATGTTCAAATAGCTGAAAATGAAACTTTAATTAACTGGAACTTTTTGTTTTTTAATCGTACAATTACAGCTCCAACAAAATATATAAAGAAAGTTTATTTAGACAAAGATTTACTTATTAGTAACCCAAATAGCCCACAAACAACACATATAACATTTGATTTATTGAAACCCAGAAAAGAATATCGATTTGGCTATATCCTGAGTCAACAAGAACAAAAATGGTTATTTGCTGAAATTAAAGATTTTCTAGAACAATTAAAGGCTCAGGAAAGCCTCAAAAAACTACAATAAAAATTATTTGATTAACCTGAGTTAGTCAGGAGTGAAATAGAATAAATATTTTTTTACAAGATTTAATATCTTATAGACTTTGTTGCACTGATTAATCAAAATATAATAAAGATGAAAAAGATGGCTTACTCCTCAAGAGTCATCTTAAGATGACTTAAACTATTAGCCAAGGATTTCAATCCTTGGCGAGCCATGTCATCCGCCGATAACAATGATATAATCCTCAAGCTAATCTAGTTAAAAAATTAATAAAACAAGTGTCAATTGAGAAAAAAAATATACAAGTCGGTTCTCTAGAATGGTTTTATCGGGAAGCTACACCCGATGCCGAAACAGATAAACTACCAATTTTACTATTACATGGATTTCCTGCTCAAAGTCATAGTTGGACTGCTATGATGCCCGAATTAGCTGAAGCAGGTTATCGGGCGATCGCTCCAGACTGGATAGGTTGTGGTTTATCCCCTAAATTAGATAAACGAGATTTTTCTTACAAACCAGAAGTTTTTATTCAGGCTTTAGCAGAATTAATTGATGCTCTAGAAATTGAACGATTTTATCTAGTTATTCAAGGATTTTTAGGTTCTATTGGTTTACAATATGCTTTGCGAAACCGAGAAAAGATTGAGCGTTTAACTATTTTAAATACACCGCTTTCTTCTACAGCAAAATTACCTTGGCAAATGAAACAATTAGGCATACCTTTTGTTGGTGATATGCTCGTTCAAGACCCTCTATTTGTTGATAGAACTTTAGAAAAAGGCAGTTGTTTAACAGTTTCTGATGAAGATTTAGATGTCTATCGTAGTCCTTATCTAAAAAGTTCTGCCGCTGGTAGATCCGTATCAGCAATTGTGCAAAATTTAGACTTAAAAAACGCAATGGCAGAAATTGAATCTGGCTTTAAAGGGTGGCAACAACCTACATTAATTGTTTGGGGAACAAAAGACCCTTGGTTAGATGTTAGTCAAGCGGAAAATTTAGTTAATATTTGTGAAAATGGAAAGTTAGTTAAATTAGCAGAAGCTGCACATTATCCTCAAGAACATTGGTCTGGAGATATTACAGATGAACTACTTTTATTTTTGAGAAAGAAAGAAATTTAGCTTTCCGGTGTGGAATTATTCATCGCGTAGGGGTAAGATTAATAATTAATAATTAATAATTAATAATTAATAATTACCTCTTCTTTAAAACGGATAGGATTGACTAACAGGACAATTTTTCTTTATTATCCCCTTAAAAGGGGAGGCTTTAAACCACAGTTTTTCGGTAAATAACTTTTTTGATAATTAGCACGCCAGTTATTATTTATTATTTTGGCATTGCATAATTGTGGGATGATTTTATCAGAGAGGATTAACTATCATCTCCGTGTCCCCGTGTCCCCGTGTCCCCGTGTCTCCGTGTCGGCCTCAATCATCCCAGTATTCAGCAACGCCATTATTTTTATGTTTACTTCTCCCCCACTCCCCCACTCCCCTACTCCCCCACTCCCCTACTCTTCTTAGTGACAATAGCTACCAGTTAGCTAAGAATTTTTCTAACCTCTCTTTTTCCTGATCGAGATACCTATCTGTTTCCTGCAAAAGTGCTTGTAAATTTGTCTCCCTCGCATCATCCATTGCCAGTAATGGATCTTTGAGAGGTAACTGTAGACGAATATAGCGTGGTTCCTCTTGACATCCTCCCCGGCCTAAAGGCACGGGGATTCCTACCGAGCCTAAGCTCCTCGGTGGCTTGACGCTTCATTGACTGCTGCTACCTTGGCGGTAGTCTTACGCTTGCCTCCACGTCCGTTTTTTGTCTCGGACTGCCCGCCCGCGACTAATATATTTATTGCTGCATTCTCGTCTAAGAACATGTTTTGCAC
>NZ_JAAHHG010000402.1 GCF_010692555.1 Okeania sp. SIO3B5 | reverse complement strand
TTGGGTTGAACGGCAGTGAAACCCAACAAAACCTTACTAATGTTGGGTTTATCCTAACGGATAAGCTCCGAAGATCGTCCCTCAACCCAACCTACACTTATTGCACCATTTTAGCTGTGTCAGTCCAGTAGTGGACTGTTTCATCTAAAATGATGCAATAGGAAATCCACTAGAGATTGCTTCACTATCGTTTGCTATCGCAAAGCTACGCTAACGCAATGACAATTCTAACGCACTACTTTAGATAAAACAGTCTAGTAGTGGACTGACACGCCTTAAATGGTGCATTAGATTCAATTCAAAAGTCAAAAGTCATGTATTCAAAAGTAAGAATTTTCAAGTTAAAAGCTAATGCACAGTTTTAGATGTGTCAGTCTACTACCAATAGCGTTTATGCGTAAGTCCTATTTATATAAAATCCGGTTAAACAGTCGTCATTGCGACGATAGGAAGCAATCTCCGCGCACCCTTGAAATTGCTTCCTTCCACGGAGTAAGCGTCGCAATGACTTGGATATAGTAATTATCCGGATTTTATATTACTGATATGAAATATGCTGTAAATTCTCAAAATGAATAGCTTTGCTTGAACTAGCGATCGCTCACTTCACATTTTTCCTCATGATGCTTACATGAAATACAAAAAATCGTGCTACTTACGAATCTCCCATTTTTGCTACGCAACATATTTACGAAGCATAATCTAGGAAAAACTCAGTCAGAGACTACTTTTATTTTTTTGATTTTTACAGCGGTTTTCATTTCAGTAGACTACAGTAGAGACGTTGCATGCAACGTCCCTACTGGGTTTTGGTTATGGCAATGTGGTTCATCAATTTGAAAAGCGCTGTAATTTATTTTATTGCCATTGGAACGTTTATGGAGCATTCCGAAAATTTCCTCATATCTAGCAATAGTAATTTATGGACATAGCACTGCACACCTTCTATATCTATATATTGTCTGCACAACCCAAATAAGAAGCTATACAACCATAAAGTTTGGGAAATAATCTATATTATTCTACTGGATTGTTTCACCTAAAATAGTGCATTAGCTTTTTTTCGTCACCCCATCCCCCCATCACCCCATCCCCCCATCACCCCATTTTCTAATGCAACATTTAAGATGAAACAATCCACTACGGATAAATTCATCATCCGGAAAAATCTGATCACAATTTCCCAGAATATAACATTAAAGATTTATTAATAACCAAATATTGGGAAAATAATCTTCGTTATTCTAAAAATATACTCATCATCCGGAAAGTTTTTAGAATTTTCCTAAAATTTGGCAAAAAAATTTATTAATCACCGATTTTATTCTGATTAATTTAGATTATTCTAGGAATATATCCATCATCCGGAAAAAAATAATTATTATTATAAAAATATGCCAAAATACTGATAGAAACCCATTATTTTGGGCAAATTTATATTATTCTGTAAAAATACTTATTATCCGGGAAAAACTAATAATTATTCATAAACTATGAAAATAACAATAGTTTTAAAATATATTATTATTGACGTGATCTATATATTACTAGCGGAATATTGACTATCAGTAAAAAAAATACTCACTTTACAGAAGCTTCAATAAAAAGCTTATAAAACGCCATAAAAACCTAGTATTTTGTAAAGTTTTCATGAAGTGACGTAAAAACACTAGCGGTGTTTTTATGGAGTTGCTATAGTTGTTTACAGATAGGAAGTAAGAGAAATCTACTAGATTTTTCAACTATAAATATCTACAACACAAATATTCGTAATAAGAACAGTTTTATCTGGTTAATTTGTATCAATAAAACTGTTCTTATGAGAGAAAATACTGACGTTAACTATCAAACACAAACAAGGAGTAACAAAATGATCGCTAATTCTATCAAGAACATTGCATTAGCTACTATCGCAACAAGCTGTGTTGCTTTTGGTATCGCCACTGAAGCTCAAGCGTTTATCGGCACCCTGCAGATATCTAACGAAAAAGGCTTTATGGGAGATATGGATAGTATTGATTTTTTAGACAATGATATAGAGTACTATGGAGAAGGAGTTTTCAGCGCCTTTACAGCAGATAGTGATGGTTCAGTTGGTGTTACTTCCTTAAATCTTCTAACAGATCCACCGGTTGATTCTTTTTTCCAGTTTGATGAGCATAGTCCTTCCAAATTTAACCTTACTTCTATAACTATTTCACCAGACTCCGATATGTTTTTCATGATGTATGATTTGGTGGGAACTGTCACACATGATAATGAGACTTATAACGTTGAAGGTGCTTTAACCAGTCAAATGATGGGAGCTGGTGTAGATGGTTCTTCTTGGTCAGCAACTCTAGTAACTACAACAGTTCCTGAACCAGCAACAATATTAGGTTTAGGTGTGGTAGTTGCTGGTTCTGCTTTCGGTTTGAAAAAGAAGAATAGCTAGTCGCTGAAGTTATAAAAACTTCGTCATCAAGTTTGACTTGATAATATACCAGTCAATATTGACATACAAATTTGAATTTCTATCTGGTATCTAGGCAGAAGATATTCAAAATACAGGGTATTCGCTAACATTCATCTACTACAGAAAAATGAAAAAACCACGGGGGTGAAAAAATCAAGTGATTTTTCGCCCTTATATTTTTTTTGTTTGGGTATGGTTGTTCTGCAAGCATATTTTGTTCGGTTGAACTAAGATCGTCAATTTTCATGTTTCTAAACCAGAACTTATGTATGAGGTACGAAAAATTAGGAATTGAGATGGCTTTCCGTCCCGGAATGCTCCGCAAACGCTATTGAACGCAATGACAGAAATACGCTGAGGTGCTTAATTACTATAAACATATAGATAAATTGACAACAGTTTTTATTTGAGTAGATCGCAGCTAAAGATATTCCATAGAACTTCCCCACAAAGATGTTGGTTTTGACTACGCGATCGTACTTATGTGAAAATCACTGTAATATACCCTACATTCAATAAACTCATCATCAGAAAAATTTTCCTGATTGATTAAAAATAGGTAAAAAATAGTATTAACTAGCTACTAGCTATTAGCTATTAGCCATCAGCAGAGATATATTAATTTCCGGAAAAGTATATTATTTTTCTCAGAACACGCCAAAATACTGAAGTATCCGAATATTTTTAGCACATTTGTCTCACTCAAAAAACATATATTAAATTCCGGAAAAGCTAATAATTATTTTTTACTACTTTTTACTGATTTAGCAAAAATAGACTAATAAATAACGTATATTGAGACTAAATGTATGTATTAAGGGATAATTTATATATTAAAAAAATATTTTCCGATCGAAAATCCAAAAATCAAAGCTTAAAAATAAAGACAAATGTAGTATTTTTTCTAATAAGTCCAAAAATAGTAGCAGTGTTTTCATAGAGTTGCTATATTGATTTACAGATAGGAACAAATGCCACTCTCGATCGCACTAAAAATTAGTAACTTGATTCGGTAAATTAGCTGATGGCATTTGTAAGAAATCCAAAATAAACTAACAATAGATACAACACACAGAGGTATTAAACATGAAGAATATAATGATTGCAGCTCTCGTTTCTGCTCCTTTAGCAGTAGCTACTGTATTCAACGCTGGTACTGCTAACGCTGCAGTTTTATCCGGAAATTTCAGTTTTGATGGTGCTGGTAATACGATCTCATTTGATGAAAATATGTTAGACTTCGCTGATAATGAAATTGTTCTATCACTTAAAAGTGGTGATTTCGCTGGTTTAGACTCAGATGCCAAGATTTTTGATATTTCTTCTAATCTTGCCGCTCTTGATGGTATGGATACCGTCATGACACCTGTAAAATTTATAGAATTGAGCGATGGAACTACTTTAAATCTGACATCATTTAAAGATTTCACGTTCACTCCTCAATTTGGAACAACTGATATCAATTTAGGATTCAGTGGATTCTTTTTAAATGATGGAGATATGACTAATGCTATGGGTAGTATAACTTTCCAAGTAATTGGTCTGTTAGATGAAGATAGTTTTGCAGGTGACGAAAAATTCCAGGCGAGTTTTTCTGGTGTAGTATTTGGAACAGAAGACACAGATGACAATGTAAGAGTTTCTGAACCAGCAACAATATTAGGTTTAGGTATGGTAGCTGCTGCTTCTGCTTTCGGTTTGAAGAAAAAAAATAGCTAGTCATATTCAGTTTGCGTTAATGTTAATTATTCTTATATTTGCTTTCCCTCCACTAGAAGGGTTAGGGGTGGGTTCACTCCCCCACTCCCCCACTCCCCTACTTCCTCTACACCGGAGGGGTTTGGGGTGGGTCTTCTGCTCAACAAAATGTAGAAAAGTTTTTGAGAAATAGTATAACCGCCGACGGTCTCAGTTGTTTGCGTAGGAAAGCAGGAAGTAAACATTAGAATGTCAGTAATTATGCGGTTCTATGTCGGTTTTATGAAGCAGATAATAAGATTCCCAAATACCACAATTTTTTGTATTTTAATATGTTATAGTTATTTAACTTAAAAAAATATGATCGCCAAAGCCAATTTCCCATGACTTGATAGAAAGTAATCGATAAAACTTGAAATTAAGCAATTAAGCCGATCTTAATCAAAATATCTGGAAAAACTACATCAGCTTGGGAAGGCTAAAAGTATCAGGATGTAGTAAAAAAAATGCAGGTGGAAACTATGAACTTTCGTACATTTGACGGCAGTAACAATAACTTAGATAATTCCCAATATGGTGAAACAGGTGAAAATTTGTTTCGTTTAGCACCAGCAAATTATGGAGATGGCATAAATCAATTAGTTGATGGTCCAAATGCTAGAGTTATTAGTAACACTGTTTTTAACCAATCAGAATCTATCCTAGACTCCCGAAATTTAAGTGATTATACATGGTTATGGGGACAATTTATTGACCATGATATCACTTTGAGTGAGCTACAGTCAAGGGATACAGGAGAAATTATTAGCATTCCCATCCCTAACGACGACCCTATTTTCGCACCTGATTCATTTATTCCTGTTACCAGATCACTCTTTGATCAAAATACTGGCACTGACCCCACAAACCCCCGCCAGCAATTTAACGAAATTACAGCTTGGATAGATGGTAGCAATGTATATGGTAGCGACCAAGAGCGTGCTGACTGGTTACGCAGTTTTGGCGGTGGAAAATTGAAGATGACTGCTCACTCTACAGGAGATTTACTGGTAACTCAAGGAAACGATCCTAATGCACCTCATATGGCGATGGATGGAAGAATGGGTCCAAGTACTTTTGTGGCAGGAGATGTACGAGCAAATGAAAACTCAGCTTTAGCCTCAATACACACCCTCTTTGCACGAGAGCATAACCGGATCGCTGAAATTATTGAAGCTACTCATACAGACTTACCCTTAGATCCTATTGCTCGGGATGAAGAGATTTATCAACGGGCGCGTAAAATAGTAGGGGCCGAAATTCAGAAAATTACTTATGACGAATTCTTGCCTGCTTTGGGCGTGACTCTCGATCCTTATGGTGGTTATGATTCAACTGTTAATCCTAATATCAGTACAGAATTTTCTACAGCAGGTTTTCGTTTGGGGCACACTCTAGTTAGTTCTACTCTACAACATTTAAATGAAGATGGTAGCTCTACAGAATTTGGCCCACAAAACTTATCTGACGTTTTCTTCCGGCCAGATAGCATTACTAGCAAAGGAGGAATAGATCCTATATTGCGTGGTTTAGCTTCTCAGGTACAGCAGAAAACAGACGCGAAAGTAATTGATGATTTGCGGAATCAATTATTTGGTCCTCCCAGTCAAGGGCCAGTGGTAAATGGAACAGATTTGGCAGCTCTGAATATTCAGCGCGGACGGGATCATGGTTTAGCTAGTTATAATGATGTTAGGCAAGTATTGGGTTTAGATAGGAAAGATAATTTTAGTGACATTTCATCTGACCCAGAATTGGTGGCATCACTACAGGCGGTTTATAGTAATGTTGACGAAATTGACCTGTGGGTAGGAATGTTGGCGGAGGATAATTTAGAAAATTCTAGTATTGGGGAGTTGAATGAAGCAATTTTAGCAGACCAGTTTGAAAGATTACGAGATGGCGATCGCTTCTGGTATGAAAATGATACTCACTTTGCTGAGTGGGAGTTAGGCGATGATGGTTTGGTTTCAGATTGGTTAGGTGGTCTTCAGTTGTCGGATATTATCAAAGCCAACACCGAAATTGAAAATATTTCTGATAATGTGTTCTTTGTTAGTACTTCTGTCCCTAACATTAACGATGGTGGACCTACTTCTTTAATGATCCTAGCTAGTTTTTTGATGATTGGTAGTCTATGGAAGAAGTTACCAATAACTAAGAGATAATAAGAGATAATTTGGCGATCGCTTTTAACTCCCCCGGCGGGAAGTCCCGCGTTCTCCCGTTTTGCGCTTCGCATAACTTTCCTATGGTCATGCTGCGCAAACGTTAACGGCTGTCGCCGACATGTTTGCGGAGCATTCCGTCAGGAAAAGGCGGAGGATGGTGGCGGCAGCTATTAGGGGAGCGGAGGGATGGGAAAGCCGGGCGTTGTATTTGTTGTTCCTATGCGAATTTTTTCTTTATTCTCTTTATAGAATACATGCTATAGTTATTTTACCGAAAAATTGTGGTTTAAAGCCTCCCCTTTTAAGGGGATAATAAAGAAAAATTTTCATGAATTTGTCAATCCTCTTCTTTTCAAGGAGAGGTAATTATTCATTATTCATTATTCATTATTCATTGTTGAATATAGTTATTGACAATTGCAAATATAGTCACTATAATTGTTACCAACACAGGGGGAGGACATCACCTCTGTTAAAACAGCGGTCAGGGTTTCTCTGGCTGAAGAATCCCGCGATGCCCTTGCAAGCGCAACGTCGGGAGTATGTCAATATCTTGTCCATTGGTATCGTTTGTGTAAACCCAAGGGGAATATCTAAAAATTTAAGTTTTTTTCTTGCTCTTAAGCCTTCCTACTTCTTCCCTCTTCCTTTCCTTTACGCTTACAATACCGATGCTACCGGACTTAACGAAGTCAAAAGTCAGAAGTCAGAAATCAGAAGTTATTTTTGTAGTAGACCACAGTAGGGAGGTTGCATGCAACGTCCCTACAGGGTTTTGGTTATGGCGATGTGGTTCATCAATGAGCAAAAGCGCTGTAATATAGGACTTACCGAAAAATTGTGGTTTAAAGCCTCCCCTTTTAAGGGGATAATAAAGAAAATTTTTCATTTCTTTGTCAATCCTCTTCTTTCAAGGAGAGGTAATTATTCATTATTCATTATTCATTATTCATTGTTGAAGCACCTGCAAAGTGTTTTTGTCCGAAGCGAGCGACAGAGTTTGTTTGCGGAGCATTTAGCAACGGCATTGATACAACACTCCTACAAAATGATAAGCGATCGCCAATAAACCAGCAACCGCTCTAAAAGTTGATTTCACAGATATTTTTTTTGTAACAAAGTAGATGAAAAAATCTAAGTAGGGCTTGCTGAATAAAACTAAAACTCTTTACAGATAAATGTTTGAGCCTTTTTAGGTACTAATAAAATGCTAGCTTTTAGGTGGTAATGGTTCAAAAATCTAGGATTTTCAGCAAGATAGGGGAAGAAAACTAAGGGAAGGTTTTTCTGGCTACTTCTTCTATAATTCTCATTATATCAAATCCGCTTAATTGGACATAAAAAAATTATCCAATTGTCATAACTACGCTCATCTTGTCTTATCTTTCTTCTCCTGAATTCTGTTTGCGAAGCATTCCGTAGGAAATTGCAGAATTGCTGAATTCTAAAGACTTAACCATTCTATGGCTGTTTAACCGGATTTGATATTACTCCTGTTTGCGGAGCATTCCGTAGGAAATTCACCGATTCTGGATTCTGGCTCCTCCCCTGGAAAAAAGACTTTTTCAGCAAGCCCTAAGTATTTTAGATTGATTTAAAAGAGTAGTTAGGTTGAAGCAAGCGATCGCTATTTTTTCTACACTCTTATGCTGTGACTAATGTAGATATTATTGCTGAGACTAGAGGGATTGCACAGAAAACAATCAAACTTTGGTTTAGGAGTTTTTCTGACGACGGCTAGTTACTAAACCTGCTGTAACTACACCTAGACCGAATAATACAGTTGGTTCAGGAATAGGAGTAGCTAGATCGACTTGTGCGTTATATGTACCACCACCTGGTGCATCAGTGTCTGAAAATTGAAGTGTCTCAGCAATGACTGAGAAATCAGTCTCTCCTATACCGTCAACCATTACCAATATACCTTGACCTTTAGCCAGCTGAAATTCTATAGTGTCTAAACCGTTGAACACACCCATAAACTCAGTACCAGCTTCCCAAGTAACGCTTGCTCCATTATCATAGGCAAAAACTAGGTCGTTGGTTAGCGCGTATATGAACTCAGAACCACTGGAGCTAACATATTCAAATTCTCCTACAGAAGGTGCTACACCTTGGACAGGATAACCATCAAATGGAGGAGTAAAAAAACCATTTTGGGTAGTAACAAAGTTTATACCCAAAGGATTAAACTCGATATCAAAAGTATCACCTGCTCCTGGAGTTACTTCACTAAACCAATCATCAGCACCATTAGAGAAGGCTAGACTACCAACGAATTTACCAGCTTGAGCGGGAGAAGCAACAACTGCTCCACCGAAAACAGTAGCGGCAGACAATGCGAATGCGTGCTTGAGTAAATTTTTCATGATTAAAAGGCTAGTAATTAATAGTTTGTGAGTGTGATTAGATTTTGTGATTATGAGCTTAGTCATTAGTTCATCTAACTTTTACTAATTAATTTGAAGATTTATACTTCTGAGTTATCTTATTAGTTTCAGTCGTTTGTGAACTTCTCTTAACCCTCACAAATATAACTTAACTAATTCCGCCTAACTATTGCAATCCCTTTTGCAAGACTTTACTCAATCTTTAAAAATTCTACTGTTAAGCAAGTAGCATTAAGTATATTTAGTTAGTTGATATATATGAAAACTTAGAAAAAAAAGCCTGATATAGATTTCTAGCTGAATTATTAGTAATTTATCTATAACAAGTGAGTGATGTAGCTAAGTATTTTATAGTAAGCTAAAATGCGTTTTCAGGGAATATCGGGACTTACGCAACGGCACTAATTATAGTGGTAAAATCCGCAGAAATGACCATTTCTGAACTAGATGTAGCGGTACTGCGTAAGTCCTGAACATAATAAGTTACTGTAAAGTTGGTATCAGATCGCAGACAAAATAGACGTAATGTGCTATATATGTAGGGTTTGCTGAATAAAGTCTTTTGGTAGGGGTAGGGGAGCGGGGGAGTAGGGGAGTAGGGGAGTAGGGGAGTAGGGGAGCGGGGGAGTAGGGGAGTAGGGGAGGAGGGGAGTAGGGGAGCGGGGGAGTAA
>NZ_JAAHHG010000401.1 GCF_010692555.1 Okeania sp. SIO3B5 | reverse complement strand
AATTCGTCTCCGATCCAAATATCTCCATTATTATCGATAACAAAAGATTTTTTAGATTTACTCAAACAAAGGGTTGTTTCTGATGATAATTCGGATGTGCGACAGGAAGCGGTGCGACAAATTGCGACTGGTTGGAAAGATCGCCCTGAAATTTTTGAGTTGCTCAGACAACGACTAGAGTCTGATGAAAGTTGGGAGGTACGACGGGAAGCATTGGAACAAATAACTACTGGTTGGAAACATGAGTTGGAAAGGTTTCAAATCTTTGAATTATTTCAAAATAGTGCCCTCAATGATCCTTTTGAACGTGAATTTAGTTTTGAACACAACCCTCGACAAACAGCACTAGAAGCAATAGTCAAATATTATCCAAACCATCCGCAAACCCTGCCACTATTACAAGACAGAGCAGCAAACGACTCAGACAAAGAACTGCGGGAGTGGGCAAAAAAGAAACTGCAGCGGCCACACTGACTATGGCACGGATATACGAATTCTGTCAACTAAAAAACTTTTGACAATAAAATAAATATGTATAGTTTTGTAGGTTGGGTTGAGGAACGAAACCCAACAACAATATTAGAGTAGTTGAGTTTATCCTCCGGACAAGCTGCGCTTTTTCCTACGGAATGCTCCGCAAACATGTCGCGCAGCGAAACGCTGTCGCTCTACCCAACCTACATGAGTAGCGATCGCTTGTAACGCTTGTGTTGGGTTTCCCTGTCGCTCTACCCAACCGACAGAAGTAGCGATCGCTCTCAGGAAGCCAAACCCTCTCTCAATTATTACTTTAAAGATACATAACTAAACGCAGACCTTCATCAACTTCATCCTGCAACTCCTCTGATAAAAAACCAACTCGTTGTTCTAAAAACGACTTATCCAGAGTTATGGTTTGAGATACATTAGCAACAGAATCTCGTGGTAGTCCAGTTGCTCTTTTTGGCAACAAAACATTTCCGGGTGCTTCTGCTAAATCTAGATTTGAAGTAATAATTACCACAATGACAGTTTGAATCAAACTACGATTAAAACTATCATTCTGAACAATTAATACTGGTCTACGATAACCAGGTTCCGAACCTACGGGTTGAGGAAGTGTTACCCACCAAATTTCTCCTCTATACATTACCATTGTTCAGTTTTCAAGCTGCTAAACTGTATCATCGCCATATTCTCATCTAACTCAGAGGAGTGTTGAGTGTAAACACCATTAAGTTTTTCAGTTATCAAAGGTTCGTTAAAATCCTCCGCTATGGTGATTTTCCCTTTATCCTGGCCCAAACTAGCTAGGCGGTTAACGGTAGTGGGTTTAGGTTCAGCGATCGCCGGATAAATCGTTACTAATGGTTTTCCTTCATGGATGACAGTTAGTGGAGTTTTTGTGCGTTCGACTTCTATCAATACAGTCTGTAAGCTTTCGGCTAATTTATCGGTAGTAATTTCTGCCATTTTTAATTAAGTTTTCCTATAGTTTTCTGGTGAAAATTTTACCACATTTTTATAATGATATTGAAGCTTTAGTCGCAATTATCCAGAAAACAGTAGATAAACTAACTGCTACAGGTATTAACAAAGTAATTCTCCTCATTTGTCTGTGCGTGAGGATACAGTTTTAGTTATGCCTGAGCCTCCTAAGTTTGGGGTTTCACCTATGCTTCTGTTGGTTTTATTTTCCATTACATTGTTGGCTTTATTTTTTATTGTTTGGAGATACCTGAAAAAGAGGAAGTAGGAAATAGAGGAAATCATTGCTAGTAATTATAGGCTATTTGTTAGTGCATCAACAAAGTGTGGGATAGTTCATTAATTGATAATGGATAATTGATAATTACCTCGGGTTTTAAGTAGGTAGGTGCAAATAAACGTCACTATATAACGAAATGTTGATGCTGTCGAAACCCTTGAGATTGCTTCCTTCCACTCCGTTCCAGTCGCAATGACGTAGTTGTAAATTTTCTCACCTACCTACTTATATTATGTCCGGTTGAATACTTACACTTTAGAGTCAGGAAGGCAGGAGGCAACCCACCCCTAACCCCTCCCAGGAGGGGAAGGCAGGAGGGAAGAAAAGGTTAGAAGGGAAAAAGGTTTTTTATCACTGATTATCCGGACATGATATTAACCGCTACAGAATTGAATATAAGGAAATATTATTTCTTTGCTATTTGTAGCAAAGTTGATAATTCTATAATTAGGGCTTGCTGAAAAAGTCTTATGGGTGAGGGTAGGAGTCAGGAGTCAGGAGTCAGGAGTCAGGAGGAATGCGAGTTATAGAGTAGGTAGTCGGAAAAATGGTCTGTTAAATTTTCTATCCTAGTGAGCTTTTTGTGCTAACTTTTTGAACCTTTTTGACCTCATTTCCGGCACAATTTAAAGCCTTAAAAATTCTAAAAGCTTTATCTGTCAGTGCTTTTAGATTTAATCAGCAAACCCTAATTACTTCAATATTTAATCTCCCCCACTCCCCCACTCCCCCGCTCCCCTACTCCCCCACTCCCCTACTCCCCCACTCCCTACTCCTCATCTAATATTGGTAAGGCTACAAAAAAATTGCTACCTTCTCCTAAAGTGCTTTCTGCCCAAATTTTACCTTGATGTTGTTGGACAATACTGCGACAAATGGCTAAACCTAAACCTGTTCCTCCTTTCTGGCGAGAGTCAGAAGCATCAACTTGTTGAAAGCGACCAAAAATACTTTCTATCTTGTCAGCAGGAATACCTCGCCCTCGATCTTTAACTGCAATCAAAACTTGATAACTATGATGAATATTACAGGTAGGTGCTTTAGTGCAAGTTTTAACTGTTGAAGTGAAGCTATCGAAGCTAACGGTATGGTTTCTATCGATCAATTGTTTGCTGGCAGTTAAACAGACAGTTGTTCCTTGCGGGGAATATTTGATAGCATTACTAAGTAAGTTAGTTAAGGTTTGAATTAATTTGTCGGGACATCCCCATAACTTAGCATCCACTGGTTTAACTGACAAATTAACTCCTGCTTCCTCTGCAATAGGTTGCATTTCATTTGCTGTCTGGAGCATTAATTCAGCAATGTTACAAGTTTGTTTCAGCATTGTTACTTGCTGGGAGTGAAGACGCTCTAAGTCTAGAATATCGTTGATTAATCGTACTAAACGGTTTGTGTTAGCAATGGCAATATCTAGCATCCTGTTACCTCTTTCTGGCGCTTGATTAAGTAATCCACTTTTCAATAAAGCTAAAGCACCGTGAATAGAAGCAAGAGGAGTACGTAACTCGTGACTCACCACGGAAATAAATTCGTCTTTCATCTGTTCGACTGCTTGACGCTCTGTGATATCTTTAAATGTTACAACTGCACCAATAATTTTTCCCTGTTCTAAAATAGGTGTGCTTACATATTCTACGGGAAAATGTGAACCGTCTCGTCGCTGAATAAATTCATCAGTAACTTGGCAGACTATTCCTTTTTTTAAAGTTGTTGTAACTTGACTATCTGAGTTATTTTTTTGTACTGAAAATTTATCTTTTTCTTTGGGGTTTAATACCCCGCCGTCTACATGGTGTTGACAATTGGTTGGAGTTTGAGTCTCCATCAACTTCTTCCTTCTTCCTTCTTCCTTTTTCCTTCTTCCTTCTTCTTTGTTGTTAACTTTATCTTTTTCTTTGGGGTTTAATACCCCGCCGTCTATATGGTGTTGACAATTGGTTGGAGTTTGAGTCTCCATCAACTTTTTCCTTCTTCCTTCTTCCTTCTTCCTTCTTCCTTCTTCTTTGTTGTTAACTTTATCTTTTTCTTTGGGGTTTAATACCCCGCCGTCTATATGGTGTTGACAATTGGTTGGAGTTTGAGTCCCCATCAACTTCTTCCTTCTTCCTTCTTCCTTCTTCCTTCTTCCTTCTTCTTTGTTGTTAACTTTATCTTTTTCTTTGGGGTTTAATACCCCGCCGTCTACATGGTGTTGACAATTGGTTGGAGTTTGAGTCCCCATCAACTTCTTCCTTCTTCCTTCTTCCCTCTTCCTTCTTCCTTCTTCCTTCTTCCTTCTTCCTTCTTCAACCCCAGAAATTATCAAACTCCAGTCACTATTTACCAGCTCTTTAATTGTATAACCAGTCATTCTTGCTGCTGCTGGATTAGCAAAAGAAATTTTTCCCAATGTATCTATTCCACAAATTCCTTCTCCCGCTGAGTCTAATATTAATTTATGTTGGTAACGAAGCTGTTCCAAAGATTTTTCTATCTGCTTATGATCGCTTATATCTCGAGCAATAGTTGAAACTCCTATAATATTACCTTCAGTATTTTTGATTGGAGATATTGTTAAAGCTACATCTATATGTTTACCATCTTTTCTAATATGTACAGTTTCATAATTATTTATACTAGCTCCCGCCGCAATAGTTGCTAAAATTTGGGGTATTTCATTTGGTCTTTCTGGCACAGCTAACATGGAAATAAAACGACCTTTTACCTCAGAAATAGAGTAACCATAAATTGCTTCTGCTCCTGAATTCCAACTATAAATAATTCCTTCTAAAGTATTACCAATAACTGCATCCTTAGAGGATTCTACTATAGAAGCTAATCTAATCATTACTTTTTCTGTTTGTTTTTTCTCTGTAATATCACGCCCCAAAACAACAATTCCATTACGTTTTCCATCTTCATAAAATAACGGTACTTTAATTACGTCATAAATTTTAACGCTGCCATCTCGTTTGGGAATTATTTCTTCACCCCTAGACAAAGTTCTTTTCTTCCATGCTTCTCGATCGCTATGATGACAAGATAAAAAAGCTTCTCGATAAAAACTACTAATTTCTCCCAATTCAATATCTGATTTACCATGATAATCTACTTTTTCTATTTCAAATAATTCCAGCATTGATTGATTAGCTTCTAGCCATTGGCCCGTACCATCTTTAAAGCAGACAATATCTGGCATAGCGTTAATTAAAGTTCGGAGTTGTAAAGATGTTTTTTGATATTTTTCTACTAGCTCTTGTAGTGCTTTTTCCGCTCGTTGACGTTCCCTAATTTCTGTTTTCAATTGAGCATTAGCATTTTTCAAAGACTCTATTAAATTGGTTTTATTTTCAGTTATACTTGGCATTTTTTTTATCCTATTTTAAATTTTTCACAGTTAATTATTTGGATAATTAAACACTTATACTACGTTTAATCCGATTAAGAACACGAGTGATTAAATCAGAAGATTTAAATGGTTTACAAATATAATCATCCGCACCAGCAGCAAAAACTTGATGACAAATCATAGGGTTGTAATAAGCTGTCAGAAATATAACAGGAAGCCAATTCCAATGTGGATCGTTACGAATAACTTGACACAAATCAATTCCATTAAAATATGGCATTTCTATGTCTAAAATTAATAAATCTGGCACTGTATTTTCTAAGATTGTCCAGAAATATCGCTCATCACTCAGGGTTACAACTTTAATTCCCCACTGGGTTAGTATCTGTTGGATCGTCTCTAAAATTTGTAGGTCGTCATCTACAATCATCACAGTTGCTAAAGTCTGTTGTTTTTGCCAGATATCTAATACTATGTCTATAACTTGAGTTGCTGGTAATGGCTTTTTTAGATATGCTGATGCTCCTAGTTTAGCAATTTTTACGCGGTCGTTCAATTCACCTTTAGTATTAAGTACAACTACAGGTAGAGATGGCATCTGACTAGAAATTTTAGCTAATATTTTCTCTGAATTAGTAGCAACTTCAAGGTCAAGTAAAACTACATTAGGACAAAATGATAAATCTTGTAAACTATAGTTGAAATTCTGATTAATATAAGTATCTATATCTGTGGTTATTGAAATACTTGGAGCTAGCTTAAATTGTATTTTTTTTGTGACAGCATCCTCAACTAATTGTTTTGCGAATAAACTATCTTTTTCTATTATTAATAATAATTTACATTCTGGGGAAATAGGAATAGAATATTGACTACCGGAAGATTTTATCTGTTGATGACCACTTTGTTTTTCGTCTATATTATTATGCTGTTCTATCTTGTTGCATAGACTTTTTACTAATTTAGATAGATGCAATATTTCTCCAGGATTAAGAATTTTTTCCGCCGCCAATAAATTTTCTATTTCTCTAGCTAAATTTGAGCCATATACTAAACCAAATGTACCTAGAGAACCTGCTAACTTATGAGCTTCTTGTTGTGCTTTTCTTTGTAAATCAATCTCTAATTTTTCATTTTTTCCAGCTACCACTGCTTGTTCCAATACACCAATCCTCTCATTAATAGTTCCTTTAAATCTATCCCATATTTTACTTATGGACTCTTGCAATTTTTGTTGAGATTCCTGATATTTTTGAGGCTTTTCTTTATCTTTTATTTGATTATTCTTGACTGATAAATTATTTTGATCTTTTTCTTTTGAATTTAATACCTTGCCGCATAAACAGTGTTTACAATTGCTTGGAGTAGGAGTTTGAGTCCCCATCCACTTTTTGCTTCTTCCCTCCCCCCTTTCAAAGGGGGGCAAGGGGGGATGCCTTCCTTCTTCTTCCTTCTTCCTTCTTCCTTCTTCCTTCTTCCTTCTTCCTTCTTCCTTCTTTCTTCTTTCTTCTTCCTTCTTCCTTCTTCCTTCTTCAAATTGTTTTAACCGATAACCTAAACCATAAACAGTTTCGATTAAATTACTAGGCGCACCTACTGCTTTTAATTTATGTCTTAAACCTTTAATATGCGCTCTAACTGTATCTTCTGTAGGTGTGTCTTCAAAACTCCAAACTTTATCTAAAATTGCACTACAATTAAATATTCTTTGGCTATTGTGCATAAACAGATTGAGAATTTCATATTCTTTAGGAGTAAGATTTAACTGTTTGTTATTGTAAGTAACTTCACAATTTTCAGTATTTAAACATAAATTACCCCATTTTTTGATGGGAGAAGTAGACTCATTTCCCCGCCGTAATAATGCTCTAATTCTGGCTAAAAGCTCTTCTAAATTAAATGGTTTAACGACATAATCATCAGCTCCGGCATTTAAACCTTTTACTTTATCTTGATTGTTATTACGAGCAGTTAAAAGTAAAATAGGAATATTTTTATTAAAATAACGTAACTTCTGACATAGAGTAATACCATCTAATTTAGGCAGCATTACATCTAATAAAATTAAATCATAATTA
This sequence comes from Okeania sp. SIO3B5, assembly GCF_010692555.1. Classification (GTDB taxonomy): domain Bacteria; phylum Cyanobacteriota; class Cyanobacteriia; order Cyanobacteriales; family Microcoleaceae; genus Okeania. The sequence goes on along the minus strand of NZ_JAAHHG010000401.1, from coordinate 2,271 downwards.
CAGGCTTGAGCCTGCTCCAAACCTGCTTTACCATCTGTGGCTATATCAACTACAAAAAGTTGTTCAGTTAAGGCATCAGCTAAAGTTTCGGCGATAAATTGATCGTCTTCTACAACTAGAATTTTCATTGATTGCCTGTTTAAATTAATTCGTAGTTATACTGTTTAGAGGAAGGAAGGCAGAAGGGAAGAAAAGGTTAAAAGGGATAAAGTTTTTTTTATCACTGATTATCCGTTAGCGTAGCTCCCCCGGAGGGGGAACATCATATTATACCATTTCTCAAAAATAATGCTATACTTGATACTGCTATCATATATATGTAAAAAAAATTACTTATATGTGCGATCGCAAAAACTATGCAGAGTATTATTATTAATACTAATTACTAAAAGTAATGCTATACTTAGGTGACATTTCAATTATTAAATAATTGATACAGGCACATCGAACCTTTTTAATAATTATTAGTTAGGAATGTGTTAATTATTCTCATGTTTACTACGACCTACAGAATAGTAATTTCAAGGAATTATTTCACATTATATAAGAAGCCAAAATTGTTGTGATATTTTTAAAGTAAATTGCCATGAGAAATAACTGATTATATTATGTAGTAATGAATTATCTGTTTTTGCAGTTAAATTTTTCAGTAAGTTTAGAGTTACTTTTTTACTTTTTTAACTCATAAATATCACTGGGGTGTAACTCAGTTTTGAATCCTAGTAGCATAAAAGAAAATATAGATAATCAGAGATTATTATAGATAATACCAGATTATAGCCAACAGTTACCGAATTATTAATAATTAATAATTAATAATTAAACAATTCGCGCCTTGAAGCCTCCCCTTTTAAGGGGAAAAAAGCGGTCTCCGGATGGATGGGTTTCCTAACCATATCCAATCAACCAAGAGAAGAAATAATATTTCCTTATTTTCAATTCCGTAGCGGTTTTAACCAGAGGTAATTATCAATTATCCATTATCTCATTATCAATTAATGAATAGCCCCTCTCACATTGCTTGTGAGAAGGGAAAACCTAACTACGCTACAGAATTTACTTCAACAATTTCAGGAATTTCTTCCCTAAGTTTACGCTCAATACCCATTTTGAGAGTCATAGTAGAACTAGGACAAGAACTACAAGCTCCTTGTAGTCTGAGATTTACTACCGGACCTTCAATTTCTACTAATTCCACGTTACCACCATCTGCCGCGAGATAGGGGCGTAATTCATCTAATACATTTTCCACGTTTTCCGAGGTTAGTGCTTTAGGCATTTTTTTCTCCTTTCTTTGTTGAATTTATGAAAATATGAGAACTATGATTATCCTAAATTAATCCTAGCTGAATTAACATTAAAATAGACCAAAAGTTCAGATTATTCCTATACAACTGCTGGTTCTAGCAATTTGATATTAGAATAGTTAAATTCGGTTATTGTTACTTGACCTTTTTCTGTAGAATTGACTACCTGGCGAGTCATTATGTAATAACTGCCAATTTTTTCATAACTGTCCTCAAACTCTAGTTCTCTTATCACTTCATTGGTTTGAGGGTTGCGGAAAATAGCGTTATAGTGAGTAGCAACAGAACCTTCTTCTGTATTCAAGCTTTTGTGAGTATTAATTACGAAAGCCATGCGGCCCATTACCCGACTAACTAGACAAATTTCCTTATCTCTAACCTTGTAATTTGACCCCATCGCATCACCCTCGACGAGAATTTCAACTGCACCAGTTTCATCCTGAACGCCCAGACTGAAGTTATTTTTACCGTGAGATGCTTCAAAGGATGAACGTTTGCGATGAGTAACTACGTCCCGCAGTTGAGTATAAACGCTTTGTTGTACTTCTTCGTCTGAGATACCTGTGACTTCTACAGTAAAGTCTGCCTTTATCGAAATTTGGCCATTGTACAGTTCTGACCCTTGTTTTAGTTCCATATCGGCACTATAACCGGGAAAATTAGAGTCCCAAGTATAACGATGTTCGTAGGCAGCTTTAAATAAATCACGAGCATTTTGTTCTGTCATAGGAACCTCTTTTTCTCAAAATTGTTTTGCGTTATTTTACCATAAAAGATTGACATCCTCCCCGGCCTGTTAGCGAAGCTCCTCTGAAAGAGGCAGGCACGGGGATTCCTACCGAGCCGTAGCTCCTCGGCGAGTTGACGTTTTGCGCTTCGCAAAGCTCCGCTAACACAGGCTGCTGCACCCACCCCTCTTGCTCCCCTCCCGGGAGGGGATGGGGGTGGGTTACGCTTGCCTCCA
>NZ_JAAHHG010000400.1 GCF_010692555.1 Okeania sp. SIO3B5 | reverse complement strand
CCACCCCTCGCCCCTCCCCCGACTGTGGAGGGGAAGAATTGATAATTTATTTGGGATAATTGATTTTATTTTTTATTATTGGAGATGTCTATTAACTTCTTCCTTCTTCCTTCTTCCTTCTTCCTTCTTTCTTCTTCCTTCTTCCTTCTTCAAAAATTACGCCAAACGCTCACAAACTAGAACAGTCCCTTTTTCTCCCCGTGTAATGCGAAGTTCTTCATCTAAATAAAGCATTTCTAAACGACCTTTAGGCGATCGCTTCATTGTAAAAGAAATTTCTCCTGTTTCTGTATTCATACCTTGGGGTGGCACTAACCCAAACATTAACTTTAAAAATACAGACATTAATTGTTCTTTTAATCCTTTTTTTGATGATTTATCTTGACCAAATATATCTTTCCAAATTGACAAATTTTCACCCTTTTGTGGAGCTAAAGTTCCTCCGGTAAATTCGACTTGTAAAGTCTTATTATCGGCCGGATAACAAACACCTAAATTACGAACAATACCTTTTAATGGTGGGAATAATTCATCAATAATACTAAACTCAACTATAATATCATGGCTACGTTTTTCTCCTTCTCCTAACAACACAACAGGTTGTCTAACAGAGTCAATAACTAACTTTAAATTGGTAGGTTCAAACATATTAAATGCTAACCTTCCCAGAGTATAAGCATATTTACCATTAGAAAGTTTTTCTCCTTGAGGAAAAGAAGGGGCACTAATTAATAGCCAATCTTGAGATTCTAGAAGGGAGTTATGGGTAGGTTCTACTGTAGGGTTAAGTTGAGAAAGTTGGTCAATTTTTTCCTTAACATTCTGCTGTTTAACATCTCCATCATAAGTCTTCAAAGCTTCTTTCAAAGCAATTTTTGTTTCAAGTATTGTTGCGGTATCATTCATAATTTTTTTCCCATATTTGTAGATTAATTACCGAATAATTAACCATTAATCATTATTAATTAAATAATTCAGTTTACTTTGCCTCCCCTTGGCTGCGCCGCGAGCTGTCGCTCTACAAGGGGAAAATAAAGAAATAATATTTCCTTATGTTCAATCAAGGACGGTTTTAACCAGAGGTAATTATCCATTATCCATTATCCATTATCAATTAATGAACTGTATTAAATTAATTTAACATCAATCGCGTAGGGGTTTGCTCTCCAAACCAGGGCTGAATTTTGTAGGATGTAGAAGAAGCAAATGTTCCTGAAATTATTTGACATTTACAGGACTTACGCAGTACTGCTACATATAGTTTATAACTTGGTCATTATTGCTGATGTAACCACTATTATTAGTGCCTTACTTTAGGATCTGACCCATATTGTCAACAATTTTGATAAATAAGCGATCGCTTAAACCGATATTTTCCCTCTTAGCGATCGCCACTTCTCCTCAATCTTAAGACATTGCAACGCTTCTATGATAATTAAAACCGGAGATGATATCCTCCGCTCGGATACCAGCGTCAATAAGAGAAGAAGTTAACCCATCCTCAAAGTTATCCATTTCAATGATGACTTGGCGATCGAGCACACGAGCGTGAAAAACAATGAAGTCGATCCAGCCTTGCTTATCTAAACCTGTACCCACTACAAGGAAGTGACCAGAATCAAAATCACAGATAGGATACAGCTTAATCTGTTGTAAACTAGGTTGATCGCGAGTTGCTTCTTGCACAGTTTTTTTGAGGATATCTGGATAATTTATAGAGGAATCCATTGAACAATAACCCCCTGTTCTGGTGAGTAAACTAATAAGTTATATCATGTCCGGTTGAATAGTTATAAGTAACAGCAGAGGAGTCAGGAGATCCCCCCTAACCCCCCTTGAAAAGGGGGGAACTGGAAGGTCCCCCTTTTTAAGGAGGATGCGCGGGGGATCATTGATGTACTGCACGCCTTATGAAAACTATTATATTAAGGAGGAACAAGTTTTTTTATCACGCTTTTATCCGGACATGATATTAATTCTATTACGCTGGATGGCTAGTTGAAAAATTCCCTTTTGGAAATGTTCAAGATATTTATCTTGACTGATGGCTAGAAATAGCTTTCTTTCTGGTTCTTGATCCTCCAAAGCCCATTGGTAAAGCTGAAGTTGTCCAACTGTTTTTTCCAATTCGCTAATAGGTGAAGGGGAATTAAAGTCTTTGACTTCCACAGCAATTTTTTGCCCTTCTTTTTCTGCTGCGAAAAACTTTTCAGCTCCTAAATTTGCTTTTAATGGCGTTTGTTCTAACACTAAGATCAACGGATCATCGGTAATAGTCCACCGTACGAAAAAAACTGTAGAAAATCGATCTGAGCTTTTATCTTGATATTGGATTAACCAATATAGGCGCTCTCGGCACAGCTCACTATTCCCTCAACAGTAAATGCTCCTGGGAATTTCTTATCTTATATTTGAAGACTGCCATTGATATCCGCATTAATCACTTTACCAGTTGCACTTCTGAATAAACCACGTTTGACTCGCTTGCCTAGATAGAATTCAATAGCATATTGGTTTTTCTCGCGTCAATAGCAGATGTTTTACTGGTGTAACAATCTTGCTGTTTCAATGACTTTTACCCCAGCCAGTTGACACTTATAAGTTATCTGTTGAATTAACTTATAATGAGGTATTTGAGTAAAATTTTGGTTGTTTTTTTTGCCAATATTTGCACCTTGTTTCCAGTTATCATTTTTTCCAATTACTACAGTACCAATATTATTTGTAGTTAAATACTCAACCACTAATTTACTGGTATTATGCAGATAATTCTCCACAAAACGATTTCTATGATAACTTAATACTTCAATATATCCGACTGGTTTTTCTGTTGCCTTTGAGGTGACTTTGGTACTTAGCTTTACGCTTGTTATATAGTTGATTGACGCTTTTTAGTGGCTTCCCGTTAATCAGCAGTGGTTTTACACCAGGCTTATTTGTAGATAGAGCTACCTTACTGTCAATCCCTAAGTCTATTCCGGCTACAGATGTTGAATGTATTTGGGGCTGATTTGTTTTTTCATAGACTACTTCAATTATATAGCAGGCAGTCGCAGGTACTATCCTCACTTCGATTACAGTATCCACAACTACAGGTATTTTGATATCACTCATGGATAAGTGACAAATACCATTCTTCAAAGGGGCTTTATAGACTGATTCCTTTGAATATATAACTACATTTCTACCTTTGGTTTTGTCCTTATATTTGGGTATTTTGGGCTTACCCAAAAACTTCCCTGGATGTGCGTGAACATTCTTTTATAGCCTGAAAATAACCACGCCAAGTTGCAATCAAGCATTTGATTATTTGTTTTGATACTTTAGTTGGTAATGCTCTGTAAGCATCGCTATCTTTGGTAGTGTGATAAAGTTTAGTTAAATCCAGACTATAACCAGTACAGAAAAAATGCTGACGACAATAATAATTAGCCAAATTATACAAGTTTTTTGACTTAAAGGCTAACTCATCACAACAAGCCCAATACTGATGTGTTCGGTTAATAATATGTCTGTCAACAAGTCGCATTCACCTGAATTATTTCATTTCTTTAGTTATCTGTTTAATATTAAAACACTTTTCTACAAATAGCAACTACTTTCTACAATTTTCATTCAACAGTTAATCACCCGTCTTTTTCTAATGTGCGGTGTAGAGGTAAATGCAAATTATCCCGTCTAGACATAAGTTAAAACTGCCAACTAGATCAAAAATTTGTGGTTTGCCTAAAATAACAACCTTTATAATTTACTGCCAATCTCTCCAAATTGTCAATACTGTATTACCTTTTTTGTAGCATTCTTTTTTCAAATTGGTATCATATCATGTCCTGGTAATATACAAGTCTCATTAATTAGCCATAATAAATTAGCTATCTTTAGTCATCTTTAGATGACTTCTGCTGTGAGCCAAGAAATTTATTTCTTGGCGGATGACTCCTCTTGACGGATGACTCCTCTTGACGGATGACTCCTCTTGGCGGATGACTCCCCAAAATACTTAGGGCTTGCTGATTAAATATAAAAGTCTTGATATATAAAGGTAAGTGCCTTTTTAGGTAGTGAAAAAGTAGCAGGTATTTGCCTAACAAAGCTCAAAAAGTGAGTATTGGGGTAAGATAGAGACAGAAAAATCTTGGGATAATTTTTCCGAGTACGTCCTCTACAACTCCTGACTCTTCACTACTCCCTACTCCCTGCTCCCTACTCCCTGCCTTAGCAAAAAGACTTTTTCAGCAAACCCTACTTATAATATTGAAAGAGGTGCAATATCTTATCTGGGAATCACGATCGTAAAAATTGTACCTTGCCCAACGACAGAATCACAACTAATCTTACCCCCATGTTTCTCAGTAATAATTTGATGGGCGATCGCCATGCCCAAACCTGTTCCTTTTCCTACTTCTTTTGTGGTAAATTCTTGTTGGAATATTTTCGCTTTGACTTCTTCTGGCATTCCCGTTCCGTTGTCGGCAATTCGCACTATTGCATTCTTGAGGTTTTCGCTTAATTCCGTTCTAATAGTAATTCGATTTGGTTCTTTTTCTATTTCTTGAAAGGTTTTTCCGACATTGTTTTCATCTAAAGCATCAATCGCATTAGCCAAAATATTCATAAATACTTGATTGAGTTGCCCCGCGTAGCATTTGACTGGTGGCAGATTACCGTAATTTTTAATAATCTCGATAGCTGGACGGTTTTCGTTAGCTTTGAGACGATATTTTAAAATTAATAAGGTGCTATCTATCCCGTCGTGCAAATTAAACTCGTTTTTCTTATTGGTATCCTTACGAGCAAATATTCGTAGAGATTTACTAATATTGCGAATGATATCGTATCCCCCTTGCATTGACGCAATCAGTTTTGGGAAGTCTTCAGCAACAAATTCTAGATCGAGGTCTTCGATTTCTTCGACGATTTCATCATCAAGTTGGGAATGCTCCCGATAGAGAGAAAGTCCTGCCAATAAATTTTGCAGATGTTTTTGTGCTGCTCTGACATTGCCACCGATAAACCCAAGGGGATTGTTAATTTCGTGGGCAATTCCAGTCACGAGATTGCCTAAGGTTACCATTTTTTCATTTTGTACGAGCTGGAGCTGTGCCTCTTCAAGTTGTAAGTATTTCTCTTTCAGCTCTTTATTTGCCTTTTCGAGTTCTTGATTGAGTGTCTTGAGTTGTTGATTTTGTTGGGCTAATTTTTCAGACTGAATAAAGTTAGTTTTTTGGAGCATTTCTCGCAAGCGAAAAAGTTGTAAATGAGTTTCTACGCGAACTAAAACTTCTTCAGCTTGTACAGGTTTGGTAATATAATCCACTCCCCCCACGCTAAATGCTTTAACTTTGTCAAAAATTTCGTTCAATGCACTGATAAAAATCACGGGAATATCTCGCAATTTTTCATCTTTCTTGAGACACTCGCACATTTCATAACCATTCATTTGCGGCATCATAATATCCAATAAAATCAACTCTGGAAGGAAATTTTTCATTGCCATTAGTGCTAATTTAGCACTGGGAAAAGCTCTAACTTCATAGTCGCGTTCTTCCAAAAGATTGGATAATAAATGCAGATTAGCGGGGGTATCGTCAACAACAATAATTCGACCGTTATTTTCAATCATGAGTAATACCAATTTGATAAATGTTTGCCACAAATAGCTAGGGTATTTATTAGAATCCAGCAATTCTGCAATCCAGAATTCGTATGGGGATAGATTTAATACCATTTTTGATGTTTTAAGTTATTTTTTCGTCAAATAGACTTTATTTGAAAGTTTATTTATGATTCTTATTATTCGTAACATTCTTTTTTCAAAATGGTATAATACCATTTCTCAAAAACTTTTCTACGCTTTCTTGAGCAGGGGAGTAGGGGAGTAGGGGAGTGGGGGAGAAGTAAACATTATAATAATTAACATTAACATAGCTAAAATTAGCAAAAAAATTATTGGGCTAGTGTTAATTACTTAATAGCTGAAGTATTGCCCAAGTATAGCATTACTTTTGGGAATTGGTATAATAGGGAATAGGCAACAGGGAATAGGCAATAGGTAACAGGCAAAAGGGAAGATATTTTTAGGAAAAAGTACGGAAAATAATTTTGTGAGGAACTTTTAGTTCTCTTACCGAAAAATTGTGGTTAAAAACCTACTCTTTTAAGAGGATAAAAAAAAATCCTTTGAGTCAATCCTCTTCTTTTACAAGGAGAGTTCATTAATTGATAATTGATAATTACCTCTGGTTAAAACCGAGAGGATTGAATATAAGGAAATATTATTTCTTCTCTTGGTCGATTGGATATGCTTAGGAAACTCATCCATCCCATCCTACGGAATGCTCCGCAAACGACCGCTTTTTTTTCCCTTAAAAGGGGAGGCTTTATACCAGAATTATTTAATTATTAATTATTAATTATTAATTATTAATTATTAATTATTCTAATCCAGCAACGCCAAGATTTTTTCATACTCGAAGTTATAAAGAGATGTTTGTAAAGCCTCCGCTAACTCCTCGTGTTCCAGAGAAATTTTCTCCAATATACCATTGATGGTTTTACGATCTGAATTCACAATTGCATCCTCTAATCTTCTTTGCCATTCTTCAGGTAATGTCGCTAAATTTTCTCGCGTTAATATCTCCCCTGTTAGTTTGATTTCTTTTTCTTGCACTTCTTCATATATAAACTCGACACCGATATGTTTGTGCATCGCCTCAAATATATCTTCCTCTCGAAATGGCTTCCTCATCAAAGCATCACACCCTGCAGACAAGATTACCGCTTTTTCTTCTTCTAGAACACTGGCAGTCAAGGCAATGATTGCCGTCCCTTGTCCTTGGGTGGTGGCTTTGATATTCTGCGTGACTTCATAAGCATCCATCACAGGTATCCGCATATCCATCCAAATCAAATGGGGTTGCCATGACTCGAAAATTTTGATAGCTTCTTTGCCGTTGCTGGCTTCTTTGATTTCAAATTCGAGGGGATTGAGCAGTTTCACTAACAACTGGCGATCGAGGATTTTGTCATCTACGATCAGGATGCGATAGCGTGGTTGTTCGGGGGCAAGGGCAATAACTCTCCGTTTAGGTTTTTGACTTTCTACGACTTCGGCATCCACCTCTTTGACTTGAATCTCAAAACTGAAGGTTGTTCCTTGTCCTACTTGCGAGGTGACTTGGATATCTCCACCCATTAATTGCACGAATTTACGGGAGATGGGTAAACCTAACCCCGTTCCTTCTTGTGCCTCTTTGCCAATTTTGGTTTGGACGAAGGCTTCAAAGAGTTTCTCAAGTTCTTCTGAGGCAATTCCAGCTCCGGTATCTTCTACAGCAAAGGATATCCTTTTAGACTGGGAACTGTCTGGAGTTTCGATGGGAGTCGCTCGCAAGATGACACCTCCTGCTTCGGTGAATTTGATGGCATTGTTGAGCAAATTGATCAGGACTTGGCGCAGTTTCACTTCATCGGTGCTGATGTAGCGGGGCACGCTTTCCTCTTTTTCCAGTAACAGTTGCAACCCTTTGCTGTCAGCTTTGAGTTGGAACATATGGTGAATGTCGTTGAGAAGGCTATGCAAGTCAAAGTTCTTTTCGTTGAGGGTGATTTTACCAGCTTCAATTTTGGAGAATTCGAGAACGTTGTTGATCAGGGTGAGGAGGTGTTCTCCACTGCGAGATATGATAGCAAAGTTTTCTTGGTAGTCGCGGGGGAGGGTTTGGGAACGGGTCATAATTTGAGTGAAACCCAGGATAGCATTTAATGGAGTTCTCAATTCGTGACTCATATTGGCAATAAATCTGCTTTTCGCTTGATTAGCAACTTCGGCTTTTTCTTTGGCAACTACAAGTTCAGCATTAGTTTTTTCGAGGGTTTGAAAAGATTCTTTTAATTGAGCAGCCATGCTATTGAATGATTGGCCTAATTCTCCCAATTCATCGTGACGTTCCAAATGAACGGTGCGCTCCCATTTGCCTTTAGCGATATCTTTAGCTGACTGGTTCAACGCAATTAAAGGACGAGTCACCCAACGAGCTGTTAAAATTCCTATGGCGGCAGCAATAACCAATGCAATAATACAAAGAATGATCGTTGTTCGCGTATTCTGATTAATTTGTGCCATAAAATCTGCTTCTGGAATAATCACGACAATTAACCAGTCCAAACCCTTGGCGTTGGGGTCTTCAAAAGGAGTAACTTGGAGAAAATAGCGTTCATCATTGATAAAAAATTCGAGATGTTGAGATTTTTCAATCTCGTTTAAATTGCCAAAATAACTTTGTAAATAATTTGCTGTTGATCGGATCATGGGAATTTGACTATTGGTTGCATTGAGACGGACTAAATCTTCTCCTTTACTTAGAAATGGCTGTTCTTCTGTTGAAGAAGCAACAATATTGCCATCACGTTCGATAATAAAAATTTTTCCCGTGCGACCAACACGTAAATTTTTGAGAAAATCACCTATTTCTTCGAGAGTAATATCAATTCCCGTTACACCCAATAATTTTCCCGATTCATTATAAACAGGTTTTGAGAGTGTCATCCCCAAAGCTTTGTGAGAGAAGAAAATATAAAGACTCCATATAGAAATTTGAGATTGAAATGATTCTTGATACCATGGTCGCAATCGCATTTGATAGTTAGGACGACCACTAACTTTTTTCGTGGGACGACCTCGATCGTCGATGGCATAGGATTGAAACTCTCGTTGAGTGGTTAATGGATCGGATATCTTATAGACTAATTTTCCATCCGTTCGTCCTACTCCGATATACTTTTCTTGTTCATGTATGCCAATTTGAATGGTATTAATTTTTGGAGTTAATTTAACTTGTTTCCAAAAGTAATCTCTGATTTTTTCGGGATTTTTGACATTGAGAATATTGATATTGAAAGCCGAATCATTCAATGTATTGAGAGTGTGAGGAATTTCGAGATAGTCACCAACATACTGAGTTGCTCTTGAGGTAATTTCTTCCCGCAGTTCTTGAGTGATTTCCCGGATCGCTTTCTGACTATTTTTAAATGACAAATAACTAACAATTCCCACCGCAGAAACAATTTGAATAATAAATGGAATCACAAAAACTGTGCGAAGAGAAATGGAGGAAAAGAGTTTTTTCATTTTTTTATCTTTATTTTTAATCATAATTAATACCAATTTTATAAATATTTACTACTAATAGCTAGGGTATTTCTTCGGAGTCAACCCACCCCTAACCCCTGCGGTGGAGGCAGGGCTGTTTCATTCTCGATAGACACGGGGACACGGAGACACGGAGACACGGAGACACGGAGACACGGGGACACGGGGACACGGGGACACGGGGACACGGGGACACGGGGACACGGGGACACGGGGACACGGGGACACGGGGACACGGGGACACGGGGACACGGGGACACGGGGACACGGGGACACGG
>NZ_JAAHHG010000040.1 GCF_010692555.1 Okeania sp. SIO3B5 | reverse complement strand
TTATGGAGATAGAGAAAAGGTAATTAAAGCTTTTGGTAAAGACCTCTTTGCCATGGAAGAAAATTTATATATTTGGTCAGAATTATTGGGATTAAAAGGTTATATTCCTTGGGAATGTGTAGGAATGCCTGAGGAAACTCAACTTTATTTTTACAAGGTTTATCAACAAGGTGTAAGAAATCAGGCGATCGCGGAGCGTGGCGTCAGCTGTATCGCTCTGTTTGAAAAGGAAATTTTGACACCGTTACAAAATAGTGGTAAGTCTGTAGAAAATTATTTTCAGCAAATTCAGAATAAATTTGGTCAAGTGTATGAAAATCATCATACTATACCAGAATGGTTGTGGGAAAAAATTAGTCCAGTTCTAAGGAACTGTTCTCAATAATAATTCTAGTTCTGACGGTGAAAATATTTTCATAGAATTATGAGTATTGCACAATTAAACTGATCGTCAAACAACTATACTAATTGTAATAGATTAAAATTTCAGGAGAAAATTATGACAAAACAAAAAGTTGGTTACATCGGCACTGGTGCGATGGGCAAACAAAACATCTATAAACTGCTTAAGGATGGGTATGAAGTCCAAGTTTATGATAAGTATCCAGAAGCAGCAAAACCAGTTATTGAAAAAGGGGCTATTTGGAAAGATAGTCCCAAGGAAGCTGCTCAAGGGATGGATTTGGTAATTACTAATTTACCCTTGCCCCATCATGTACTAGAAAATATGTTGGGAGAAACTGGAGCAGCAGAAGGAATGAGACCGGGTGCAACTTGGATGGATTTTTCTACAACTGACTACCATAATACCCAACATATAGCAGGAGAAGCTGCCAAAAAAGGAATATTCAGTTTAGAATCTCCTGTGAGCAACCTATCTCACATGGGTGTAGATTTTTGTAATGTTAGTTACTATGTTAGTGGAGACCGAAAAGGCTACGATCTGAGCAAAGAAACCCTCGATGCGATCGGCAAAATTTCCTTCTTTGTGAGTAACACTATAGGTGAAGCCCAAACAGTAAAACTCCTAACCAACATTTTATTTTATGCACAAATGGTGACATTAGGGGAAGTTTATATGATTTGCAAAATATATGGCATTCCCTTGTTATGGATGTGGGATTATATTCGAGCTTCCCAAGGAAATAGTGTAGTGACAGAGCAAGTAAGTCCCTTTATTTTTGATGGCAGTTATGATTATTCCTGCTCTTTGGAAATTACGGTGAAAGATACTGATTTAACAGTCAAATTAGCTGATGAATTAAATGTTCCGTTACCGTTAGGGCGTATTGTTGAAGAAAGATATCGAGAAGCTGGACAGAAATATGATGCCCATGATAATCATGTGAAAGTCACTAAATTAATTGAAGAAGACAACAATTTAGATTTGCGGTTGCCTGATTTTACAGCGCCATCCCCTTATGGTTTAGACCGGAGTTACATTCATTCTGAAGAAAGAGTAACTGATAGTTTTGGTCGCATTAAACCTCTTCCTTATCAACTCGAGTATGCTACCCCAGAACCTTTGCAAGATGAGAAATTGATGGATATTGCTAAATCTCTCACAGATTTTACGGCATATATCAATTACTTAATCTTAGGGGAAGCTAACGATCTAGGGAAAGGTATGGGTTTAACCGATGAATTATTAGTGGATGTGATTCGTTGGAGTGTTGGAACCTGTTGGGTATCTGATAATCTTGATACTTATCAACCAAACCCAGAGATTGTAGAGAAGATAAAATCCTTTGATTTTGGCAGCAAAGTGAAACTTCCAGTATTAACAAAATTTTTGGCACATCTGAGTCGTTAAAATAAGTTTTTCAACACTTTGATATTATGGTTTGCTCATCAAGTAATTTAAAAATGAGCAACCATAAGACCTTGAATCATCGATCTGTTTTATAGAGCAGTTAGCTAGGAATATTGACAATGAGTTACAAAGAGATAATTAAGGCAAAAAAACACGAAACTATTTTATCCAGACCAGATCGCTTTGTTGAAATTTCTCAAAGAGAAGACAGAAGCGATATCGACGAAGCTGGATGGGCTGTTTTATACGGTAGCAACAGTTATATAACAACTTGGAAAGGGATTCTTTCTAATCAAGGGATTGCAGAAAGAACCATGTATGAAATGTTATTGCACGAATTACAACCTGGAACTATTATTGAACTGGGTGCCTTAAACGGAGGTACTGTTGTTTGGTTCGCCGATATTTTATCAGTTTTTGGAGTTAAGACTGAAATTTATTCAGTAGATATCGATTTATCTCTGATTGATGAAAGAGCTAAATCGGATCAAAGGATTCATTTTATAGAAGGTGATTGTACCCAAATAGAGAAGGTGTTATCTCCCAAGCTTTTAGAAAGCTTACCCCATCCCTGGTTGGTAATTGACGATACCCATGCAGACACTGCCGGAATATGTGAATATTTTCATAACAATGGGTTACAGAGCGGTGACTATTTAATTATGGAAGATACCAATCCTTTTGTTTGGAGTCCTTGGACAGAAGAAGAGCAGAGAGAGTCAAAAGCAGAATGGTTCAGTCCTGATGAAGTAGAAAGAGGAAACAATAAATTAGCGGATTTGAGAAATTGGCTAAAGTCTCGTCCTCAAGAATATTTGGTTGATACCCATTATCTTGACTTGTTTGGTTACAACGTTACCAAACATTGGAATTCTATTTTGAAAAAAGTAGTCTAATTAGGGTTTGCGCTCAAAAGTCTTTTAGTAGGGGTAGGAAACAGGAGACAACCCACCCCTAGCCCCTCCCCCTCCCAGGAGCAGGGCTGTTTCATTTTCAATAGACACGGGGACGCGGAGACACGGAGACACGGGGATGGAGGCTTTTAATTTGTGATTAAAAGTTGACTTTTCACCATTTTAGTCAGAGCTTAAAAACGCTTATTGGCTGAAAAATCGGCAAATTTTGGTAAATTTCCCTATTCTCCTGTCCCCTAATCTTCCATTCTCCATAAATCGTTAACTTGCGATACTTTGAAACAGCCCTGCCTCCCAGGAGGGGAAGACAGAAGAAATGGGAATTTAGACGGGGTAGGAGTGATACCATTTCTCAAAAATTTTTCTACACCTTGTTAAGTAGAGGAGTAATATCATATTCGGATAATCAGCGATCAAAAAACTTGATCCCTTTTAACCTTTTCTTCCCTCCTGCCTTCTGCCTTCTGCCTTCCTTATTGCTTATGATATCAAATCCGCTTAATTGGACATAAAAAAATTATCCAATTGTCATAACTACGCTCATCTTGTCTTATCTTTCTTCTCCTGAATTCTGAATTGCAGAATTGCTGAATTCTGAATTCTAAAGACTTAACCATTCTATGGCTGTTTAACCGGATTTGATATGACAATTGAAAATTTATAGCCTTAATATTTTTATATGTATGACAACAAAGTAGAATCTTCAGAAAACAATATTAATAGTACAGGAAAGTGGGTTTTTGATGCTGAAATAGCTAATAGGTTTACTGATGAAGCAGAAAAACATATACCTGACTACTGGAAAGTAATAGAGCTAACAATTAATATACTTAAAGATAATGTGCCTAAAGATGGGTATATCATTGATGTAGGATGTGCTAGTGGTAATACATTGTTGTATTTATATAAACAAGGTTTCAACAAATTGTTTGGGATAGATGATTCTCAAGAAATGTTAAAAGTAGCTGGCAAAAATCTGAGTAAAGTTGACAAAGATTTCCCCTCAAGACTATTTCGATCGAAAACATTCGTTCAAAATATGACTTTTGATGCTATTATTTGTAACTGGACTCTTCATTTCATTCAAGAAAGACAAGAGTACTTAAAAGCTATTTTTGATTCCCTAATTAGTAAAGGATTATTTATCCTGACAGAAAAAACACTTCAAAGTCAAATAACAGAAAATCAATATATACTTTTCAAACAAAACAAAAGATTAAGTAATGAAGAAATTGAACGCAAGAAACAACAATTAGAAGGTGTATTAAATCCCTTATCTGTAAGACAAAATATAGAATTATTAAATAAAACTGGTTTTTATCAAACAGACATAATAAATGCTAGACTTGGATTTGTAACTTTTTTGTGCATAAAACCCTAAGCAGACAACATTATCCGAAAATAATATGAAATATACTGATGTTATCAAAGAGGCAAAACATGAAACCGTGTTGTCTAGGAGCGATCGCTTTGTCAAAATATCACAGCGAGAGGAACGAAGTGATCTTCCTAGTTCTGTATGGCAGACTTTGCTGAAGAATACTTATTTGCAAACCTGGAAAGGGATTATTTTGAATAAAGGATGTACTGAGATTGCCAGCTATCCTATTCTTCTGTATGAGTTGCAACCTAAAACCATTATTGAACTGGGGGCATTGAATGGAGGAAGCGCCCTTTGGCTAGCAGATAACTTGGAAATTTTTGGCATTCAAGCAGAAATCTATTCTGTGGATATTGACCTCGGTTTGTTGGATAAAAAAGCTAAATCGAAGCCAAATATTCACTTTATCCAAGGGGATTGTAACCAGATAGAATCAGCGTTCCCCCCTACTCTTCTAGCCAATTTACCCCATCCTTGGCTGTTGATTGATGATGTCCATATCAATACCGTAGGAATTTGTGACTACTTTCATCAAAATGGGTTGCAACCAGGGGACTACTTTATTCTAGAGGACACTAATGCCTCAATCTGGAATTTTTGGGACGATCAGGGTTGGGAAGAAAAACAAGAAATTAAGGAAGCATTGGAGAAACTACACAATATGAAAAAATGGTTGCATTCCCATGAAGATGAATACTTAGTTGATACTCACTATCAAGATTTATTTGGTTACAATAACTCTAAAAACTGGAACTCTATTTTAAAGCGAGTTTGAATAATTTTTGGCGTTGCTGATTCTGGGTATGATTTGATAATGAAGAAATTGAACGCAAGAAACAACAATTTAGAAGGTGTCTTAGTTCCTCTGTCTGTAAGACAAAATATAGAATTATTAACTCAAACGGGTTTTTCTCAAATAGAAATAATAAATGCCAGACTTGGATTTGTAACTTTTTTGTGTATAAAACTCTAAGTATATGAAAAAAGTTGTAAATATACTACTTTCACTACCGATGAAGGAAAATAAATCTTTTGTAACAGTTAACAACAAACGCTTTCACTACATTTGGTTACGCGATAATTGTCTTTCTGAGACAAGTCGCCATCCTAGCTCTTTCACGAAACTCTATGACTTCAGCAAAGAAAAAGAAATCCCAAAGCCAAATTCCGTGAAGTTAACAGATGAAGAATTGATAATTGACTGGGACGAAGATCCTCCACATCGCAGCATCTTTCCTATTGAATGGTTGATGACTTATGCTTACGATCGCAACCAAGATGACCACAAGGACAAACATAAAGAATCACAAAGTCGCTATCCTGAAGAATTTTTGTGGAATAAAGCTTTGCTGGAGAACTATCTATCTGAGTGGGAAAATTCTAGTTTCGGGGTTTCTCAAGGATGGAAAGATCGGCTTTTTAGATATGGTTTTAGTTTAATCCATGACTTAACTCCACAAAAACATCAGGATTTTCTAGCTTCTATTGGACCAATGCTCCATACTGAAGCAGGAGCTTTCTATGACATCGAGTACAAGCCTGGAGCGAACGACTTAGCAGATACTTGCCATCATCTCAACCCTCACACTGATTACACAAACAGAGATTTTCCTCACTTGCTAACTTGCTTTTACATGGTTGAAAATGAATCGATAGGAGGAGAATCGATTTTAGTAGATGGTTTTCGTGTTGCTAAAGACTTTGGTGAAAAATATCCCCATTACTTTCGATTATTAGCTCAAACTCCCATCCAGTTCCGTCAATTATATCAAGATTGGCAGTATTTTTATACTAGAAGTAGGTCTATTTTTAAGTTGCATGATTCTGGAGATTTAGTTGCGATTACTTTTGCTCACTTCCACGTTAGTAATTGGAATCTTCCTTTCGAGCAGATGGAGGAGTTTTATCAAGCTTATGCAACCTTCTTTAACTATCTCAAAAATCCAGATTACCAATACTGTTTCCGTATGGAGAAGGGAGACTGTTTGCTAATGAATAATAATCGGATTCTTCATGGTAGAAAGTCTTTTGACCTCAGTTCGGGAAGCCGACTTTTGAGAGTAGGATATGTAATTTGGGATCATATCACAGGAAGAGAAAATTTTCAGCAATATAAAGATTTGTATCTGAGTAAATAGGTGTTGCATTTGTGTTCTATTCTTGGTTAGTAGATGATGGTATGAGGGCTAGTAACTGTTGGCTATAATCTTTATATGTCAATGGTTTTAGATTTAATCAGCAAGCCCTAAGTAAATCGCAAAAGGAGTATTAATAAACATGAACTCATTAACCAATCAAATTACTCTATCCCAAGAAGAGAAACAGTTTTTTTCAGATCATGGATTTATTAAACTGAAAAAACTGTTAACAACAGAAGCTGTCGATGGATTGCGAAAGTTAATCTCTAACTCTAATGCAATGAAAGCTCCTCCCGAGTTTTACTCTGGAGAAATATCAAAAATGGGTTATGACATTGAAGAAGCGATTACAAGAGATATCTATTCTTCGGCGAATTTTAAAAATGTTTTGAACCAATTAACAAATAATCGGGGAGCAGCTTTTATCCAAGGAATCGGATTTGAACTTGATGCCAATCAGAAAGGATTCCATTGGCATCACGATATCCTTTCCTTTTGTTGCGTTATGCCTGAAGACTTAGCATATACTCTCTGGATACCACTCGATCCAATTAATATAAAAGAGCAACATGGAGGATTGTCCTATGTTTCTCACAAAGTTTGTTCTGCTCGCCATTATTTCGATATAGTTTACCAATTAGTGCAACAAGAGAATATTTCTGAGTTTTCTAAGACTGAAGAATTTAAGAATTGGGATTTTCAGTATGCTTCTCCGGTTGAAACTTTTGTTCTGGATAACAATAAAGTAGAAGATGACTTTGAAGTAGGTGATGCTCTTTTATTAGGCAAATTTGTTTGGCACAAAAGTTGTAGTTTAAAAGAGGGAGAATTACCATCAAGAAAAGCTTATGTAATGCGTTTTGTAGATTGCCAAGCTCGCTATTCAAAAGTTTCGATTGAGGGAACCTACTCACTCTTAAACTCTAGTACCAAGGATCTTGACAGTGATATTGGCTATCAACTAGGTAAATTTCTCCAAGATGGTGACATTATTTCTGACAACCTCGCCAATTTCAAAAAGCTCTAATATAGAATTCGGTTAAATACTTATCGTATCTACAGAAGGAAGGCAGAAGGCAGAAGGCAGAAGCGGTGCGACCCCGCGTCGGCGTCAGACGCAAGGGAATGCGCACCAAGAGAGGGAAGAAAAGGTTAAAAGGGATCAAGTTTTTCATCAACTACTTATCCGGATTCCATCTCATTCCTAGTCATATACATATACTATATAACCGGATTCTATATAAAAAGATTATGGGCGTTGGTGAAAAGAGGTATGATATCATGTCCTGATCAGAGCGCGATAGAACTCCGTAACCTTTACGCGACCAAAAAATTTTCTCCTTCTACTAGGGGTTTCTTCTTCTTTCTTCCTTCCTGACTCCTGACTCCTGACTCCTAAAGAATTACAGCGCTTTTCAAATTGATGAACCACATCGTCATAACCAAAACCAAGTAGGGACGTTGCATGCAACGTCCCTACTGTGGTCTACTGATATGAAAACCGCTGTAAGATTAATACCATACACTAATTTACCAACCTCAGATTATGAAAATATCTCGAATTTCTGTCTATCAAGTAACCTTGCCTTTAGAGCATACTTATATCATGTCCGGATAATCAGTGATAAAAAAGTTTTTGTTGTTAGTAGGGCTTTAGCCCTATCTATCTACAGTTCGGGCTGAAGCCCTACTACAAGCTTTAATTATAACTATTCAACCGGACATGATATTACTCACTATCAGGGGGTAGGTTATCTGTTGACAAACTGGATTCCACCATCGTTGCTATAGATACAGATGAAGGAATCCGAGGTTGGGGAGAAGGATGTCCTTGGGGTTCCACTTACTTACCAGCTTTTGGACGGGGTATCAGAGCTGGTATTGAAGAGTTAGCTCCCCAACTAATTGGACTCGATCCCAGACGTATTGATTTTATCTATCGGACGATGGATACTGCTCTACCTGGTCATCCCTACATTAAATCAGTTCTGGATATGGCTTGTTGGGATATTCTAGGCAAAGCAACAGGATTACCTCTGTGCGAACTGTTGGGCGGTCGCATAGACGAACCAGTTATTATCCAAAATTCTGTTTTTACTGGTACCCCAGAAGAAATGATTGAATCCATTAAGGATGGTCAAAAAAAAGGCTACACAGTCCATACTTGTAAGATTGGGGCCGATGTGGCTAAAGATATTGAGAGAATCGAAGCAGTGAGTTCTTTTGTCACTGGAAATCAAAGTGCAACTTTTGATGCTAATCGCTCTTGGCTAATGGATGAAGCTGTTAGGGTGATGAACAGTGTCACCGACAAGGTATGTTATTTTGAACAGCCTTGCGAAACATATCAGGAGTGTCTCCAAGTCCGCCAACTTACTTCTCATTCCATGATACTAGATGAATGTATTCAGCGTTATGGTGATATTGTTCGGGCTCAAGCTGACAATGCTTGTGAAGTCCTAGTGCTGAAAATTGGTAGGGTTGGCGGTTTAACTAAAGCAAAGCGCATCCGGGATTTCTGTGTAGAATCGGGAATTAGGATGAATATTGAAGATGCAGGAAGTAGTATCATCGCTGATACAGCAGCAGTACATCTGGCTCAATCTACTCCACGAGAATTTTTACGGGCTACTTGGTTGTGCAACGATATACTAACTATTGATGCGGCTACTGGTGGCTCTCGCAATCAAGGCGGTAAAACCTTTGCACCAGAAACTCCAGGGTTAGGAGTAGAACCAAAAATGGATGTTTTGGGAGAGGCGATCGCTGTTTATGAATAGTTGTCTAATGATAAGCTAGCTCTTGACTTACTATTGAATCTTTTCTATGGAGAAGGGAGAGTGCCTGCTGATGAATAATAATTGGATTATTCGTGGCAGAAAGTCTTTCGACCTCAGTTCGGGAAGCCGACTTTTGAGAGTAGGATAATTATATCATGTCCGGATAATTAGTGATGAAAAACCTTCTCCCTTTAAATCTTTCTTTTCCTTCTGCCTTCTGCCTTCTGCCTTCTGCCTTCCTGACTCCAAAGTGTAAGTATTCAACCGGACATGATATTAGCTTGGGATCATATCACAGGAAGAGATAATTTTGAGCAATATAAAGATTTATATCTGAGTAAATAGCTGTTTTACTTGTGCTGTATTCTTTTTTAAGAGTCTAAATCTTGCACAGAATTATGAAAATATCTAAAATTTCAGTCTATCAGGTGACTTTACCCCTAGAACATCCTTACCGACTATCAGGTGGTAGGTTGTATTTTGACAAACTGGATTCTACTATCATTGCTATGGATACAGATGAAGGAATTCGGGGTTGGGGAGAAGGATGTCCTTGGGGTTCTACTTATTTACCCGCTTTTCCACGGGGTATCAGAGCAGGGATTGAAGAGTTAGCTCCTCAATTGCTTGGACTCGATCCTAGACGCATCGATTTTATCTATCGGACTATGGATACTGCTCTACCGGGTCATCCCTACATTAAATCAGCTCTGGATATGGCTTGTTGGGATATTCTGGGTAAATCAACAAGTCTACCACTTTGCGAACTATTTGGCGGTCGTCTCGACCAAGAAATAACCATTCAAAATTCTGTTCCCACAGGTACCCCAGAAGAAATGATTGAATCCATTAAGCGGGGTCAAGAAAAAGGAGAGACTATTCATACCTGTAAAATTGGAGCGGATGTAGCTTTAGATATTGAAAGAATTCAAGCGATCGGTGCTTATTTACCTGCTAATGAAACTGCAACTTTTGATGTGAATAGAGCTTGGTTAGTAGATGATGGTGTGAGGGTAATGAATTCTGTAAAAGAACCGATTTTGTATTTTGAACAGCCTTGTGAAACTTATGAAGAGTGTTTGCAACTACGCAAACTGACCTCCCATCCCATTATCTTAGATGAATGTATTCAAGCTTATGGTCATGTTGTTCGCGCTCAAGCTGACAGTGCTTGTGAGGCTATTGGATTGAAAATTGGTCGAGTAGGAGGATTAACCAAGGCCAGGCGTATCCGAGATTTTTGTATGGAAACAGGAATTCGGATGAATATTGAAGTCACTGGAGGAAGTGTGATTGGAGACTCAGGAGCAGTCCATCTTGCTCAGAGTACCCCACTAACTCACTTGCGGGCAACTTGGTTATGCCATGAAATGTTGACTGTGGATACAGCTACAGGTGGTGCGCGGAATAAAGGGGGTAAGACTTTTGCACCAGAAGTTCCAGGGTTGGGTGTAGAGCCAATAATGGATGTTTTGGGTGAAGCTATCGCTGTATATCAATAAAATATAGCAATCAGTACTTACGCAGAACCACTATATCTAGTAGGAGGCGAACGGCCATTTGCCTCGGAACCAGGGCGGGAAAACTTATGTGCTAGAGGAACCGGGGTTGCGTGTAGAGCCAATAATGGATGTTTTGGGTGAAGCGATCGCTGTTTATGAATAGAAGCTGGTGAGTTACTATACTTTCTGCAAAAATTAAAGATTTGGGGATGGCTATACGGGAAAATCTATGCCTAAATGCGATCCTCCCTACTTGATCTCGAATTGTTAACAATCTTGGCTCTTCATATAGAATCCGGTTATATAGTATATGTTGATAATTTTATAATTACTTCAAGCCTTTAATCTCCCCCACTCCCCTACTCCCCCACTCCCCCACTCCCCCACTCCCCTACTCCCCTACTCCCAACTATACGATAACTATTCAACCGGATTCTATATCAGTAATTAGTTTGCTATCAAAGAACTTCAGCAAAAATGAAAAAAATTCTAATATTATGGGCAACTTTGAGATCGACATCCACGGTTTTTGAAACGATGATGCGACAGAGAGGAGATTTTCTAGTTCTTCATGAACCTTTTAGTTTTTACTTTTACCGTAGTGAGGAAAGAAAATCCGATCGCTATGCACAAATTGAGGTTAATCCCGCCTATAATTTTGAATCTCTATTCCAGGAATTAATTGATAAAGCTCAAAGCCGACCAGTTTTTATTAAAGATATGGCTTATTATATTTGCGGTCGAGCAAACCCCACATTTTTATCTCACTTTGAACACACTTTTATTATTCGCGATCCTGCCAAATCTCTTCCTTCTCTATTTGCCATTTGGCCTGATTTCAGCTTAAATGAAGCAGGATATGCAGAACTATATCGATTGTTTGAATTAACCACTGCGTTTCTAGGAAAAATTCCTCCCACAATCGACTCAGATGATTTAGTACAGAAACCAGAAGCCACAATTAAAGCTTACTGTAATGCTGTGGGAATTCCATTTATTCCCAACGCCTTAGAATGGGGTTCTAAGGCTCCCGAAATTCCTAAATGGGTTAGGAACTGGCATACTTATTTACTATCAGCTCAAGGATTTCAAGAAAACAACAAAAAAAATTATGTGAGCATTGAAGATAACGATCGCTTAAAACAAGCCTACGAGTATTGCTTGCCTTATTACCAAAAACTTTACGAACATCGACTGCGGATTGAATAAAATTACTAGAGTTAATATAGAACCCATTTGGTATCTTTTAGCTCTTTCCAGAAAAAAGGGAGTAGGGAGTAGGGAGTAGGGAGTAGGGGGGAAAGAATTGATGATTTATCTACAATAATTGATTTGATTTTTGATGATTGGAAATGTCTTTTGAAGAAAAGATATATGCTTAAGTTAAGTAATAGGAGCATACGCCTAAATTTTTGGAGATGCGCTTAGGGGTTCTATAGATAAAAGAGTTGTTTTTACCAACATTTTGAGGGCAGCCTTTGGCTTGATTCACCATTTTAGCCTATTTAGTTTACCCTAGTAGAACTATTGAAACCAAAAGGAAAATGATTATTAGTTGGCTTTATATGAGTTTAGCAATTATTCTGGAAATTGCAGGTACAACTTGTCTCAAGCTTTCAGATGGTTTGAGCAATCTCGTTCCTTCGATTTTTGTTGTTGTCTTCTATGTTACTTGCTTCAGTTTTTTTGCAGCGGCTCTGAAAAAATTAAACTTGAGCCTCGCTTATGCCGTTTGGTCAGGAGTGGGAACGGTAGGAATAACATTTATAGGGTTACTATGGTTTCACGAGCAACTAACTTGGGCTAAGATAGTAGGGTTGACTTTTGTAGCGATTGGGTTAGTTACATTAAACTTTACTAAAGTAGCTGAAGAACGTTCGTAGCAACATAACAAGAGGAAAACAAAAAGAAAAAAATGTGGGGTTGGCTTTATTTAATGTTATCAATTGGTTTTGAGTTAGCAGGTAGCACCTGTCTAAAGCTTTCAGAGGGCTTTACCAAAAAGTTACCATCCATTTTGTTGTTTTTATTTTATGGCTTATGTTTCTATTGTTTGGGACTAGCTGTGAAAACAATTGATATTAGCGTTGCTTATGCAACTTGGGCGGGTTTAGGAACGACGGCTACTGTAATTATAGGAATTATCAAATTTAAGGAATCAGTAAGTCTGAAAACAGTTCTGTCAATTGCTATGATCGTAGCAGGTGTAGTAATACTAGAGTTGTTTGCCTAAAAGAGGGAACAGGGAACAGGGAACAGGAAACAAGGAAAAATAATTGATGATTTATGAACAATAATTGACTTTACTTTTGATTTTTGGAGATGTCTAAAGAAAGATGAGTCAAGTAAAATTTTTAGAAAGTCGTGTGGCAATAGTAACTGGCGGTACATCTGGCATAGGTAAAGCTATTGCTATTGCTTTAGCTCAAAGTGGAGCTAATGTTGCAGTCGGTTCTCGTTCTGCTAGCACAAGTTCATGCCAAGCAGAAATTGAGTCACAGGGTGTCAAAGCTCTAGTGATGAATTTGGATGTATCCTTAACTAATTCAGTTCAGGCTTTTTATGATGCAACACTCGACAGTTTTGGCAAAGTTGATATTCTGGTCAATGCTGCGGGAATAGCCTGTGAGCATACAATCTGCAATCATCCAGACGAAGACTGGTATAAAGTTATCGATATTAACCTCAACGGTATCTATCGCACTACCAAACTATGTTTACCTGGAATGATAGAACGGAAATGGGGTCGTATTATTAATATTGCCTCCACTTATGCTTCAGTGGGTGTTCCGCTGCACGCTGCCTATTGCACTTCCAAAGCAGCAATTCTGGGATTAACTCGTTGTGTTGCCTTGGAAGGGGCTCCCCACGGAGTATCCTGTAACTCAATTAGTCCTGGTTGGGTAGAAACTAAGATGGCTACAGAGGTGGCTACGCGACTTGCTGAAACTGAAGGCCGCACTGCTGCTGAATACTTAGAGGAAATTAAGGAAAGCTATCCTCAGAAGAGACTCATACAACCACAAGAAGTTGGCGAACTCGCTGTTTTTCTATGTCGTGATGAGGCATTGGGCATAACAATGGAGGATATAACAATATCAGCAGGTTCCCTGTGGTAAAAAAATTGGGATTGATAGTAACGTTGAAGTATTTGTCAGTTGGAAAACAGGTCATTTCAGTTATCAGTTATCAGTTATCAGTACCTCTAGTTAAAGTCAGAGGCTTGAAATATTGAACTTGATTTTTTTTCATCCCCTTGTAGAGCGGTAGCTCGCGGCGCAGCCAAGGGGAGGCTTCAGACCTTATTTTTTGGTGATGGAAATTAGTTTTGCCCTTGTGGCGATCGCGATGATTGCTACATGAATAATGGCAAATTCTAATCATATCAAGTCTAGAATACTACAGGCTACTGCCATTGCATTTGAGTGTATGATGCAAGATTGAACAGTCCTATTATTTTTTTAAACAAAAAGAAGGTCTTATGTTTGATAAACTTTCAGATAAATTAGTCAAGTTTAAATAAAGTCTGTGAAATACTTCTTCTTATCAGAGGGGTGGGCCGTAGGTAGAATTTGGACTGTCGGCGGCCTCTGGAGTGAAACAGCTTGGAGACGAGCGCCAGATATTGAAAAAATGAATCTTTGTATTTTGGACAAAAATGAAAGAATGTGGCTGCATCGAGTCGAAGAAGCAGTATTGATGGTAGAGATTTATCCCACTGCTGAAGCCCAAAAGTCTGCCTCTAATCAGAATATTGGCAATGTGGTGTTGACCCGCTTGATTAATTCTGAAAAAGTCTTGGAATATCTTTGTACTACCTCAGCCATCTGTCAAATTGGCTAAAGCCATTAGGCTTGAGTCTCAAGTCAAAAGTCAATCTAACTAAATATTAATCATCAACTTTCTCGCTTTTGTAATGTTTGCTTGCTATTAACTTAAAAACTCTATCATAAATGTTGAAACAAAGAGTTTGAGCCGTTATAATCGCACTTATTTAATGATGAGATGAATTAACCAGAAAAATAATTGAGCAATACGCGCGCGCATTTTTGGCGTTATAATCTTATCAACAGCCGTGGGGCACACGGTTGAATAAAAAGCTTGTGGAGATGGTCTGACGGGGGTGCAACTCAGTTTATTTGATTTGTTATCTAGTTAAGAATCTGTGAAGCAAGAATCTCCCGTTATAATCTTTAGTTTAACGGTGAGAGTGTCAAACAATTCTTGAAATAGTTTTAATTTTTATGCTCCTATCTGATAAAATTGGCCATATTGTCCGTAACTATCTTGGCAATTGGACTAAAATTAGGGCAATTTTTAGATCGGGGCATAGCAAACAAAAGAAAAAAGTTTTCAGAATAGACATCACTTAATAAGGAGGAGTGTAGTCAATGGGACTACCTTGGTATCGAGTACACACAGTTGTTCTGAACGATCCAGGACGACTAATATCCGTGCATCTAATGCACACTGCTCTAGTAGCAGGTTGGGCTGGCTCAATGGCCCTTTATGAACTAGCAATCTTCGATCCTAGCGATCCAGTCCTGAACCCTATGTGGCGTCAGGGAATGTTTGTCATGCCATTCATGGCACGTCTAGGTGTTACCCAATCTTGGGGTGGTTGGAGTGTTACTGGAGAAGTAGCTTCTAACCCTGGCTTTTGGTCTTTTGAAGGTGTAGCAGCAGCTCATATTGTTCTTTCTGGTCTGCTGTTCCTAGCTGCTGTATGGCACTGGGTTTTTTGGGACTTAGAACTATTCTTTGACCAACGTACCGGAGAACCTGCTCTAGACTTACCAAAAATGTTTGGTATTCATTTATTCTTATCTGGTTTACTCTGTTTTGGCTTTGGGGCCTTCCATTTGACAGGAGTATTTGGTCCCGGAATGTGGGTGTCAGACCCCTATGGATTAACGGGTTCTATTCAACCAGTAGCCCCGGCCTGGGGACCGGAAGGGTTTAACCCATTCAATGCTGGTGGCATTGTCGCCCACCACATTGCTGCTGGAATTGTGGGAATTATTGCTGGTTTGTTCCACCTATCCGTAAGACCACCAGAACGTCTCTACAGAGCATTGCGGATGGGTAATATTGAAACAGTTCTCTCTAGCAGTATTGCAGCAGTATTCTTTGCAGCCTTTGTTGTGGCTGGTACAATGTGGTACGGCAGTGCAGCTACCCCCACTGAATTATTTGGCCCTACTCGTTATCAATGGGACAGTGGTTACTTCCAGGAAGAAATAGATCGTCGCGTTCAATCTGAAATAGCAGCAGGTAAAACTGCTTCAGAAGCTTGGTTAACTATTCCTGAAAAATTAGCTTTCTACGACTATGTTGGTAATAGCCCTGCCAAAGGTGGTCTATTCCGCGTTGGCCCAATGAATAATGGTGATGGTCTTGCTCAAGGTTGGGTTGGTCATCCCGTATTTAAGGATAAAGATGGCGAGGAGTTATTTGTGCGCCGTCTACCAAACTTCTTTGAAACTTTCCCAGTTATCTTGACCAATAGTGATGGTGTCGTTAAGGCTGATATTCCTTTCCGTCGTTCAGAATCAAAATATAGTTTTGAGGAGAAGGGCGTAACAGTTAGCTTCTTAGGTGGTGAACTTAATGGTCAAACCTTTACTAAAGCCACAGATGTTAAGAAGTATGCTCGTAAAGCTCAGTTAGGTGAACCTTTTGAGTTCGATCAAGAAACTCTGGGGTCTGACGGTGTTTTCCGGACTAGCACTCGTGGCTGGTTTACTTATGGCCACGCTTGTTTTGCTCTACTTTTCTTCTTCGGTCATATTTGGCATGGATGTCGGACTTTGTTCCGCGATGTATTCGCAGGTATTGACCCAGACCTAGAGGAACAAGTAGAGTTTGGTCTATTCCAGAAATTGGGAGACCTAAGTACTCGTAGGAAGGAAACCTAAAGCTACTGTGGTTTAACAAATAATAAATGGACCACGAAAAAAACTAGGTATCTCTTATCTTCAAATTTTCGATAAAAGTCCAACGACTACTTTGATAAAAGTTACAAAGTATTTTCGTTGGACTTTTTTTTACCTTCAACTGGTACACTAATATAGAACTGGATTTTCAGGAAATTCCCTTATGGAAAGCGCAGCTTACATCTTAGTATTGGCTTTGGCCTTGGGTGTGATATTTTTTGCGATCGCCTTCCGCGATCCCCCCAGAATTGGAAAGTAATTAGTTTTGATCGATTTTTTATCAAATAAATTGCTTTTTTTATGATAAATGAGTACTGAGTTCTCAACCCAGTACTCATTTCTTCTAAGTTTAAATAAGTTACCGAATAATTAAGGTTTGCTGAAAAAGTCTGATGGTGATTATAGGGAACAGGGAACAGGGAACAGGGAACAGGGAATAGTTTAGACTATCTGCTACGGCCAAATTTTTGGCATCGTCAGGGGAAAAGTATTAGCATTTTGAGGCTACAATAGCCAAAAACCTTGCACCTTTTCAAGACCTAAAAAGGCCAATACCAATATCAATAAATGCGCGCGATATTTAATCAGCAAGCCCTAATTAAGGTAAAAATCCTCTCCTTTAAAGGAAAAACAATGAATTAATTTTCTTTTTATTCAATCCTCTCCCTAAAAGGAAGAGGTAATTATCAATTATCCATGATCAATTATCAATTATTGAACATTGGCCTAATTTAGGTATAGAATATTTATCTAAATGTTGGCATTTATACCCGCGCTCTCCCGCAGGGGAGCGCCGTATGGGAATGCCAATCAATAAGAGTGGTTTTACAGATAATCTGTTAACATACAAATATTGCTTAACCAAAAATCAAGGTTAAGATTACTGTAACTGTTCAATCAAGTCGCCGAGGGGCACTCGGAGAAGTTAAACGGACACGGAGGAAGTGTTAGACTGGCTTTGCCAGCATTTTCCAGTGAGGTGTCAACCCGCCCTGAATCTTTCAAGCAGCTTAGTATGTTTGATTGATGGATGGGAATCCCGCGCTGTCTCGTAGAGCAGCGTCGGGAGGATGTCAAGTATGAACTTATGTCTGAGAAATTTAAAGTATGCGATGTCCAGTGTGCCAACATACAAATAGTCGTGTTCTAGAGTCGCGTTCAGCTGAATCTGGTAAGAGTATCCGACGCCGACGAGAATGTTTGAATTGCCAGCATCGTTTCACGACTTATGAAAGAATAGAGTTTGTTACAGTAACAGTGATTAAAAAGGACGGTAAAAAAGAGTCTTTTGACAAGTTGAAATTACTCCGAGGTATTGTCCGCTCCTGCGAAAAAACTGGTATTGAACCTACTGAACTCGAAGCTTTTGTAGATGAAATTGAAGTTGAGCTACAGGGTAGAACCCAGAGAGAAGTTACCAGCGCTGAAATTGGTGAAATTGTCCTGAGTAAATTAGTTCACATTAGTGAAGTTGCTTATATCCGTTTTGCCTCTGTTTATCGTAAATTTAAAGGTATTAGAGATTTTGTAGATACCTTAAATCATCTTCAAAATCAAAAAAATAATTTAGATTTTAATTCTACTTCCCTAGAAAGTTCTGAAATTTCTCCAGATACTATTGATTGTGAAACCCCTGCAACTTTAGCCACTTCATCTTAAATTTAACTGTAGAGGGGGTTTGGGGGAGCTATAAGTCCCGCGCTATAATCTACGATTTAGCGTTGGGATACATGGACTCCCCCAAGCTGATTTTATCCGGTCAACCCCGGTAAAATCAGCATTTACTGCAATCGTCTTTTGTGGTATTATTAAGGTCATGATAACCCTCAACTACAGCTATCGAATTTATCCCGACGAAAAACAGGTTGAGTTATTGAATGAATGGCTCGAAACTTGTCGCTGTGCTTATAACTATGCACTTCGGGAGCTAAAGGATTGGATTGCTTCGAGGAAGTGTCCGATAGATAGATGTAGTTTGGAGTCAGAATACATCATGAGTGCTGATTATCCGTTCCCTGGATATCAGCAGCAGCAAAACAACCTTCCTAAAGCAAAAAGGGAATTTCCTAGATTGGCAGCAGTGCCTTCCCAGGTGTTGCAGACAACTATCAGGAGATTGCATGATGGTTGGGACTTTTTCCAAAACAGAGGTTATGGATTTCCTCGCTTCAAAAAGTATGGACAAATGAAGTCCATATTGTTTCCTCAATTCAAAGCAGATCCGATTACAGGATGGCAAATCAAGCTTCCAAAACTAGGAAAAGTCCAAATCAACCTGCATCGAGAGATACCTAATGGTTTTGCTGTCAAGCAGGTGAGAATCCTCAAAAAAGCAATGGGGTGGTTCGCTGTAGTTAGCATTCAATCTGATATCTCTATTTCAGACCCTACCCCCCACGGGCATTTTATTGGAGTCGATGTCGGGTTGGACAAGTACCTGGCAACCAGTGATGGATTTATAGAACCCGGACGCAAATTCTTTGCAACAGAGCATCGTCGGCTGTTGGCGGAAGCCTTGCCGAAGGCTAAGTGCTACAACGCAGACTGTCAAAGAAAAAGAAACGTTCAAGGAACTATGAAAAGACCAGGATCAAGGTAGAAAAACAGCACAATCATATTGCATTCAAACGCAAAGACTATCAGTTCAAGTTAGCCCACAAACTTTGTGACATGGCAGACACAATCTTTGTAGAAGACATCGATTTTAGAACCATGGCTCGTATGTTTTTGGGCAAGCATACCGTTGATGCAGGGTTCGGACAGTTTAGGTCTATTTTGTCCTATGTGGGGAAACAGCGAGGTGTATACGTTGGCGAGGTTGAGCACAAGGGGACTTCCCAGGTTTGTCCAAACTGCCGCATTGAGGTGAGAAAGGAACTTTCTGATAGATGGCATAGCTGTCCAGAATGTAAATATGAGGCTGATCGAGATGTAGCCTCGGCGCAAGAAATCTGCAACCGAGGCTATGAACAACTGAGTACCCAGGGACTCTGGGGGAAAGAAATTGGCTGTCAAGTCGGGCTGTCGGGGGCATTTTGCCTAGATAAGTGGCGTCGGGCAGCAATGTCTAACAGCGATGTTGGAAGCCCGCGCTGTACCTCGTAGAGGTCAGCGTCGGGAGGATGTCACTGATGATAACTATAGGAGTAAGTAAGTTCAAGATATTTTGATATTTTGGAGCTGAACTGCTGAAAAGAATAGTGGATTGATAAATTAGTGTGGCCTCAAATTTACTTATAGAAAAGAATTAGGTAATTTAAGCGAAGCAAATTATTAGAGACTGGGTTAAATAATCTGCAATATATTTGTCCTAAATACATACAAAACTATGGGTTAGCACTGTTTCGGTAACAAGTGATTAATGAAAAACCAACATTTAAGTGTATGGTAAAATAAATTGTTTTGAGTAATAATAGTAGATTAGGGTTAGCTTTTGCTGGATAAAATCTATATTCTATATGATATTCTTAACCAGGCCAGAGGACTTTAATATTCTAGGTGAAGTTTAACTTTGAATGAGACTGACCTAAATTTAATGAAGTGAAAGCCCATAACCAGGCAAGAAGTATTAGCCAAAAGACTCTAAAGGTTTCACTAAGAGCTGATGTCCTAGCAGTACAAGAGCTTTGTAATTAATATATGGGTACAAAAATGCCTAAATCTATATGCGCTCTTTCTTAAGTATATATACGCTCTAATGAAATTAAGGTTTCAGCTCTATCAAGGCCATTCATTAATGGATAATTGATAATGGATAATTGATAATTACCTCTCCCTAAAAGTGAGAGGATTGACAAATAAGGAAAAAATTTATTTTTTTCCCCTTTTAAGGGGAAGCTTTTAACCTGAATTGTTTAATCATTATAATTATTTAATTATTAATTGTTCGGTAAAAAACATTAAGGAGAGAAATCCCAAGAAACTATAACGCATGACAAATTTGAAAACACCCGCCAAAGAAGTTGGCTTTACTCATGAAGATTTTGCAGCTTTACTAGATAAATATGACTATCACTTTAGTCCTGGAGATATTGTAGCAGGAACAGTGTTTAGCATAGAACCAAGAGGAGCATTGATTGATATTGGAGCAAAAACTGCTGCTTATATCCCTATCCAAGAAATGTCAATCAACAGGGTTGAAAACCCTGAAGAAGTTATACAGTCAAATGAAACAAGAGAATTTTTTATCTTAACAGATGAAAATGAAGATGGACAGTTAACTTTATCCATTCGACGAATAGAATATATGCGGGCTTGGGAAAGAGTCCGGCAACTACAAGCTGAAGATGCAACAGTACGCTCACAAGTATTTGCAACAAACCGTGGTGGTGCTTTAGTTAGGATAGAAGGACTGCGTGGATTTATTCCTGGTTCGCATATTAGTACGCGTAAACCAAAAGAAGATTTACTGAACGAAGAATTGCCTCTAAAATTTTTAGAAGTAGACGAAGAACGTAATCGTCTGGTTCTAAGTCATCGTCGCGCCTTAGTTGAGCGGAAGATGAATCGTTTAGAAGTAGGGGAGGTAGTTATAGGGGCAGTTCGTGGTATTAAGCCCTATGGTGCCTTTATTGATATTGGTGGTGTTAGTGGCCTATTGCACATATCAGAAATTTCTCACGATCATATTGAAACTCCTAGTAGCGTACTAAAAGTCAATGATGAACTAAAAGTTATGATCATTGACCTAGATTCTGACAGAGGCCGGATATCTCTGTCAACGAAGCAACTAGAACCAGAACCAGGGGCGATGGTCAAAAATCCACAACTCGTATATGACCAAGCAGAAGAAATGGCGGCTAAGTTTAGAGAAAAAATGCTGGCTGCACAACGGGGAGAGACTATAGAAGAAGCGGTTGAAGCAACAGTAGAAACAGCAGAAACAGCTGAAGTTGAAGCGACGGTAGAAACAGCAGAAGCACCTGAAGCAGAAGCACCTGAAGTTGAAGCGACGGTAGAAACAGCAGAAGCACCTGAAGTTGAAGCGACGGTAGAAACAACAGAAGCACCTGAAGTTGAAGCGACGGTAGAAACAACAGAAGTACCTGAAGTTGAAGCGACGGTAGAAACAACAGAAGTACCTGAAGTTGAAGCGACGGTAGAAACAACAGAAGTACCTGAAGTTGAAGAAGTTGAAGCAACAGCAGAAACAGCAGAAGATGAAGAAAAATCAGCAGCAGCTGTAGAATAAGTAGATTGAGATTAGTAGGTGAATAGGGAGTAAATAAAAGAATAAGTTAGAAAATAACTGAATCAAAAAAAACTTATAGCTACTCCCTATATCCTGCTGACTTAATATTCTTAATCAGAATAAACTCTACTGCAGGATGGCAGAAATAACTAACCAGTTACAAAATCCTAAAAGCCTTACCAATCAGTACTTTTGAGTTTTGAATTTTGACTTCTGTGTAGCGAAACTAAGTAATAATCAAAAATATATTCTTCCCTATTTTAAAAATGGTAGCTATTAACTGCCGAGATGTAATATTCCGAGATATTCAAGCAATAATTTTTGATAAAGATGGCACTTTGGAAAACTCCCAAGAGTTTCTCAGAAATTTAGGACAAAAGCTGGCTCGCCTCATCGACGCTAAAATTCCAGGAATTGGAGAACCATTACTAATGTCTTTTGGGATTGATGGACAAAGTCTTAACCCCACAGGATTAATGGCAGTTGGAAGTAGGCGAGAAAATGAAATAGCAGCAGCAGCTTATATTGCTGAAACAGGTCGAGGATGGTTAGAGTCACTAGCTATTGCCAAAGAGACTTTTGAAGAAGCTGAAAAAATCATGCAACAGTCTGAACCTTCTCCTATATTTACAGGAAGTATGGAATCTCTGAAGTATCTCTGGGAAAAAGGTATAAAACTGGGCATATTATCTGCGGCTTCCACAAAAGCAGTACAAAATTTTGTTAAATACTATCAACTCAACGATTATATCCAACTAGAAATGGGGGTTGATGATGGTCCTAGTGTGCGACTCGTTGGCCACTAAACCAGTGAAACTGGGTATAAACGGCCGTTCCAAGTCAACACATGAGGACAACCTCGACTTGTGAATAACTCTTATATCCTTCGTGGTGAAATTCCACCGCCTTGTTGTTAGGTAGAAAGCATAGACCACGGAGTAGAGACTGAACATCAATCTCCGAAGCTGGTTTAAAAGCGGGAAAATACCAGTTACCGAGGAACGATACCGCAAGCAAAGGCTGACAAGTGGACGAACAGGAAGGTAATTAAACTCTCGTTATGTCAAACCACTCCAAAGGTAGCTATGGAATGTAGGACGAAAGTCAGAGGGTCATTGGATATTGTAATGTTAGGTACAATATCAGCAACCATACCGAACCCTCCGGGAGATTTTACCTCACTAAATCAGCCGTAAAAAGGAATAAGGGAACGAGGAAACCTCTCTAAGACACCTAAGCATATAGGTCGAGAACGAAGGTGCGCCATTCAAGGTCAATCTACAAATTAGTTGTAGGTCTTAGGGAGAGTAGGATTGGGTAAAAAGCAGTAATGCAGACATACCCACTTTTGAATGTAATGTAAGGCAATGAATAGTAATGAATAAAGCTCAGACACTGAAAAGAAAGTTAGGAAATCCTAAACCATTTTCAAGCGTAGCAAGGGATACAGAGGACATATCTTCACAAATTTCAATCAATCCTAACCTTAAATGGAAGGATATTAATTGGAAGAAGGTAGAAAAATCTGTATTCAAATTACAAAAATTGATTTACAGAGCATCCAGCCGTGGCGAACTCCGCAAGATGCACAGATACCAAAAACTTCTTTTAAAAAGTTATTACGCAAGGTTGCTAGCTGTTAGACGCGTGACACAGGATAACCAGGGGAAGAAAACTGCGGGGGTAGATGGTATTAAAAATCTACCACCAATGCAGCGACTAAACTTGGTGAACCTACTCGCATCACGCCACCTCAAAGCAAGTCCCACCCGCAGAGTCTATATACCAAAACCAGGTAAAGATGAAAAGCGTCCATTAGGCATACCTACTATGTATGATAGGGCGCTACAAGCCTTGGTTAAGTTAGGTATGGAACCAGAATGGGAGGCACGCTTTGAGCCTAATAGCTATGGTTTTAGACCAGGACGGTCAACTCATGATGCCATTGAGGCCATCTTTGGAAGCATTAAGCTCAAACCTAAATATGTATTAGATGCTGACATATCCAAATGTTTTGACCGAATTAACCATGATGCGTTGCTGAGAAAAGTTGGTCAAACACCCTATAGACGATTAATCAAGCAATGGTTAAAAGCCGGGGTATTTGACAACAAACAATTCTCAAAAACTGCGGAAGGAACGCCACAGGGAGGGGTAATATCACCCCAAAAGCGCAAACATCGCCCTACACGGTATGGAAGAAAGGCTAGTGGAATTTATAGAAAATCTCCAACTCAAATACCCTTCTGGAAATATGAGCAAAAGAGATAAACGAACCAGCCTATCTTTAATACGCTATGCTGATGACTTCGTAATCCTACATGAGGACGTCAAAATAGTCAAACAAGCAAAAACCGTAATACAGGAATGGTTAAGCCAGATAGGATTAGAACTAAAACCAGAAAAAAACCAAAATTGCTCACACCTTGGAAGGGTATGAAGGGAATAAACCCGGATTCGATTTCTTAGGTTTCACAATCAGGCAATGGAAGGTAAAGACAGCCAAACAAGGGTTTAAGACGCTGATTACACCATCTTCCAAGAGTATCAAAACTCACTATCGGAAATTGGCGGATATATTGGATTCCCACAAAACTGCCCCTACCAGAGCTTTAATAGCTAGGTTAAACCCGGTAATCAGAGGATGGGCTAACTACTTTTCAGCTCAAGTTAGTAAAAGGATATTCAATAAAATGGATAATCTCCTCTGGAATAGAATATGGAGATGGGCAAATAGGAGGCATCCCAATAAGTCGGCTAAATGGGTAAAGAAAAAGTATTTTCCTCGCTGCAAAGGAACCCAAAATTGGTTACTTAATGATGGCGACTATATACTAAACCTGCACTCGGATGTACCCATAGTACGGCACATAAAGGTTAAAGGTAATAAATCCCCTTATGACGGTGACTGGACTTATTGGAGTAACAGAATCGGTAAATATTCAGGTGTAAGGAAAGAAGTCACAACGCTGTTAAAACAGCAAAAGAACAAATGCGCATCTTGTGGACTAACCTTTAGATCGACTGACCTCATGGAAGTAGACCATATAATTCCAAGGTCTAAAGGTGGTGACAACACATATAAGAATAAACAACTGTTGCACCGACATTGCCACGATACTAAAACTGCCCTAGATAAAAAGACATACGCAGAACCAAAGTTACAGGATTTACCTGATGGATATTTATGGGTTGACGATATGTTGATATTAAAGACAGGGATGTACCCATGACAAGGGACGTTTAAGAGAGGAGCCGGATGAGGTGAAAGTCTCACGTCCGGTTCTGAAGACGAGTCGGTTTGGTAACAAACTGGCTTAGTTTAACAAACCAGATCCAGAACTATTCTTACAAGCTTGCCAAAAGTTAGGTGTTACACCAGACAAAGTGTTAATGGTGGGAGATTCTCCCATGGATATAGAAATGGCTAAAAAAGCAGGAGCAGCAGGTTGTATCGGAATTTGTTGGGGCAAGTCAGAAGTTAACTATTTACAGGGAGCAGATGTAGCGATCGCCCATTTAGAAGAAATCAAAGTATTTTGACTACTCCCCGGACTCAAGTCACGGGGATTCTAATAGGTAAAAAGAATATATACAAGTCGCGACATTTAGTTGGCTACGAGATTCATTAGGGTTTACCGACCAAATCTAAAAGCACTGACATATATAAAGTTTTAGCCTTTTTGGAGGGAAAAAAAGTGCCAAGTTTTCAGCTTGAGTGACCAAAAAGTTAGGACTTTGGGCAGACAAGCACAGAAAGATACAGGTAAAATTATTCTTCCTACTTTCTCTTTCTCCCTACCCTCCCCACATTTCCCACACTCTGCTTTTTTCGGCAAACCCTAATTATTTGTGTATTTGCATAACCAACGCCTGTTATAGTAGAAAACAACTTTTAGCTTAGAGACTGTAAAAAGTAATTTAGAATTTTCTGCTTCTGGTCAAAAAAATGTATTAACAAGTAAAAATAATCTCAGGTGAGGCCGTTTAAAATTATCTGACTTCACAGATAGTAGAAAGTAGTTATTTTATACAACCTAACTCCCTAAGCTGAAGTTGATTGAACGGCTAATGCCTGGAAAAATATAGGAGGAACTACTATTGTCTAGTCGTTACTTATTCACTTCTGAGTCTGTTACTGAAGGACATCCAGATAAAATTTGCGACCAAATTTCTGATACTATTATAGATGCTCTACTGACCCAAGACCCTCAGAGTCGTGTAGCTGCTGAAGTAGTAGTTAACACTGGGTTAGTCCTAATTACTGGTGAAATTACAACTAAGGCCCAAGTAAATTACATAGAATTAGCTAGAAAAAAAATTGCTGATATTGGTTATGTTTATGCAGAAAATGGTTTTTCTGCAGATAGTTGCTCAGTATTAGTGGCTTTAGATGAGCAATCTGCAGACATTGCTCAAGGGGTAGATAAGGCCCAAGAAACTCGCGAACAGTTAAGTGAAGAAGAACTTGATGCAGTGGGTGCAGGAGACCAGGGTTTGATGTTTGGTTTCGCCTGTAATGAAACTCCTGAATTAATGCCTTTGCCTATCAGTTTGGCGCATCGTGTTTGTCGTCAACTAGCGGCAGTTAGAAAAACTGGTCAACTTTCTTATTTACGGCCAGATGGCAAAAGTCAGGTAACTATTGCTTACGAAGATGGTCGTCCTGTTGGTATTGACACAATTTTAATTTCTACCCAACACGCCGCTACAATTGGGGAACTTACAGAATTATCAGAAATTCAAGCAAAGATTAAAGAAGACCTCTGGAAGTATGTTGTAGAGCCTATATTTGCAGATATAGAGATTAAGCCAGATTCACAAACTCGTTTCCTTGTCAACCCCACTGGAAAATTTGTAATTGGTGGTCCACAGGGAGATTGTGGTCTTACAGGGCGTAAAATTATAATTGATACTTATGGTGGCTATTCCCGTCATGGCGGAGGAGCTTTTTCTGGTAAAGATCCTACGAAGGTCGATCGTTCCGCAGCTTATGCTTGTCGCTACATAGCAAAAAATATTGTGGCAGCAGGTTTAGCAGAAAAATGTGAAGTTCAAATTAGTTATGCGATCGGAGTAGCAAGACCTGTGAGCATGATGATTGAAACTTTTGGTACTTCTAAAGTAGATGAAGATAAGTTACTAGAAGTAGTTAAAGAAAACTTTGAACTTCGTCCAGCAGGAATTATTCAGACTTTTAACCTCCGAAACTTACCTGCAGAAAGGGGAGGTCGTTGTTACCAGGATGTTGCTGCATATGGCCACTTAGGACGTACCGACTTAGATTTACCTTGGGAGCAAACAGATAAGGTAGAGTTACTGAAGGAAGCATTTAGTCCACAGTTAGCGACTAGCGTGTAATTAAGTGTCCATAGAGTTTGAATAATAAATAATATCTGATTTTGAGCAACCAAGAGAAGTTTCTTTTGGTTGCTGTTTTTTGACACTCTCACCGTTAAATCTCGCGATTCTAACGGGAGATTCTTGTATCACAGATTCTTAACTAGGTAACAAATCAAACAAGTTGAGTTGCACCCCCGCTACTACCATCTCCACAAGCTTTCTTGCTCCGTCTTTACGCGCTCGGAAACCTCAGCGCAGGCGGTGCGCTTTTCTCAGACCGTGTGCCCCACGGCTATTGATTACGATTATAACACCAAAAATCTGCCCGTGTATTGCTCAATTATTTTTCTGGTTAAAATTCATCTTACCGTTAAACCTAACGATTATAACGCAAGTCCTCTTGAACAATTTGTAATAATCATTAGTATTCAGTTATGATCCCTCTGCTTTTTAATTTTTATTTATTTTTCCTTGCTTTCAAGTCTAGCTACTTTATACCAATTTGATAAATATTTGCTATAAATAACTAGGTTATTTCTGAGGAGTAAAGTAGGAGAGACGTCGGATTAGCGAGGTACAAAATGAATATCTTGGATACCATTTATTAGGTCATAATTTATCTTTTTAGTCTAAGGAAAATCTCCTGTCAAGTAGGGGGAATGGCCAGGAAGCTCCTACTGCCTTGATTATCCGTAACATTCTTTTTCCCAATTGGTATTAGCTCATCGAAGTCAAAAAGATTACATCATTTTTACCTATCCTTGACACTTTTTGTATTCTTAATGTAATATACTGGCATTACAAAAAATAATTTTACTTTTGTATTTGATTTGCTAGACAATATAAACTATCCTAATTTGCTCAGTTGAATAAGTAAAAATAAATATATTAATTGTCAAAAAATAATGAATTCTAAGAATAGACCTCTGGCAAAAGTTTTAATTAAATCAATTCAAGATATTAAATCAACAATTCCCTATTCCCTATTCCCTATTCCCTATTCCCTATTCCCTAGCTTCTGCAAGAAGTCTAATAATAATATGAATAATTATCGTATAGAAAAAATCAGCAAGTATCTGAGTTGGGTTTTGAGACATCGCCCGGATAAAATAGGTATAAAACTTGATGCTAATGGTTGGGTTGCTATTGAAGAACTGTTGAAAGAATCTCAAAATCATAACTTTCCTATAACTCAAATAGAATTAAATGAGGTTGTAGAAAAAAATGATAAAAAACGCTTTTCTTTAGACTCTACTAAGACTTTAATTCGTGCTAATCAAGGACACAGTTTAACAGTTGATTTACAACTAGAAGCAATCAAACCTCCAGATATACTTTATCATGGCACAGGAAATCATTTAATTGACTTGATTAAACAGACTGGTCTACAAAAAATGTCTCGACATCATGTTCATTTATCAAAAGATATTAATACTGCTATAAATGTCGGGAAAAGAAAAGGAAAACCAGCAGTATTTGCTGTAGATGCAAGTGCCATGTACAAAGATGATTATAAATTTTACTTTTCTGCAAATCATGTCTGGTTAGTTGATGAAGTTCCCTCACAGTATTTAGAAATAATAGACATCTCCAGAAAAGAGGGAACACTTAACTGGGAACAGGGAACCCACCCCTCGCCCCTCCCCCTCCCAACCCACCCCTAGCCCCTCCCAGGAGGCAGGGCTGTTTCATTCTCGATAGACACGGGGACGCGGAGACACACCAGACACGGGGATCGAGGCTTTTAAGTAGCGTTGAACCAGATATTCTCTCAGAGCTTAAAGACGCGTACTTTGCTGAAAAATCGGCAAGTTTTGGTTAATTTCACTGTTCCACTATCTTCTCATCTCTCGTTATCCCTAAATCGTTAACTTACGGGACTTTAAAACAGCCCTGCCTCCCAGGAGGGGAGGGGAATAATTGATAATTTATGGATAATAATTGATTGTCTTTTTGATTTTTGGAGATGTCTAATGAGAAAATAATCAAAGTAATTAATCAAGTATCAAATTAATTATGAAAGTTGAATAGTGAATGAGATAAAGACTATTTTCAAAAGGAATTTATTTATCTTTTCTTTTGCGGGTTTAATATCCCACACCTCACCTGCGGTGTTCAAAATTATTTGGGGTTAGAATCGATAAGCAATTTTCTCTCCTGATATCATGTCCGGATAATTAGTGATAAAAAAACTTTCTCCTTCAACTCCAGTTCTTCTTCTTTCTTCCCTCTTTCCTCCTGACTCCTGACTCCTGAGGACTGACTCCTCCGTAGTTATTTATTTATCACTGTTCAACCGGACATGATATGACTCCTGACTCCTGACTCCTGACTCCTTCTTCAAGTAGATTTTTGACAAAATATGGGAACAGAATATTTCGGTAGTAAAGAAAATTATCAACAAAATAATCCTCAAAATAAAGGTTTATTAGGAGCTGGTTGGCGACCACTTCATCGAGACTTTGATTTGGAATATCTATGGTATTTATTATCTAATGATCTTTGGGAACTAAGTCAAAAAACTCTTGATATAGCTAGCGATCTTGCTGATGCTTTGGGTCGTCATCAATTTGCTTGGTGGGCGAATATATTAAATGTTTTTTCGGAAAATACACGATATGAATTTGATGAATTTTGGGACTATATAACTCCTCAACCTCCAGCTCCAGATTATCGTTATCAAGATGTATTAAGTGTAGAAACACCTGTGACACGCACTATTACTAGAGATACTATTGCTATTGAATATGTTCTTAATAGATTACAGGAAATTACTATTTTTAAAATACTTGATTTATTGGGTAAACCTGACATAATTACTCAATCATTCATGGAAAGAAATTTTTACTATCCGATAGAAAGATTTATCAGTTGGCAAAGTCTAGAAACTTTAGGAACAGTATATGGTTATTGGTCAAGATATTCTTGTTGGTTACAAATAGAAACTTATGATAAAGGTAGACGTTACTACAGTTTAATTGCTAAAGATATAGCACCACTTGTGAGAAAATCAACCTATAATATGGCAGTGATGGTAAGTGGTTATCAATGTCGTATAGGACAGGTTCAAAGTCAATTTCCGATCGATACATTTCCTCAAGATATTCAAAATTTTACTGACACAGTACAACAAGCAATTCTAGAACAAAATCAATTAGCTGTATTAGTAAGTGGAAAACCAGGAACAGGTAAAACAGCTTGGACTCAAGCATTAGCAAAAGAAGTTCTAGTTCCTTTAGGATATGTAATTTTTATATTAGATCATGATGCAGTAGAAAATTTTGTACCACCAGCATATCTAGAACAAATTTGTATTATTATCAATGAGGCAGATAATTTAGCTCAGGACCGCTCGCTTCAAGCTGCACAAATTAACAATAAAACAGAACATATTCTCAGTTTGCTAGATGGTACTTTATATCAAAGTGTCGTAGATGAATCAGGAATTAATCTGAAACAGAAATTAGTTGTTTTAATGACCTGTAATACTAAAGAAAGGCTAGATCCAGCTATTTTACGCAAAGGTAGAGTAGATTTAATGTATGAATTTACTTACTGCTTTGTGTAAATTTGCGTAGAACTTAGTATTGTTTATAAAGTTTTCATGTAGACTTTAGTTTATCAACAAAAGCTTGCTAAAATGTATTAAAGATTAGAATTATAACTCTTAAGTGGGAAATATACTTAGGATTGAGTTTATAGCTGTTTACAGGTAAACTAATCATAAAAATTGGATAATAAAGAGTAAAAGTTTTTTTTCTTGACAATAATT
The DNA here is from genome assembly GCF_010692555.1 of Okeania sp. SIO3B5. Classification (GTDB taxonomy): domain Bacteria; phylum Cyanobacteriota; class Cyanobacteriia; order Cyanobacteriales; family Microcoleaceae; genus Okeania. Next base: position 12,349 of record NZ_JAAHHG010000040.1, on the reverse strand, counting down.
AATAATATACTAGAATGTAGATATCAATATTTATTGTTCAGTGTAAGAATTTAAAATATGTATTTTATTCAGTTATAAATAACTATGTATTAGTGGAAAATTACTGAATAAAATGCATCAAGGTTTAATTATATTCAATTACCTATAATTATCGCTTAATATTCATGTAACTAATATTGTCTATTTGTGAACTTTAGATTGAATAAACTCTTTGTTTAATAATTTTCTAAAATCAAAAAAAATAGATAGAATATGAGCAATGATTATGGTAGTAAATCTTTTGTCAAAGTAATTTTTGCTTTTTATATTTCATTTCTGTCATGTTTGATATTGACCTATTTCATATTCTTCACTTTTGAACTTATTCAGAAGTATAATAAATATTTTTCTGATTCTTCTTTTTTTTCAGGCATCATAACTAACTTCTCGGTCCAAGATATTCTTAATATTTGAAAGCTTTTTTTTGATAGAAAAGTTAGTTTTAAAAATATAATAACCCAGGGGGTTAAACCCACCATACTCAACACCCCCTAATTTAATTTATTAAATTTAAGATTATGTACCATCTAACAGTACAAACACTAAATAAGACTAGGGAAGAAACTTCAAAAATGAAACAAAGGCCAACAAAAGCAACTAATGATGGTCATTCAACCCTTCCCCAGAGTCATCAATATCCAGAGAGACATGGAAGTCACCATCAATTATGTCAATTCATCAAACACATACCTTTTGCTACAGCAATGCTAGACAAGGAAATGTGCTACATAGCAACTTCTGGGATGTGGTTACAATATTGGCAACTTGAATCTGATGAAATTATCGGTAATCAACATGATCGGGTATTCCCTAATCTTCCAGAACTTTGGCATCAACAAGCTGAAAAATGTCTACTGGGTATCATTGACCAATTTGATTTGGAACATCTAATTGCGGTTCCTGTTGATAATGGATTAATGCAATGGGTAAAATGGAATGTTAAATCTTGGCATACAGATGAAGGTATTATTGGTGGCCTGATTATCTCTACAGAGGAAATAACATCAGACAAACAACTTCAACAACAACAAGAATTAACTCAGTTAGCAACAGATAATGCTGCTGATGCTATTTTCTGGATAACAGTTGGTGGAAAAATTTGTTACACAAATAAACAGGGCTGTAATTTTCTTGGTTATTCTGAATCTGAACTGCTTGAATTAACAATCCACGATATAGATTTAAAATTATCATTAGAAGTTTGGCAGACTCATTGGCAAAAAGTTAAAAATCAAAATTATTTGAGATTTGAGTCTAATTTTCTTACAAAAAAAGGCGATATTTTACCTGTGGAAGTTAATGTTAATTATTTAGAATTTAAGGGTAATGAATATCAATGTGCTTTTGTGCGTAACATTTCGCAGCAAAATAATATTAATCTACATTTACGAGAAGCTAAAGAACCATTGCAAGCTGTTTTAAATGCTGTACCAGGATTAGTTTCATGGGTAGATGCAGATTTACGATATATAGGGGTTAATCAACATCTAGCTAATGCTTATAATTTACCTATAGAAACTTTTATTAATCAAGAAGTAGGATTTTTGCAAACAAGTCCAGAATTTAATGATTTTGTATATGAATTTTTTGCTAAACCAGATTGGAGTTATGCAAAAGAAGTAACAACAAATGTTAGAGGAAATAGTAGAATTTATCTAATAGTTGCTCAAAAATATTATCGTGATGAAGTATCGTTACCATCGGCAGTTTTTGTCGGTTTAGATATTACAGAACGTTTGGAAATGGAAGCTTCACTACGAAATAGTCAGGAAAGATTCCGGCAACAAGCTTATCAATTAGAGCAAACTTTGCAGAAACTAAACTCGACAACTACTCAGTTAATTCAAAAGCAAAAAATGTCTTTCTTAGGACAGCTTGTTACAGGTATTGTTCATGAAGTGAATAATCCTGTTAATTTTATTTCTGGCAATATTGCTCATGCAATAAATGAGGTTAAAGATTTGTTGCATTTAGTAGATATCTACCAAAAAAATTATCCCAGTCTTTTGCCAAAAGTTGAGTCAGAAATAGAAGATATAGAATTAGATTTTATTCAAGAAGATTTGCCAAAATTATTAGAGTCAATTATGGCAGGAGCAGAAAGAATTCAAGATGTAGTACGCTCACTCAAACAATTTTCTACAGCAGAAGAAGAATCTATAAAAGCAGTAGATATTCACAAAGGTTTAGACAGTACACTTTTAATTTTACAGCATCAGTTTCAAGGCAAAGGAGGCTGTCCTGATATTAATTTGATTAAAAATTATGGGAGCTTACCAAAAGTCGAATGTTATCCTGGGCAGTTGAATCAAGTCTTTATGCACATTTTAACTAATGCTATTGATTCACTGGAGGAAAAACATGAAGATTTAGTAGCAAAAAATATCTGCCATCAACCATTTGAACCAGAGATTTTAATTAGTACAAATGTAAAAGATTATTCTGTAGAGATTTCTATTGCTGATAATGGCTATGGCATGACTGAAGAAATATCTAGTCGTATATTTGAACCTCTATTTACTACTAAACATACAGAAAAAAATATAGGTTTAGGTTTGTCAATTTCTCAAGAATTAATTGTTGAAAAACATCATGGAAAATTGTACTGTAATTCTCGAGGGAGAGAAAGCACAGAATTTGTAATTGAGATTCCTATTAAGTTAGAAAGGTAAGGAAGAAGGAAGAAGGAAGAAGGAAGAAGGAAGGAGGAAGAAGGAAGAAGGAAGGAGGAAGGAGGGCAAAAAAACTTAAATTTCCTGTATATATTCACCCTTGGGTTTACACAAACTATAAAGTACGGACATCATATCACCAATCCTATCCGTTTTAAGGAGAGGTAATTGTTGATTATTAATTGTTGCAAAATTATCTATAGAACCCCTAACCGTATCTTCATGAATATTAAGTTTTTTTAGCTAGGAGACAGGAGACAGGAGACAGAAGTTCATTAATTGATAATGGATAATGGATAATTGATAATTACCTCTGGTTAAAACCGAGAGGATTGAACAGAAGGAAATATCCTAGCAATTTTTTTCCCCTTAAAAGGGGAGGCTTTAAACCAGAATTGTTTAATAATTAATAATTAATAATTAATAATTCGGTAAGAGGGAATAAGAAAGATGTGGGGAGAAATAATACAAAAAATTCAACACTCCTTCTTCAGATTTTTCCTCAAAATTGATGCCTGAAAAGACTTAAATACCATAATTAGAGCTTGCTGATTAAATCTAAAAGTCTTTACAGATAAAGGTAAGTGCCTTTTTAAGTATCAAAAAGTGCGAAGCTTTAGGTGGTAATGGTTCAAAAAAGAGCGGATTTTGCTCAAGAGTTGGGCAGAAAAATCTAGGGACGATTCTTACTACTATCTCCTCTATAATTCCCATTTCTCCTGTCTCCTGTCTCCTGTCTCCTGTCTCCTACCCTCACCCATAAGACTTTTTCAGTAAGCCCTAATTATATATATCTAAAATGGTAAGCATTCAGCCGTCAGCCATCAGCTATCAGCTATTGCTTTTAGTTTTGGATAAAAGCTTTATGAATTGTCTTACTACAAAAGTTGCCTCCCTTACTCTTAAAGTCAGTTGTTAATTTAAACACTGTCCTTAAGGAGACATTCTTGTTGCTGATAGCTGACAGCTAATAGCTGTTTGCGCAGCATGACCTAGGAAATGCTTACCTAAAATGGGTTCTATAATTAGAATCTCAAGAAAATTTTTCTACCATAGCTAATAAAAAATTTACAGTTAAAAATGCAACTCCTAAAAGAAGGATAAAAAACAAAGTGACACTAAAAATAGACTGAATTTTTTTCATAGCAAATTTTTGATACGAGATTTAGATGGGAAAGTGAAAATTAGAAAATACTATAAACTGCTCAAAATCCGACAATCAATAGTATTTATTGGATATGTATAGTATTCATATATAATATAGTATAGAAGCAAGTCTTATCGCATTTAGATTTATGACCTCATACTTAATTATGAAAGTTGATACTCTCGATTAGTTAAGAAACATCACCAAGTCTTACAATTATTTATGGTTAGAATCCATAGGACAATTTCATAATGGAAATGGAATAGGTATGTTAGGGAAATACTGTTATAAATACAGATAGGGTAAGTTGATTACTGTCAAAAAAATTGGCATCGAATGCACTCAAGACTAAGAATGGAAAACTTTTTCTGCTACTGCCTTACATTCGGCTTAAGGAATATATAGTTATGGGGAATCAAAATTCATTACTCCGGAAAGCTTTGAAACCAACTTTGTATAAAAAGCATTGGATAAATTTGATAGAGTATGCTTCGATAGTAGGTTCGGCAGTAGGTGCTTTTGCAGTAGCAGCTGGAAGTCATACTTTTTACGCAGTAGCTCCTCTAACATTGGCCTTATCTCTAAATATGGCTAATAGGTATAGATTTGAACAACAGATGCAATTATCTCAGCATTCTGAGATGGTAGAAGTTCAAAAATCAGTAGAAAAGCTAGAAAAAGATGCTGTAAAGGTAATATTAAAGCTTCGTCAACAGCTTTCTACAGATATTGAATCAGTTCGTGAAACACTCTCTCATCAATCAACACAGGCCGTCAACCCAGAAATACAACAGCAACTAACTGCACTAGAATCTTCAGTTTCTTCTGTACAACAAAGTTTAGCGTCTGTGGATACAAAAGTTTTGAGTACAAATGATTGGCAAACAGTGAATGGCCGTCTTTTGGTAATTGAGGAAGCGATCGCTAATTTGCAAAGAGATATGGAAGTATTGGCCAAGGAACCTCAATCACAAATATCTCAACTTCAGGCAAAAATTGAAGATTTGGAAATACAAAATACGGAAGTTGTCAAACCTCATTTGAAGCGTTTAATTACTCTTGTTAGACAATTACAACATACAAGTTATTCAAACTCATCATCTCATCAATCTGTAATTTCAAAACAACAATTCAGAGAACGTACTAGCGAGTCAGTGAAGCAACCTGAAGGTAGGTTTTGAAAATTAATAATTAATAATTAATAATTAATAATTACCTCTCCTTTAAAACGGATAGGATTGACTCAAAGGAAAAATTTTCTTTTTATCCCCTTAAAATATGAGGCTTTCAAGCACAATTTTTTGGTAAATAATAAAATGATAAGATAAGTTTATTAATTAATGTAGATTTAAAGAAAAATGACTCAGACTTTGTTAAAAAAATGACTATCAATAAAAATCCATCTAATATCAAAATATCTCTACCAGATCATACTCAATTACCAGAGTCAGACGGCACTTTTAGTACCAATCCACCTAACATCAAAATATCTCTACCAGACCATAATCAATTACCAGAATCAGACGGCACTTTTGTGAAGAATTTTCAGGAGCATCCCCAAAGTATTTTATTAACAGATTCTATTCGGCCTGTACTAGAAAAAATTCATCCAGACCAACAATATTGTATTGGTCAAGATTCAGGAATTTATTGGCGAGTGACAGAACCTTTAGAACGAGGTGCTGTTTCTCCAGATTGGTTTTATGTTCCTAATGTTCCACCTACATTAAATGGTAAATTTCGTCGTTCCTATGTGTTATGGAAAGAAGTTGTTCCACCATTAATTGCCATAGAATTTGTGTCGGGAGATGGTTCGGAAGAAAGAGATAAAAAACCTCCAATTCGAGGGGAAAATGGAGCCACAAAAAAACCTGGTAAATTCTGGGTTTATGAAAAGAAAATTAAACCAAAATTTTATGCTATTTATGAAGTTGAAAAATCAAGAGTAGAAGTGTATAAATTGGAAGGAAAGAAGTATGAATTAGTAAAGGCAAATGAGCGGGGTCATTATCCAATTTCAGACTTAGGAGTAGAGTTAGGTATTTGGTCTGGTAGTTATTATAATGTGGAACTACCTTGGTTACGTTGGTGGGATAGTGAAGGTAATTTGTTATTTACAAGTGAAGAAAGGTTGGCACAAGAAAGTCAAAGGGCTGAAAAGTTAGCAGAAAAGTTAAGAGCAATGGGTATAGATCCGGAGGAGTGAGTTTTTATATAAATTGACGATTTTTTACAGAGGATTAGTCGCCAGATTAAAATCAGAATTATAATGAAAAGATGATCGGTTTTAATTGCTAAATTCAAGTTAATTATTAAGGGGTAAAATGACTAGCAGTAATAATCCACCTAATATGAAAATGTCTCTACCAGACCATACTCAATTACCAGAATCAGACAGCATTTTCAGTAACAATCCACCTCCGAAAATATTTATACCTGACCATACTCATTTACCAGAATCAGACGGTACTTTTGTAAATAGTTTTCAGTATCCCCAAAGCAGTTTATTAACAGATTCGATTCAACCTGTACTAGATAAAATTCATCCGGAAAAACAATATTGTATAGGTCAAAGTTTAGGAATTTATTGGCGAATTGTGGAACCTTTAGAACGAGGTGCTATTGCTCCAGATTGGTGTTATTTTCCTCATATTCTACCCACATTAGATGGTGAAATTCGTCGTTCTTATTTTTTTTGGAGAGAAGCTATTTTACCATCAATTGTTATAGAATTTGTGTTGGGAGATGGTTCGGAAGAAAGAGATAAAACACCTCTTATTCGAGGGGAAAATGAATCCACACAAACACCTGGTAAATTCTGGGTTTATGAAAGGGTAATTCGACCAGCTTATTATGCTATTTATGAAGTTCAAAAACCAAGATTAGAAGTATATCAATTGATACATGGAGATGAATTGGTAGCTAAGTTTGAATTAATAGAGGCAAATGAGCGGGGTCATTATCCAATTTTAGACTTAGGAGTAGAGTTAGGTATTTGGTCTGGTAGTTATCAAAATATGGAACTACCTTGGTTACGTTGGTGGGATAGTGAGGGTAATTTGTTAACTACAAGTGGGGAAAGGTTGGAAACAAAAGAATTATTATTGGCACAAGAACGTCAAAGAGCTGAAAAGTTGGCAGAAATGTTAAGAGCTATGGGTATCGATGCGGAGGTGTGAGGTTTGAGGTTAAAGAGTTATGTATTAGAGCGATCGCCGAGATAATTATAAATCTTATAAAAGCGAGTTGTTTTTCCGATTGTGCTGTTAAGTGGTAGAAAAATTTGAGGATAAATAATAAAATGATAAGATAAGTTAATTACTGATGTAAATGTCAAGAAAAATGACTCAGATTATTTTAGAAAAACTCAAGCCTTATTTAATAGATAGATTAAAAGATTTAGCTGCCAAAAATAATCGTAGTTTGGAAGAAGAAATCACAGAAATTTTGGAGCAAGCTTTAGAAACTGAAGTGGAAATTAAGCCGAAATATGAAGGATGGCAACCGGGATTTTTTGAAGAGGTTATTGGAGGTTGGAGGGGTGAACCTTTAGTGCGAGAACCTCAACCAGAATATCAGGAAAGAGAGGCTTTTGTGAAAGAAAAACGACAATGGTCTCCTGATTTTTTTGAAAAAACTTGTGGTAGTTGGGAAGGTGATTTAGTGCGAGAACCTCAAGCAAAAATTTGATGCTAGGATTAGCGATCGCCTGATTTATTTAAAAGGCAATTGATACATAAATCGTGTTCATTTTTTATTTTCTATTTTAGGTGGATCGTTAAAGATTATTGGAAAAATTCCTTCTAAAATAAGAGGCATTGCCAAGAAGGAAAATAATAATAAAAGTAAAAGCATTTGTCCTGGTGATATTTGCTTAAATATATTGTTGGCTGAAGTGTCTATAAGTTCGTATTTTAAAGTATCTATACCAGCTTGACTATAATTCCCAGGAATGGTAACAGCTAATTGTGGCTTGCCAAAAAGTTTAGTACCCCTAAAACTGACATCTACAACAGTCATATCTAGATTTTCTTCAGAAATTTTCTTATTTAATTCCCCTGATTGAAAAAGTTCTTCTATTTTTTCTAGTCCTGATTGAGAACCACTTTTTATAATTAATTTAATACTGCCTACTCTAATATCTATTAGAATAGCATCACCAGTATAATTACGCCGCAAAAATTTAATAAAATCTTTTAATTTTTTTATAAGCTTTTCATCAACAGTGGTATTCTCTTTAAAGGTCATTCCTTGTTTATTTTTTTCTTGCTTTTCCTCTCCTGTTTTTTCTGGAATACCAATAATTCTATAGTTAATTCTATCGTCAAATTTTTCTTGTTCTTTCTCTCCCTTTTGTTCTTCTTGTTCTCCTTTTTCTGCTTCTTCTCCTTCTTGTATTTCTAATTCATAGTTTACTAATTCAAGTGTCTTACATATGATACTAAATCTACTTAGTAGAATAGGCTTTTGATTAAAAAACTTACTTATTGTACTCAGACCTATTGCAATTTCTGTATTAGCTGCGATATTGTCTTGAAGTTTTTTTTGCGAAGATATTCCAAATCTTAGCATAGCTTTTCTGGCTCTTTCGAGCAATTCATCTTTTGCTGTAGCAGTTGGCCGTTTTTTACTGGTAGATTTTTTATCTTGGCTTGTGTTGCTCATAGCTAGACCAATTACGTTTTGAGAGTAACCTTAATCTAAGCTAATTATGGTGTTTCTTCCGTATTTTCCCCTTCTATTATTAGAAAAAAAAAGTTGTCACCAGTTAATTTTTGCAAAACTTCAACAATAGATTTGAACTCTTCTATCAATTTTCTATCAATCGCACCACTAATTGCAAATTTGGCTGTTTCTTCTGCTGTAGCATAAACCCGCTTTCTACCTTCTTCTTGTATTGCTAATTCTTGTATTGCTGATTCGTAGTTTACTAATTTAAGTGTCTTACATATGTTAAATTTATCTAGTTTAATAGGCTTTTGATTAAAAAATTTATCTATTGTACTGAGACCTATTGCAATTTCTGTATTAGCTATGATTCTGTCTTGAAGTTTTTTTCGCGAAGATATCCCAAATATTAGCATAGCTCTTTTGGCTCTTTCAATTAACTCATCATTTGCTGTAGCAGTTGCCCGTTTTTTACTCGAAGATTTTTTATCTTTGCTTACATTCATTGGCCATAAAAGGTATCTATAAAAATAAATCTTAAGGGATGCTCAAAAGTTATTTTTTGGTAGTTTATAACGAATCGCAGCAGCTCACTATTAAGTTTAACTATGGTTTTTCCTATTTTGTGGTCACTACTCTAGGAAAGCTAAGTTGAGCGTAAAACAATAATAAGGCAACCATAAGACAATCACAAAACACAAAGCTATCACAACAAAACCTTTACATAATAAGTATTCCAGGATTTTTAGTAAAAAATTAGTTGATTGTACTGCAAGATAATTGAGTTATTTCTACAAGTTTTACTTCTGAAAATATTTCTAATCTTATTGTAGCTTTTTCGGCTTTTTTTATAGATTTTAATATAGTTAAAGTTAATTACTTAATCGCTTGTAAATTGAACATAAAACAATTACTAGGAAATAACTAAACAATTACTAGGAAATAACTAAACAATTCAACTACCTATAATTACCAGCGACAATAAAAATAGAAAAATTAATTGAATGTAAAATGATGAACAAGAAAAGAGTAGTGATTACGCAGCCCTCTAATGCAACAGAAAACATTCAGGTAAAACCTGATTTGTCTAACAGTGATAGTCTAGGGGATATTATCTTGGCAACAGCTGTTCTAATTACAGCGATCGCCAAATTAGTGGAGGTATCTCTTCCAGTAATGAAAAAGAACAAATAAATAAGTTCTTGAATTAACAGCCTAATCAAAAATCCCGCACTCTCTTTTTCAGAGAGTAGCGGGATAAAAGTCGCAAATTTTGGTGTATACTAATCTAAAATGGGCAAAATTTTGCCTAAATTCCAGTCATCTACTTTTTCTCCATCAATTTCTGACTACTTTCAACCATATTAATAAACTCACTCCGATAACCTTCTAAATCTAAACCCTTCGATTCATTTGCCAATTTCAACACTTCATTAAAACTAGCATCACCTTTATATTCAGATTCTCGCAAAATCATCCCATACTGAGCAACAGCAGCAGCAAACTTAAAATCATTTGAAGCATCATTTAAACTCACTCCCTTATCAACAACTGGCTGTTTTATCAACTCAGAAGTTGTACCCTTTGGCTCCTTATAACGCAACTTTACCAACATTAATTCATCACTATTATAAGCCGCTTCCTCAACTCGATTATCTTGATATCTCAACTCATCAACTTCTGGCAATTTCACATTACTTTCTACTCCCACAGGAATAATTTCATAAAGTGCCGTAACCGAATGTCCTGCACCTAACTCTCCCGCATCCTTTGTATCATCATTAAAATCTTGAGAACGTAATAGTCGATTTTCATAACCAATTAAACGATAAGCTTGTACTTTTGCCGGATTAAACTCCACTTGAATTTTCACATCTTTAGCAATAGTTAGTAGAGTTCCTCCCATCTCAGTCACTAACACTTTTTTCGCTTCCAAAAGATTATCAATATAAGCATAATTGCCATTTCCCTGATTAGCCAATTGTTCCATTTTTGCATCTTTAAAATTACCCGTACCAAAACCAAGTACCGTGAGAAAAATTCCTTCATCCCGATAATTTTCAATCATTCTTACCAATTCAGCATCGCTAGAAACTCCCACATTAAAATCTCCATCGGTTGCCAGAATAACTCGATTATTTCCTGAAGATTGATAAAACCTTTTAGCTAAATCATAAGCAAGTTTAATTCCTTCACCTCCAGCAGTGGAACCTCCAGCTTCGAGATTATTAATTGCTGTGAGAATTTTATCTTTTTCGCTGCCTTTAGTTGGTGGTAAAACTACTCCTGCTGCTCCAGCATAAACAACTATTGAGACAGTATCCTTTTCTGTTAGTTCATCTACCAATAATTGAAAAGCTGATTTGATTAAGGGTAGTTTATTAGGGGTATTCATTGAACCAGAAACATCTAACAAAAATACCAGGTTACTAGGAGGTAAATTTTCTGTAACTATATCTTTGCCTTGAATGCCAACATGAACTAATTTATGTTGGGAATTCCAAGGAGAATCAGAAATTTCTGTAGTAATAGAAAAGGGTTGATTAGCTTCTGGTTGAGGATAGTCGTAAGTAAAGTAATTTATTAATTCCTCGATTCTCACAGCATCTTTTGGTGGTAGCCGATTTTCATTAATAAAGCGACGTAAATTACTATAAGATGCTGTATCTACATCAATGGAAAATGTTGAGAGGGGGTTATTTTTTACTATTTTAAAAGGGTTGTCATTAATGAGGTTGTATTCTTCTGTATTTGAGGATTCTAATTCTACTGTAGAATCTGTTTCAAACTGTGAATTTGAATAGGGAGCAATTTGTGTTAGAGCCATATCTGCTGATTTTTGACGCCCTCTAGCACCTCCTCCTCTAGTAGCACCTTCTCTGACTTGAGAAGATATTGAGTTTTGAGGAGTTGTATTTAAAGTTGCTGGAGTTGGTAGTTTAGATGCAGGTGGCGCTGATGAAATTTGTTCTACTTTGGCTTCTTGTCTGGCATTTTTTGGTTGACTACCACAGGCTATTAACATTAATAAAGGAAACAAGCCTAGTAATAATTTTATTTGACTAAATTGGCAGAATTTTACATTTTTTCTCTTCATATTCTTGGCTCTGATATTGATTGAGTATTGAGATAATTTGACCAAAAATTTTTACTTAATTTCAGCAAATTAGTCTGAACTACAAAAAAGAGCGATCGCTTTCCGTAAAAGTTATAAAATCCATGTTTCATTAATTGATAATGGATAATTGATAATTACCTCTGGTTAAAACCGAGAGGATTGAATATAAGGGAATATTATTTCTTCTCTTGGTTGATTGGATATTGCGAGGGGACTTCGCCATCCCTCAACCGCTTTTTCACTTTAAAAGGGGGAGGCTTGAAAGCAGAATTATGTAATTATTAACTATTAATTATTAATTATTCGGTAATTTATTAGTATCTCTAGGCAGGGAGGTTGCATCCAAAGTCCGTACAAAGTAGGCAGAAAGAATTAATGAATAAAAGTACGATAATGAATTTTATTTTTTTCTCATAAGGTGGTTTTAATGAATATAGACTTTATATCAAATTGAAATGAAGCTGCATAGAATAAGATTTCAAGGAGGTAAGCATTTCCTCCGGAATGCTGCGCAAACAGCCATCAGCTATCAGCTATCAGCTATTCCTTTTAGTTTACGATAAAAGCTTTATTAATTAGGGCTTGCTGATTAAATATCACGCGCATTGACTGATATTGCTTTCAGCCTTTTTTGGCCTTTAAAAAGTGCAAGGTTTTTGGCTGTTTTTGCCTCAAAATGCTAATACTTTTCCCCTGAGTATCAAA
>NZ_JAAHHG010000004.1 GCF_010692555.1 Okeania sp. SIO3B5 | reverse complement strand
TATCATGTCCGGATAATTAGTGATAAAAAACTTTCTCCTTCTTTTCTTCTTTCTTCCCTCCTGAATTCTGAATTCTGAATTCTGAATTCTGAGTGTTTATTTATAACTGTTCAACCGGACATGATATAAAATCATCAATATCTCCAACGGGCAAGATGCCCATTCCACAAAACTATTAAACTATTAAAATCATCAATATCTCCAACGGGCAAGATACCCATTCCACAAAGTTATTAAACTATTAAAATCATCAATATCTCCAACGGGCAAGATGCCCATTCCACAAAACTATTAAACTATTAAAATCATCAATATCTCCAACGGGCAAGATGCCCATTCCACAAAACTATTAAACTATTAAAATCATCAATATCTCCAACGGGCAAGATGCCCATTCCACGAAACTATTGCTAGGCAAAATATTAACTGCGATCGCTTTTGCTATGATGTAGTAAACCAATTCAAAAATTTTTAAACCATAAATTTAGAAATCAGTGGGGTTTAGCAGTATGGTTAGCAGCAGAGTAAATCTTCCATCATATCACATCAGCCAAGAACTCTACAATGGTTCTAGAACTCTAGTTTATCGAGGGTATGGCCAGAATAACCAATTACCTGTAGTTATCAAACTGCTCAAAAATCCTTATCCTAATTTCAATGAACTGGTGCAATTTCGCAATCAATATACTATTACAAAAAATCTCGACTCACCTCTAATTATCCAAACTTATAGCCTAGAAATTTATCAAAATGGTTATGCCTTGGTGATGGAAGATTTTGGCGGTATTTCTCTTCAAGAATGGGCGGTAAAAAAGGAAAAAAAAATATCTTTAATGGAGCTCTTAGAAGTAGGAATTACTCTGTGTAATGCCTTAGAATTCCTGTATCGCGAGGGAATTATTCATAAAGATATTAAACCGAGTAATATTTTAATTAATCCCCAGACCAAAGAAATTAAATTAATTGATTTTAGTATAGCATCTTTATTACCAAAAGAGACTCAAACATTAATCAATCCTAATGTATTAGAAGGAACACTTGCTTATATTTCCCCAGAACAAACAGGCCGAATGAATCGAGGCATTGACTATCGTACAGACTTTTATTATTTAGGAGTAACTTTTTATGAATTATTAACAGGATCATTACCTTTTCAATCCAACGAACCCATGGAATTACTACATTGTCATATTGCCAAAACACCGCCATTAGTCAATGAAATTAATTCAGAAATTCCATCTGTATTATCAGAAATTGTGGCTAAATTAATGGCCAAAAATGCCGAAGACCGCTATCAAAGTACATTAGGATTAAAATATGATTTAGAAAATTGTGTAACTCAACTTCAAGAAACAGGTCAGATCAAAGACTTTGAAATTGGCCGACGGGATGTGAGCGATCGCTTTATTATTCCTGACAAACTTTATGGACGAGAAACTGAAATAGATACCCTGCTTCAAGCATTTGAAAGAGTCAGTAATTCCCCCCATACCCCCTTTAATAAGGGGGGAGAAGAATCCCTTAGTAAGGGGGGGGCAGAAATGATGTTAGTAGCTGGTTTTTCCGGCATAGGTAAAACAGCGGTTGTTAATGAAGTTCATAAACCCATTGTGAAGCGGCGGGGTTATTTTATTAAAGGCAAATTTGACCAATTTCAACGAAATATTCCCTTCAGTGCATTTGTACAAGCCTTCCGATATTTAATCGGGCAATTATTAACAGAAACCAAGGCTCAGATTCAACAATGGAAAAATCAAATATTATCAGCAGTGGGAGAAAACGGACAGGTAATTATTGAAGTTATTCCCGAATTAGAAAAAATTATTGGCGAACAACCACCAGTACCAGAATTATCAGGAACAGCAGCTCAAAATAGATTTAACTTATTATTCCAAAAATTTACTCAAGTTTTTACCAGTGCCGAACATCCATTAGTGATATTTTTAGATGATTTACAATGGGCAGATCAAGCATCATTAAAATTAATTGAGTTATTAATGACTGAGACACAGTATCTATTTTTAATCGGAGCATATAGGGATAACGAAGTTAATCCAGCACATCCACTAATATTGACTTTGAATGAAATTGAAAAAATCGGCTCAACAATCAACACAATTACTTTAGCACCGCTGAATCAAATACAAATAAATAAGTTAGTAGCTGATACACTAAAATGTACAGAAAAATTAGCCCTACCACTGTCTAAATTGGTGTATCAAAAGACTGAAGGAAATCCATTTTTTACCACGCAATTTCTCAAAGCATTGCATCAAGAAGAACTGATTAAATTTAACTTTGATTTAGGTTGTTGGGAATGTGAAATTACCCAAGTGACTCAGCAAGCACTTACAGATGACGTTGTAGAATTTATGGCGTTGCAGTTAGAGAAATTACCATTGGCAACCCAGAAGACTCTAAAATTAACAGCTTGTATTGGTAATCAGTTTGATTTAGGAACTTTAGCAATTGTTTCGGAAAACTCAGAGGTAGAAACGGCAACTTATTTGTGGAAAGCTTTACAAGAAGGTTTAATTTTGCCTATTAGTGAAGTTTATAAGTTTTATCAGGGAGAAAAGAGCGATCGCTTGGCAGTGGGAAATGAAAATACCAGTAAACAATTAGCTAAATATAAATTCTTACACGATCGAGTACAGCAAGCGGCTTATTCCCTAATTCCTGATGAGCATAAACAGAGGACTCATTATAACATAGGACAACTGCTTTTACAACAAATTTCCCCAGAAGCAAGAGTTGACCGTATTTTTGAGTTGGTAAATCAATTAAATTACGGAACTTCTTTAATTACCCAACAAACAGAGCGAGAAGAATTAGCCCAACTCAACCTAATTGCCTGTCGCAAAGCAAGAAGTGTCACTGCCTATCAAGCAGGTAGTGAATATGCTGAAACAGGTTTATCTTTACTCACAGAAAAAGCTTGGCAACAGCAATATGAAGTCAGTTTAGCATTTCATAACTTGGCGGCTGAACTGGCTTTTCTTCGTAGTGACTTTGAGGCAATGGAAAAGTTTATTAAAACGGTAATTACTCAGGCACACTCTTTACTAGATCGAGTGAATGTTTACCGAATTAAAATTCAAGCTAGTGCTTCCCAGAATAAACTGACACAAGCGGTTGCTATTGCCCGACAATTCTTACAAAAATTGGGAGTTACCTTTCCGGAAACCCCTACCGAAGACGATATTCAACAGGCGATCGCCGAGATAGAGCGACAAATTGGCGATCGAAATATTGAAGACTTGGCAGAACTGCCTGAGATGACTGATGCCAAACAAATAGCCATCGTGCAGATTGCTAACGGTATTATGCCTGCTGTTTATCTTTCTACTCCCTCTCTGTTTCCCTTATTGGTTTGCACCACAATTAAGCTATCCATTGCATACGGAAATACACCTGCTTCAGCATACAGTTATTCTTGTTATGGCTTGATCTGTTGCAAGCTCTTTCACAATGTTGATATTGGAGTCAAGTTTGGTCAGTTAGCACTCCAGGTTATTTCTAAGCTGAATGCCAAAGCTATTCAACCAGAAGTAGCAACTGCGGTAGGTTCATGTATTTTGCACCGCAAATTCCATATGCGAACAATGCTGCCTGTTACGCGAGAAGGTTATGACACTGCCCTAGAGATTGGAAATGTAGAGTTTGCTGGATATACGGCTCACATTTTTTGCCTGGATTCTTTTTGGTGTAATGAACTGCTGCCCACCTTGCAACAGGAAATGTCCACCTTCTGCAAGGCTTTGGTGCAATTCAATCAATTGACATCGGCTAATTACTGCCGACTTTATTGGCAGTCTACGTTGAATTTGATGGGTGCTGCAGAGCATCCGACTAAATTATCTGGAGAAGCACTTCAAGAAGCGGAATTATTGCCCCAAATGCTTGAAGCAAATGATTTATATGGGTTGTATTTCTTCTATTTATCGAAGTTGATGTTGTGCTACCTGTTTGGCGAAATTGAGTCAGCTCAAAATTATGCGGTTGAGATTAAACCTTATTTTGAAGTAGGCACGGGTTCTGTTGGTGAACCTGCTTTTTATTTCTATGATTCTTTGACTGCTTTAGCCATTTTGAGTTCATCATCAGAGGAAACAGCAGAACTATTCGAGCAAGTAGAACAGAATCAAGCTCAAATGCAGCAAAACTGGGCTTCTTATGCTCCGATGAATTATCAACATAAGGTCGATTTGGTGGAGGCGGAAAAATGCCGAGTATTAGGACAAAAAACAAAAGCTCTTGAGCTATATGACAAAGCTATTTCTGGAGCTAAAGAAAACGAATACATTCAAGAAGAAGCACTCGCTAATGAACTTGCCGCGAAATTTTACTTAGATTGGAGTAAAGAAAGAGTGGCTGCAGGCTATATGCAAGAAGCATATTATTGTTATGCTCGGTGGGGAGCAAAAGCCAAAACTGATGAGCTAGAAAAACTTTACCCCCAATTACTCCAACCCATCCTACAACAACAACGCCACCAGTTAAAGCCAACAGAAACTATTGGTTTGAATCAGATGTTATCATCAACTTATACTAATAGCACTAGCAGCAATAAGATTTCCGATATTCTGGATTTTACTTCTGTACTTAAAGCTGCTCAAGCTATTTCCTCTTCTCTGGAATTAGAGCAACTCATTGCCAGTCTGACTCGTATTATCATTGAAAACTCTGGTGCAAAAAAAGCTGTGCTGATGCTGCCTCAAGATCGTACTTGGCAAGTCAAAGCAATTACTTTAGTTTCTCAACAGGAAATACAAACAACTCTTGCTTCACAATTATTAGATAATTCTCCAGATATTCCCATCAAAATTATCCATTACGTCAAAAATACTCAACAAACAGTTCTCATCAATAATTGTCAAACAAATATTCCCGGTTTAATAGGAGAATATATGCTCAAAAATCAACCCCAGAGCGTGCTTTGTATTCCTATGGTTCATCAGGAAAATTTAGTGGGGATTTTATATTTAGAAAATAACTTAACTTCTGGAGTCTTTACATCTGAACGTTTGCAAGTAATTAACTTACTTTCTGCTCAAGCAGCCATATCTTTAGAAAATGCTAAACTCTACGCTCAACAGCAAGAAAAAACTAGAGAAATTGCTCAAAAGGAAGAAGAATATCGCAGTATCTTTGAAAGCGTTAATGATGGGTTATCAATTTGCGATTTAGAAACAGGAAAATTAGTGGCAGCTAATCCAACTATTTATCAGATGCATGGTTACGATCAAGAAGAATGGTTCCAAACAACACCAGCAGATTTTATACACCCAAATTATATTTATCTATTCGATAACTATTTAACAGCTTTAAGAGCAGGCAAAGAATTTTATACTCAGGCAATTGGTAGACGTAAAGATGGTAGTTTTTTTGATGTTGAAGTCAAAGCAGTACCTTTTATGTATAAAGGTAAATTGCATGGCTTAACAATTCTACGAGATATTACCGAACAACAAACCGCATTACGAGAACTTCAAAAAGCTGAAACATCTCTAGCTAAAGAGCGAGAGTTTTTAAATGTGATCGTTGAAAATATTACAGATGGAATTGTTGTCTGTGATGCTAGTGGTAAATTAATATTATTTAATCAAGCAACTCGTGATTTTCATGGCTTACCAGTAAAATCATTACCGCCAGAAGAATGGGCAGAACACTTCGCTCTCTATCAACCTGATGGTCAAACTCTCCTGTCAACTGCAGAAATTCCTCTGTTTCGTGCTTGGCAAGGAGAAATAGTCGAAAATGCAGAAATGGTAATTGTGCCGAAGCAGGGTGCTAAAAGAATTTTGTTAGCAAGTGGCCAAGCAATCTTCGATCCTTGGAACAATAAAGTCGGTGCGGTTGTTGTGATGCGAGATATTACTGAACGCAAACAAGCTGAACTTGCCTTACAGCAAAAATCACAAGCATTGGCGCAAGCATTGAATGATTTACAACAAGCTCAATTACAGATTATCCAGAGTGAAAAAATGTCGGCACTGGGTAATTTAGTGGCAGGAGTAGGTCATGAAATGAATAATCCTTTAGGCTTTATTTCTGCTAGTCTCGAACAAGTTAAACCTACTATTGCAGATATTATTGAACATTTACAACTATATCAAGAAAGTTTGACCAACAAGAGCGATGAAATTGTTAACCATGCGGAAGAAATAGATTTGGATTATAGTTTAGAAGACTTACCTAAAATAATTGATTCTATGACTATAGCCTGCGAGAGGCTAAAAAATATTAGTACTTCTCTGCGTACTTTTTCTCGTGCAGATCGAGATTATAAAGTACCTTTTAATATTCATGAAGGTATTGATAGTACAATTTTAATTCTCAAACATCGCCTCAAGGCTAACGAAAAACGTCCTGCTATTGAAGTAATTATAAATTATGGAGATTTACCAAAAATTGATTGTTTTCCCGGTCAATTAAATCAGGTTTTTATGAACATTATAGCCAATGCTATTGATGCATTAGACGAATTTAATATAGGTTTAAGTTTTGCAGAAATTGAGGCCAATAATAATCAAATTACAATTACAACTTCAGTAGAAAATCAAGGAGTTAAAATTTCTATTGCTGATAATGGTGAGGGGATGAATGAAGAAATTCGAGCCAAGATATTTGACCATTTATTTACAACTAAAGCAGTAGGGAAAGGAACAGGTTTAGGGTTGGCGATCGCCCGTCAAATTATTGAACAGAAACATGGAGGAAATCTTGATGTGGCCTCAACTCCTGGAAAAGGAACAAAATTTACAATCGTTCTTCCCCTGCAGTAAACAATTTCCTTAAACTCTTGAAGAAGGCAGCTATGCTGGAGGCAGAAGGCAGAAGGGAAGATTGTATGGGTATTATATCATGTCCGGTTGAATACTTATATCATGTCCGGATAATAGCGTGATAAAAAAAACTTTCTCCTTCTTCTTCTTTCTTCCCTACTGACTCCTGACTCCTGACTCCTGACTCCTTCATCGTTTATTTATAACTGTTCAACCGGACATGATATTACACTTTGGAGGAGGTAAGGCAGCTATGCTGGAGGCAGGAGGCAGAAGGAAAGAAAAGGTTAGAAGGGAAAAGGTTTTTTATCACGCTATTATCCGGACATGATATAAACAATTTCCTTAAACTCTTGAAGAAGGCAGCTATGCTGGAGGCAGAAGGCAGAAGGCAGAAGGGAAGATTGTATGGGTATTAAACCCATAAGGGAAAAGATAAAAAACTCTTTATTTTAAATAATACAATATAAAAATATGAAAGAATAACTGGAACTAAGTCTAAAGCAGAAATAACTAACCAGTTATATCATGTCCGGTTGAATACTTACACTTTGGAGGAGGTAAGGCAGGAGGCAGGAGGCTTTAGTTATCTAGGATAGCAGGAGGCAGAAGGAAAGAAAAGGTGAGAAGAGAAAAGGTTTTTTTATCACGCTATTATCCGGACATGATATTACAAAATCCTAAAAGCCTTACCAATCAATGCTTTTGACTTTTGACTTTTGACTTTTGACTTTTGACTTTCCCGTAGCGGCACTAGCAAAATTCACTCTAACTCTATTTTAATACTAAATTTTAATACTAATCAAGGAAAAAATGACAGCAAACATTTCAGAATCATGGAACTCACAAAGAAACAAAAATCAGTCCCAACATCGGTTAAAAACGACAATTGTTTTGCTCTGCCTGCTGTTGGCAGGGTATCTGGGGAATTACTTCAAAATCCCCATAATTCCCCATATAGACTGGCTATTTGGCAGTATTTTCACCATGCTGGTAGTCAGACTGTACGGGTTTACTTGGGGCACTATCGCTGCCGCGATTTCCAGCTCCTATACAATTTTGCTGTGGCACCACCCCTCTGCCTTTATTCTCTACACCCTGGAAGCAATTTTTGTCGGTTGGGGACTGCGACGGCGTAACAGCAACTTATTACTCCTCGATGTTTTTTATTGGGGAATTATCGGATTTCCACTCCTCTGGTTTCTATATATCTTTGTCGCGAAAATTCCCCCTCAAAGTATTTTATTCATTTCTTTGAAAAATCCACTCAATCAAATTTGCAATGCCTTAATTGCCAGTCTGATTCTGACTCACACACCCATTGCTCAATGGTTTAGTGTCAAGAAGATTAAAACTCATGCCTTTGAGCAGACTCTCCTTAATTTGCTAGTGGCTTTTGTCTTGCTACCAGCAATATTACTGACCATTTGGAACTGTCAAGATGCTACCTCTACTCAAGAGAAAAACGTTTTAGTTCGCCTAGAAGACACCAGCAAAAATGTCAGTTCCGATCTACAGAACTGGTATGAGCACAACCTGGAAAAGTTGCAAGCACTCGCATCCAATATTCAAGATAGCTATCCGTTCCGGAATAGTTCAAACCGTTCCCAGCTCCAGGAAATAATTCAAATTGCTCAACAAACCGTTCCTGATTGCCGCAATCTTTACATTATAAACACAGATGGGCAGATTCTCAATTCAACTATAGTCAAAAACGCCAATCAAAATGTTACTCAACTAAACAGTTTAACACTTCAGGCTTTATTCACAGCAAAACAACCAATGCTCTCTGAGGTGATGATGATATCCGATTCGCCGACAATCTTTCAAAGTATACCAATTTGGCAAGATGACAACCTAATGGGTCAATTTGTTGCAGAAATTGATGTAAGTACCCTGAAAAAAAGATGGCTATCCAGTCAGTCTAAATCAACTCAGCTAGTGAGTTTACTAGACCAACAAGACCGGGTTATTACTAGCACTCGCGAAGAGCTGAAAGTAGGGAAACCCTTCGATCGAGACCGGAATGGTGAAATTCATCGGCTCGATCAAAATAGCCACCTTTGGGTGCCGAATATTCCCAACAAGGCTAAAGTCATACTGTGGAAAAAGTCATTTTATGTCTACAAGAGCGCTATTGATGGTGTTCTTCCATGGATAGTGGCGGTTGAAACACCGGTTGCTTCCCATTTGGTCAAACTTGAGGGATTTTATACCAAAAGCTTCGCTATTCTGATAGCGATCGCTATCCTGGCACCTCTTTTAGCAAAACCCATTAGTAGCAGTCTAGTCAAACCTTTACTGCAACTTGCAAATCTCACCAGCAATTTACCGGATAAACTCACAGAACATCAATCTCTACAAATTCCAGGCAGTTCAATTACTGAAATTGAAACTCTGTCTAGTAATTTTCAACTCATGGCCAGTGTTCTGCAAGATAAATTTCAGGAAATTCAGGAAGCCAGTTTGGAACTTCAGCAAGCAAAAGAAAATGCTGACAGGGCCAACCAAGCCAAAAGTGAATTCCTTGCCAACATGAGTCACGAGTTACGCACTCCACTCAATGGTGTTCTTGGCTACGCCCAAATATTAAAACGCAGCGAACCTCTCACCCAAAAAGGGCAAAACGGCATCGATATTATCTACCAATCAGGTTATCACTTGCTGAACCTAATTAACGATATATTGGACCTCGCCAAAATCGAAGCCCGAAAATTGGAACTGCATCCTACAGCTATTCATCTGCCTTCCTTGTTGGAAAGTGTTGTCGAAATCATCCGCATTCGTGCTGAACAAAAAGGGATTACCTTTAATTTTCAAGTCAGCTCTCAATTACCTACGGGTGTTTGGGTTGATGAAAAACGTTTGCGTCAGGTTTTGATCAACCTTCTGGGCAATGCCATTAAATTTACTGATCGCGGTAGCGTGACTTTTCAGGTTGAATCCATCGGGGTTCAAGAAGGAGCCAGGAGTCAGGAGTCAGGAGTCAGGAGCGGTCAGACCCCGCGTCGCCGCCAGGCGCAAGCGGTCGGACCCCGCGACGACGCCAGTCGCAAGGGAACGCCGACCAAGAGAGGGAATGCTGACCAAGAGAGGGAAAATTGCATGGGGATTACTTCCCCAAACAATTTTGAGCACCGTGTAGACGGTGGGGTATTAAACCCGCAAAAAAAAGATAAAATTCGCTTTCAGATAGAAGATACTGGGGTGGGGATGACTCCAGAACAAATTGAAAAAATCTTCTTGCCTTTTGAGCAAGTTGGTGATAGTAAAAAGCAAGCAGAAGGCACAGGACTCGGACTAACGATTACCAATCAAATTGTGGCGTTGATGCAAAGTGAAATCCAGGTTCAAAGTGTTTTAGGTGAAGGTAGCACCTTCTGTTGGGAAGTAGAACTGCCTGAAGTGGAAAATTGGGCAGACACTTTGAGAGTCATGCAACAAGGCGTAATTCAGGGTTACGAAGGCGAAAAACGCAAAATCTTGATCATTGATGATCGTTGGGAAAATCGTTCCGTATTAATTAATCTTCTTGAACCCATCGGCTTTGAAATTATCGAAGCTAACAATGGAAAAGAGGGTATCGAACAGGTACTGAAAACATCGCCGGATTTAATTATTACTGATTTATCCATGCCTGTAATGAATGGGTTTGATTTTTTACATAAGTTGCGTTCAGGAACTGACTCCGAAGGGGTATCCCATCCCCAACTGCAAAACCAAACTGTTCTCGTCTCTTCCGCCAGTGTTTTTGATATTGATCGCCACAAAAGCCTAGATGCCGGGGGGAATGATTTCTTACCCAAACCAGTGCAAGCTGAAACTTTACTAGAACTCCTGCAAAAATATCTGCAATTAGATTGGATTTATGACACCAATAACACTGAAAAACAGAATCTTCAGGTTGTTGTCAGTGAAATTCAGCCACCTGAAACAGAAATATTGCAGCAAATCTGGGAATTAGCTCAAGATGGAGAACTTGATGGCATCATCGAAATCGCTGAACAACTTCAGGATACTAATACTACTGCCTTTAGCCAAGAATTGACCCGCCTGGCAGAAGCTTGCGAAATCAAACAACTGCGGGCATTTATCCAACGCTACCTAGGGGACTGACACACCTTAAATGGTGCATTAGGGAGTAGGGGAGTAGGGGAGTGGGGGAGTGGGGGAGTAGGGGAGTGGGGGAGTGGGGGAGTAGGGGAGTAGGGGAGATAAAGACACCTAGAAATAAAAATAAGAGTGCACAGTTTTAGCTGTGTCAGTCTACCTTAGAAAACCTTATGCCTCCTGCCTCCTGCCTCCTGCCTTCCTTAGAAAACCTTATGCCTCCTGCCTCCTGCCTCCTGCCTTCCTTAGAAAACCTTATGCCTCCTGCCTCCTGCCTCCTGCCTTCCTTAGAAAACCTTATGCCTCCTGCCTCCTGCCTCCTGCCTTCCTTCCACCAAAGTCTAATTATTCAACCGGACATGATATCAATGCTTTGATATTTAATCAGCAAGCCTTACCTAGTTTAATCAGGAACAGAAACCAATGCCAAATCCAACCCAACCATTTATTTTGATTGTGGATGACAACTCCACTAATTTGTCTGTGTTGTCAAAAGCCTTGAAAGCTGAGGGCTATAAAGTACGCATGGCAGCTGATGGTGAAGATGCTCTATCCCAAGTGCAACGCCACCATCCAGACCTGATATTGCTGGACATTGAGATGCCGAAAATAGATGGTTTTGAAACCTGTAGTCGTCTTCAGGCAAATCAAGCAACTAAAGGAATTCCAGTCATTTTTATGACGGCTCTAGCTGATACTGAAAGCAAAGTCAAAGGTTTGTCATTAGGTGCAGTCGATTACATCACCAAACCCTTTGAAGAAGCGGAAGTTTTAGCTCGCGTCAAAGTCCACTGGCGATTGAAGCGACTGACAGATACTTTAGAACAACAGGTCAATGAACGCACTCAGGCGCTGCAAAAAGCTCAAGTGCAATTGGTACAACAGGAAAAACTCTCGGCACTGGGACAATTAGTGGCTGGGGTAGCCCATGAAATTAATAATCCTATTGGTTCCATTGTCGGCAATGTCAGTTTCACACAAGATTACATTAACAATCTATTCGGTATAATAGATCTCTATCGCGATAAATTTCCTCAACCTGGTGCGGAAATTGAAGAGGAACTCGAAGCGAGCGACCTAGACTATATACGAGAAGATTTGCCCAAGTTAGTCAATTCCATGAAAGATGCTAGCGATCGCATTAAATCAATTAGCAAAAGTCTTCGCATTTTCTCCCGCGCTGATAGCGATACAAAAAGACCTTTTAACTTGCATGAAGGCATTAATAGTACCATCCTAATTTTACGCCATCGCCTCAAAGGTAACAAAAATCGTTCCGCCATTGAAATTTTTACCGACTACGGCAATATTCCGGAAATTACTTGTTTTCCTGGGCAACTCAATCAGGTGTTTATGAATATTCTAGCTAATGCCATTGATGCTTTAGATGAATCTGAAGGGGGAAGAGATACAGAAATTCAAGCCGCTCCTCATCGAATTACCATTAAGACACAATTGGTAGATGAACAGGTGCAAATTACGATCGCTGATAATGGCAAAGGAATGTCTGAAGAAGTAAAAGCCAAGATTTTTGAACATCTATTTACGACTAAAGGAATAGACAAAGGAACAGGATTAGGGTTAGCGATCGCTCGTCAAATTGTTGTAGAAAAACATGGTGGTATAATTAAAGTTAACTCTAAATGGGGAGAAGGAACAGAATTTATCATTACTTTACCAATTAAGGAAAAGTGAACTTTCCCATGGCCTTCAGACTCATCAAATCTCAAACCAAAATAGCCATGAATAACCCCACCCAAAACAATTATCTTAATCCCAAGCAGAAAATTCTTAACTATCAAATTAGACAAACAATTTATGATGGAACTCGCACTTTAGTTTATCAGGTAGTCTGTACTAATGACCAATTACCTGCGGTCATCAAACTAATGAAAAATGAGTATCCCACCTTCAGCGAGTTAGTACAATTTCGCAATCAGTATACCATTGCCAGAAATCTCAACTACTCTGAAATAATTAAAACCTATAGCCTAGAACCCTATCATAATAGCTATATCTTGGTGATGGAAGATTTTGGGGCAATTTCTCTAAAAGAATGGATTCAACAGAAAGATAGAAGCTATTTAGAAGATTTTTTAGAAATAGCGATCGCTCTGTGCAATGCCTTACATATTCTCTACCGCGAACGAATTATTCATAAAGATATCAAACCAGCCAATATTTTAATTAACCCTAAAACTAAACAAGTTAAATTAATCGACTTTAGCATTGCTTCTCTATTACCAAGAGAAACTCAAACCCTATTTAATCCTAACGTATTAGAAGGAACCCTAGCTTATATTTCTCCTGAACAAACTGGTCGAATGAATCGAGGCATTGACTCTCGGACAGATTTCTATTCCTTGGGCATAACATTTTATGAATTACTGACAGGAGAACTACCATTTCAGTCAGAAGAACCCATGGAATTGATACATTGTCATCTAGTCAAACAGCCAAAATTAGTTAATCAAATCAATCCAGAAATTTCCCCAGTTATCGCAGAAATTGTCCAGAAATTGATGGCGAAGAATGCAGAAGACCGCTATCAAAGTGCTTTGGGATTAAAATTTGATTTAGAAACTTGTTTGACTCAACTACAAGAAACAGGCAGTATTAAGAGTTTCCCTATTGCTCAAAGGGATTTGTGCGATCGCTTTACTATTCCTGAAAAACTGTACGGACGAGAAAATGAAGTTAAAACTTTATTAGCAGCATTTGAAAGAGTCAGTAATCCCCCCCAGTCCCTCCTTAGCAAGGGAAGAGCAGAAATGATGCTCGTCGCAGGTTTCTCTGGCATTGGTAAAACAGTAGTTATCAACGAAGTTCACAAACCAATTGTCCGAAAGCGTGGTTATTTCATTAAAGGTAAATTTGACCAATTTAATCGCAACATTCCCTTTTTTGCTTTTGTCCAAGCTTTCCGAGATTTAATAGGGCAGTTACTTAGTGAAAGTGATGCCCAGTTACAAACTTGGAAAACGCAGATTCTTAATGTAGTTGGTGATAATGGACAAGTCATTATTGATGTCATTCCCGAGTTAGAACGGATTATTGGAGTGCAACCTCCCGCCACAGAATTATCAGGAAATGCCGCCCAGAATCGGTTTAATTTGCTATTCCAAAAATTCATTCGATTATTTACGAAACCCGAACATCCCTTAGCGATATTTTTAGACGATCTTCAGTGGGCAGATTCAGCATCATTGAACCTCATGCAACTGCTGATGTCAGACTCAGAAATGGGTTATCTGCTACTCATTGGTGCTTACCGGGATAATGAAGTATTTGCTGCGCATCCGTTGATACTGACTTTGGATGCAGTGGAGAAAGCTGGAGCAACGATTAATACACTTACGCTACAACCTTTAAGTAAAGATAGTCTCAATCATTTGGTAGCGGATACCCTAAATTGTGCAGTTTTATTGGCGCAACCATTGACGGAGTTGGTAATTCAGAAAACTCAGGGAAATTCATTTTTTGCGACGCAGTTTCTCAACGCATTACATCAAGAAAAACTGATTACCTTCGATCTGCAAGCAGGGTATTGGCAGTGCGATATTGTCCGAGTAAGAGAAGCAGCGTTGACGGATGACGTGGTAGAATTTATGGGGTTGCAGTTACAGAAATTGCCAGTAAGTACGCAAAATATTCTCAAATTAGCTGCCTGTATTGGCAATCAGTTTGATTTAAATACCTTGGCGATCGTTTCTGAGCAGTTACAAACAGAGGTAGCAACATCTCTATGGAAAGCATTACAGTCAGGATTAATTTTGCCCCAAAGTGAAATTTATAAATTTTATCTAGGACAGTCAATTCAGGAGGCGGAACAAGAGTCACAAACTGTCAATTATAAATTCCTCCACGATCGCGTTCAGCAAGCAGCTTATTCTCTGATTCCTGAAGATAGAAAACAAATTACTCATCTGCAAATTGGGCAACTTCTTCTGCAAAATGCGTCACCAACTACGCGGGAAGAAAAACTTTTCGATATTGTCAATCATCTCAATGTTGGAAAATCCCTAATTACCTGTCCCAAAGAACGAACTGAACTGGCACAACTCAATTGTGAAGCAGGGCGTAAGGCTAAGTTGGCAACAGCTTATGGGGCAGCATTTAATTATTTCACAACAGGTATTAGCTTATTGTCTAATTCCTGTTGGCAAAGTCAATATAATCTAAGCTTATCACTTTATGAATCTGCCACAGAAACAGCCTACCTAAGTGGTCAATTTGAACAATTTGATTACTTCTTTGAAGTTGTTTCACAGCAATCTCAAACACCTCTAGAACGAGTAAAAACAATTGATGCTAAAATTCAAACTCATGGCGCACAAGGCAATGCTACGAAAGCGGTAGAGACTGCATTAGTTTTCTTAAAAGAACTAGGAGTAGAATTTCCCGATAATCCTGATGACAAATATGTAGAAGAGGCATTAGAAAAAACTAAAGAACTACTGGCAAACAAACCAATTGAATGTATAATTGACTTGCCAATAATGCAGAAAGAAGAACAGCTTTCCATCATGCTAATTTTGTCAAGCGTAATGACACTTGCCTATCAAAGTAACCCAAATTTATTTTTGCTCATGCCTTTGAAACAAATTGAATTATCTAATCAATATGGCAATGCTCCTTTATCTTCTTTTGCTTATGTAATCTATGGGTTTATTTTGTGTACTATCACAAAAGATATTGATTCTGGTTACCAGTTTGGCAAACTAAGCATTAATCTATTAGAAAAATTTTATACTAAAGAAGTGGCAGCTAAGGTTATTGAAACTTTCAACGGCAATGTTCGACACTGGAAAGAGCATACTAAAGAATCACTTGACCCCTTTTTAGAAACTTATTCTATTGCTTTAGAGTCAGGGGATTTAGAATTCGCATCTTTTTCATTATATTTTCATGGTTATTATTCATATTTTTTGGGGGCAAATTTATCAGATTTAAAACAACAACTTCAAACATCAACACTTACTTTAAAAAAAATAAATCAAAATAGATTTGTAGTTTATAATAATATATATTTAAAGTCTATATTGAATTTATTAGGACAAAAAGAAGAGAATCATCACTTTGTTTATACAACCTATAATGAGGATCAAATGTTATCAATTCATCTGAAAAATAAGGATGCTATTTCATTACTAAATATTGCAGTTATTAAACTTCAATCCTATTGTTTTTTTGACAGTCCCAGTCAAATATTTGACTATATTTATATGTCAGAAAAATATTTATATGCAGGTCTAGGTCAGTTAATTTTTCGGCAAAGTCACTTTTACAATTCTTTGGTCAGATTAGCTGTCTGTCACACTATTTCAGAGGAAAAACAAGCAGAATTCTTAGAAAAAGTGGTGGAAAATCAGAAGCAAATGCAGGTTTGGGCCGATCATGCCCCAATGAATGTATTGCATCAATATCAATTAGTTGAAGCGGAGCGTTGTCGAGTCATGGACTGTAAGTTGGAAGCAATTGACCTCTATGACCGCGCGATCGCCGGAGCAAAAGAAAATAGTTATATCCAAGAGGAAGCTCTAGCGAACGAACTAGCTGCTAAATTCTATCTGAATTGGGGGAAAGAAAAAGTTGCGGCTGGATATATGCAGGAAGCATACTATTGCTATGCCAAATGGGGAGCTAAAGCTAAAACTGCCGATCTAGAATATCGTTATCCCAATTTACTGCGCCCTATTCTCCAGTGCAACACCCAACCCTTGAATGTACTAGAAACTCTAGCAAGCATCTGTAATGCTAATAATTCAAGCTATACCTCAATGAAAACCAATTCATCCGGTACAAGCATCAATACAACTCTAGATTTTGCTGCGCTCCTCAAAGCTGCTCAAAGCATCTCCAGCACCATTGATTTTCACGATCTATTGCGTCAACTCACTCAAATTATTTTGCAAAACTCTGGTGGCGATCGCTGTGCCTTAGTATTACCTAATTCTAAGGGTGTATGGCAGATTGTCGCTACTGCAACATCGAATGTGACTGAGATTTGTGCAGATTCTCTGGATGCCAATACTAACTTGCCCATTCATCTAATTCGGTATGTCAAAAATAGCCAAGCAATGGTAGTCATTAATGATAGTAAAACCAATTTGCCCATAGTTGATGAATATTTGAACCAACAACAACCAAACAGTGTCTTGTGTTTACCTCTGATTAATCAGGTAAAATTGATTGGTATACTGTATTTGGAGAATCAATTTACCAGTAAGCTCTTTACGAGCGATCGTATTCTCATGCTTAACTTCCTTTGTACCCAAGCAGCTATATCCATTCAAAATTCTCATCTTTATCAAGAAGTCAAGGATTTTGCTACAGAACTGGAATGCTCGCTCCAAAATGCCCAGCAAAAATCTCAAGAGTTAGCAGAAATTATTGCCCTCTCCAATGGTCAAAAACGAATTTTGGAATTGATTACTCAAGAATTGCCTTTAAACAAAGTGTTAGAAGAAACTGCACTGTATATTGAAGAACAATCTCACCATCCAGCTTACTGTTCTTTTTTATTTCTTGATGCTGAAGGACGATTGCGAAATGCTGCGGCTCCTAGTCTCCCAAATGCCTACAACACTTTAGTAGATGGAATTAAAATAGGTCCAAATGTAGGTTCCTGCGGTACAGCTGCTTATTACAAAGCCTCTGTAATGGTTGAAGATATTGCTACCGACCCCCTGTGGGCAGACTATCGTGTGGCTCTAGACTACGGTTTGCGGTCTTGTACATCCACTCCAATTTTAGGTGCAGAGGGACAAGTATTAGCTACTTTGGCAATGTATCAAACTCAACCTAGTAGTCTGACTCCCCACGACCGCAAACTGATAGAAGTAGCAACCTATCTAGCTCGAATCGCCATTGAATGCCATCAAATTCAAGCTGAAAAAAAAGCTACGGAGGTCTACAATGCTCGCCTGTTCAACGAAGTTAAACAAGCAGAAATGGAATTACGGCAAAATAAAGCTTTCCTAGAAGCACAGCGGGAATCTTCTTTAGATGGAATTTTAGTAGTCAGTCATAACTACGAAATTAATTATTATAATCAGCGATTTCTAGATATATGGAAAATTCCACCAGAATTACAAAATGTTGGCGACTATCCTTCGATGCTTGCTTATTCAATGAATCAAACGGTAGAACCAGATGCTTTTTTAAATAGAGTTTTGTATCTATACGAACATATCAATGAATCCAGCCACTGCGAACTCCATCTTAAAGATAACAGAGTTATCCAAAGGACATCATCTCCAGTCAACTCATCTGATGGAGAATATTGGGGACGAATTTGGTATTTTCGAGACATCACCTGTCGCAAACGGTCTGAAACTGCCATCAAGCAAAAATCTCAAGCACTCGAACAAGCTCTTCAGGAATTGCAACAAGCACAGTTACAAATCGTGCAAAGTGAAAAAATGTCAGCATTGGGCAATTTAGTAGCAGGGGTTGCCCATGAGATTAATAATCCTCTGGGTTCCATTGTGGGTAATATTAGTACTGTCGAAGATTACAGCAAGGATCTGTTGGGGGCGATCGCTCTCTACGAAAATAAATTTCCCCATCCGGGGAAGGAAGTTCAGAAAGAACTAGAAGAGTTCGAGCTAGAATATGTACGAGAAGATTTACCCAAATTAGTCAGATCTATGAAAGATGCAGGCAATCGCATTAAATCAATTAGCAAAAGTCTCAGTACTTTCTCCCGTGCCGATAATAATCAAAAACAGAAATTTAACTTACATCAAGGGATTGAGAGCACCATCCTAATTTTACGCCATCGCCTCAAAGCTAACCAACATCGTCCGGCCATTGAAGTTGTCACAGACTACGAAAATCTGCCAGCTATTAATTGTTTTCCGGGGCAATTAAATCAGGTATTTATGAATATTCTCGCTAATGCTATTGATGCTTTGGATGAATCTAATCAAGGACGAGATTTTGCTGAGATTAAAACCAATCCTAATCGAATTACTATTAAGACGCAACTGGTAGATGAACAGGTGAAAATTACGATCGCTGATAATGGTAAGGGAATGTCAGAGGAAGTGAAAGCCAAGATTTTTGAGCATCTATTTACGACTAAAGAAATAGGAAAAGGGACAGGTTTAGGATTGGCGATCGTTCGTCAAATTGTGGTAGAAAAACATGGTGGTATAATTCAAGTTAATTCAACACTAGGAGAAGGAAGTGAATTCATCATCACCTTACCCGTGGGGGGGAGGTAGGGAGTAGGGGAGTGGGGGAGTGTGGGGAGTGTGGGGAGTGGGGGAGTGTGGGGAGTGTGGGAAGTGTGGGAAGTGTGGGGAGTGTGGGGAGTGTGGGGAGTGTGGGGAGTGTGGGAAGGGTGGGAAGGGTGGGAAGGGGGGGAAGTGTGGGGAGTGTGGGAAGGGTAAACTCACCATCCCCCCTTTGGAAGGGGGGAGACTGAGCAAGTATTTGAAGATTCAAAACTCAAGGGTTATGTAGAATTGAGGAATATTACATTTGGCTATTCACAGGTAGATCCACCTTTAGTCATAGATTTGAATTTGTCGTTGCAACCAGGGCAAAAGATAGCATTAGTTGGTGGCAGTGGTTCAGGAAAATCGACGATCGCTAAATTAATTTGTGGTTTGTATCAACCGTGGGAGGGAGAAATTTTGTTTGATGGTGTTCCCAGAGAGGATATTTCGCCTACAGTATTAACTAATTCTCTGTCGATGGTGGAACAAGAAATATTTTTATTTGGTGGCACGGTGCGGGATAATTTAACTTTGTGGAACCCGACAATATCAACGACTCAACTGATGAAAGCTTGTCAGGATGCTGTTATCCATGAAGCAGTGATGGCTATTCCTGGTGGATATGATGGTGAGTTATTGGAGGGAGGTGGAAACTTAAGTGGGGGTCAAAGACAGAGGTTAGAAATTGCTCGTGCTTTGGTAAATAATCCCACAATATTAGTAATGGATGAGGCAACGAGTGCTTTGGATGCGGAAACAGAGAAAATAATTGTTGATAATTTGCAGAGTCGGGGGTGTAGTTGTATTATTGTGGCGCATCGCTTGAGTACTATTCGTGATTGTGATGAGATTATTGTTTTGGAATATGGCGAGGTGGTGCAGCGCGGCACTCATGAGGAAATGTTGGAGGAAGAGGGAGTGTATCGGGAGTTGATTAGTTCTGAGGGGTAGTTTGGGGAGATGGGGGGATGGGGAGATGGGGGGATGGGGAGATGGGGGGATGGGAGGATGGGGGGATGGGGAGATGGGAGTATTAATGATATAGCGCTACGCATTAAGGTTAGGACATTTCTACAGCCTGAAACCCTTTAAAAGCCAAGGATTGAAATCCTTGGCTGATAGCTTAAGTCATCTAAAGATGACTAGGTTATCTATCACCGTCTTTTTGTATTATGGTTAATTAATGCGACCTAATATACAACGCTTCCCGTTGCCCATGAGGTACACCCCGAAGCGGGCAAGATGCCCGCACTACAATATTTTCATCATTTAATCTGGACCTCATTTGCCTGAAATATGCTGTCACTTCTGCCTTCTGCCTTCATTTTAATTAGCCATAATAAATCAGCTATCTTTAGTCATCTTTAGATGACTTCTGCTGTGAGCCAAGAAATTTATTTCTTGGCGGATTGGCGGATAACAAAGCCACACAACTTTATACCTGATGGCTCGCCAACCTCCCCAAGCCAAGGATTGAAATCCTTGACTAATAGCTTAAGTCATCTAAAGATGACTAGATTATCTATACTGTCTTTTTGTATTGTGGTTAATTACAGCGTTTTTCATTTCAGTAGATCATAGTAGGGGCGAATGGCATTTGCCCTTACAGGGCTAACTACTGAAGCCGAAAATCCTGAAACACAGCGATCGCTTTCTGTTCACAGTAATAACTATTGGACAATAGATCAATAGTAATAATCGCCAAACACAGCGATCGCTTTCTGTTCACAGTAATAACTATTGAACAATAGATAAAAGAATATCAATAATCGCGAATCGGCAGAGCAATAACTGTTGGACAATAGATAAATAAAATATCAATAATCGCGAAACACAGCCTTTTTCAGCAAACCCTAATTAATGCAACCTGATATACAGCGCTTCCCGTTGTTATGAGGTACACCCCGAAGCGGGCAAGATGCCTAAACGCAGGCAAGATGCCCACGCTACATGATTTTCATCATTTAATCTGTACCTCATTTGCCCGAAATATGCTGTAGCTTCTGCCTCCTGCCTCCTGCCTTCTGCCTCCAGCATAGCTGCCTTTTTCCCTAACCACGAACTAAACCACTGAAACCTGCTACCCAAAGGGATGTTAATATCCAACCAAAGATTATGTGAACCCATAAATACCATCTTAATAAGCGACCTGCTTTTACTTTGAATAATATTAATGGAATTTCTTGACCTTTTTGAGAATTTGGCAGCCAATATGTTTGTTGATGTAGGTCAACTATGGGGATAAATGTGTCTAATGAATATAACCAGAAGTTAAATTCTGGATAGTCTATATCAATGGTTTTATTGTTAGTTTCTTCAGTATATGGACTAATTTCTGAAGCTGGTGAAAATAGGCATTTATTATTGGATATTGAATTTAAACAATTCTCATAACCTGTACTAAATAAATAAAAACCAGTGAATATAAAAATACTACTCAAAAGCAAAGCTCTTGTAGGTTTATAGCCATAGACAATTGTGATATCTAAAAAGTAATTCCAAAATTTACTTAATCTGTTGAGTTTTGGTCTAATATCTCTTTCTTTATGGATTAATATTTCTGTAGCGGCATCTGGATCGCCTTCTTTTTTTAATACTTCGGCTAGTTGTTCATAGGTTTGAGGAAAAAAGTCTGGTTGCAGTCTCAGCCATTTGAGGCGGGTTTTTGCATCTTTAAGAACTTTAATATTATCGTCTGTTCCAAGTTTCTGATAAATGAAACCATCAAGGTTGAGATTGTTTTTTTGAGGCCAGCTTTGTTCGTCGTCTCTGAGGCGACCTATTCTGGCAAATTGTAGGTCTATTTTCATATAGTGAGATTCTATTCTTTGATATTCTTCTTGAAGTAGTGATGCAATTGTATTATTTTTTATATTTTTAATGAAAGGATGTAGGAGACGTAGATATAGGGGAAAAGTTACTTTTTTTTGTTTAATTTTGACCATACTTAATGTGTCGTCTACTCTGGCACTAACTAAGTGAATATTTCCTTCAAAAGTTCCTTTATCTAATAAAATATCTCCGTCAACATTGATTCCTTCGGCAGATAAAACATTACCTTTTTCGTTGGAAAAGTTGCCATTAGTGCAGTCAAGATTTCCTTTGATATTTGCTGCTGTTAAATCTACTTCACCCTCAGCTTTGAAGCCATTAGTTAGACTGATATTAGTTTTAACTTCTATATTCTGAGCATCGAGGGCATTTTTTTCTGGATTAGAGAAATGACCTTGATTACAATTAAGTTTACCCCCAATAGTAGCTCCAGATAGACTTACCTCACCCTCAGCCTTAAAGCCATACCCCAGAAAGACATTAGTTTTAACTTCTATATTATGAGCATCGAGGGCATTTTTTTCTGGATTAGAGAAATGACCTTGATTACAATTAAGTTTACCACCAATAGTAGCTCCAGATAGACTTACCTCACCCTCAGCCTTGAAGCCATACCCCAGAAAGACATTAGTTTTAACTTCTATATTCTCAGCATCGAGGGCATTTTTTTCTGGATTAGAGAAATGACCTTGATTACAATCTAGTTTACCACCAATAGTAGCTCCAGATAGACTTACCTCACCCTCAGCCTTGAAGTGGTAGCTCAGAATGACATCAGCTTTGACTTCTATATTCTCAGCATCGAGGGCATACTCTCCTGGATTAGAAAAATGACATTGACTACAATTAAGTTTACCACCAATAGTAGCTCCAGATAGACTTACCTCACCCTCAGCCTTGAAGCCATACCCCAGAAAGACATTAGTTTTAACTTCTATATTCTGAGCATTGAGTGCATATTTTCCTTTATTAGAGAAATGACATTGACTACAATAAAGTTCACCACCAATAGTAGCTTCAGATAGACTGACTCTACCCTCAGCCTTAAAGCCATACCCTAGAAAGACATCACCTTTGACTTCTATATTGTCAGCATTGAGCGCAGTTCCTTCTTTATTAGAGAAATAACCTTGACTACAATAAAGTTGACCAGCAATAGTAGCTTCTAATAGACTTACTATACCCTCAGCCTTGAAGTGGTAGCTCAGAATGACATCAGCTTTGACTTCTATAGCTTGAGCCAACAACGCATACTCTCCTGGATTAGAGAAATAACCTTGACTACAATTAAGTTGACCACCAATGGTAGCTCCAGATAGACTGACTCTACCCTCAGCCTTGAAGTGGTAGCTCAGAAAGACATCACCTTTGACTTCTATATTATTGGCATTGAGTGCAGTCTCTTCTTTATTAGAGAAATGACCTTGATTACAATTAAGTTCACCTCCAATAGTAGCTTCTAATAGACTTACCTCACCCTCAGCCTTGAAATCATTTCTCAGAAAGATAGAACCTTTGACTTCTATAGCTTGAGCAAACAGCGCATACTCTCCTGGATTAGAGAAATAACCTTGACTACAATTAAGTTGACCACCAATGGTAGCTCCAGATAGACTGACTTTACCCTCAGCCTTGAAGCCATCACTCAGGAAGACAGCACCTTTGACTTCTATATTATTGGCATTGAGTGCAGTTTCTTTTTTATTAGAGAAATGACCTTGATTACAATTAAGTTCACCTCCAATAGTAGCTTCTAATAGACTGACTATACCCTCAGCCTTGAAATCATTTCTCAGAAAGATAGAACCTTTGACTTCTATAGCTTGAGCAAAGAGTGCAGTTCCTTCTGGATTAGAGAAATAACCTTGACTACAATTAAGTTGACCACCAATGGTAGCTCCAGATAGACTGACTTCACCCTCAGCCTTGAAATCATTTCTCAGAAATACAGCACCTTTGACTTCTATACCTTGAGCAAAGAGTGCAGTTCCTTCTGGATTAGAGAAATGACCTTTAATACAAGAGAGTACACCACCAATAGTAGCTCCAGATAGACTGACTCTACCCTCAGCCTTGAAGCCATCACCCAGGAAGACAGAACCTTTGACTTCTATATTCTCAGCCTTGAGCGCAGTTCCTTTTTTATTAGATAAATAACTCTGACTAAAAGAAAGTTGACTACCAATAGTAGATCCAGATAGACTGACTCTACCCTCAGCTTTAAAACCATTTCTCAGAAAGACAGAACCTTTGACTTTTATTCTTTCAGCATTGAGCGCATCTCCTTCTTTATTAGAAAAAAGACACCTAATGCAAGAGAGTATACCACCAATAATAGCTCCAGATAACTTTACCTCACCCTTACTCTGAAAGCCATTTTCCAGATATAAACTGCCCCTAACTTCAATTAACTCAGCATCAATACCAACAACATGACTACCATTAAACTTGACTTCTTTTACCTTCGCTCCCTTCAGAATAATCTTTTCTACAAAAACACATTCTGTGAAATACAATAAAATTTCAAATTTAACAAACTCAAGATTTAATTTCCCCGAAATCTTAGCTCCACAAACCTGTAAACCATGATTAGTAAAATATTTAAAAGCTTCCACATCCGTACATAACCACTCAATAAACTTAGCCGATAATATCCGCTTTTCTCCCCATGATTCTGCTATAGCTGGATTATTAATTTCCTTTTCTTTAACGATCGCTGCTAATAACTGTTTTAACTGTTCTGGGTGTTCTAACTTTTCTAACTCTTTTAACTTTTCTAAGTCTAAATCTTCCAAATCTTCTAATTTTTCTACATCCTCTAACCCTTTTAACAGTTCTAAATCTAACTGTTCCTTCAGCAAAGTAAGTTCTGGGGATTTAACTTGATAATCAGCTACTTCTCCTTTAACAATAGCCTTTAATAACTGTTGCTCAACAGAAGTAAGTGTTATTCTGTACCTCTGCTTTGCTAGTGCAACAAAATTCTTAAATTTGTCAGTCATAGTTTTTCAGATTTTAGGAATGCAGTTGATACTATATACAGCATTTCTCATAAATATCAGGTACATTTATGCTCCCCCTCTTTAAGGAGACACGGAGACAGGGGGGCGCGGAGACACGGAGACAGGGAGACAGGGAGACACGGAGACAGGGGGGCGCGGGGATGCGGAGACGCAGAGACAGGGAGACACGGAGACAGGGAGACAGGGAGACACGGGGGCGTGGAGACGCGGAGACACGGAGACGCGGAGACACGGGGACGTGGAGACGCGGAGACACGGAGACGCGGAGATACAGAGATACGGAGACACGGAGACAGGGGGATGGAGACTTTTAATCATAAATTAAAAATCGTTTGTGCAAAAGTTAGGGAACGGGTAATATCATGTCCGGTTGAATAATTAGGGTTTGGCGGAAGGAAGGCAGGAGGCAGGAGGCAGGAGGCAGAAGGTTTTCTCAAGAGTGTCACCTTAATTTTATACACGCTCCGATGCTACCGGACATGATATTATCCATTGGACAATAGATAAATAGAATATTAATAATATCAAATCCGGTAGCATCGGTGTAATATAGCGCTTTTCACATGGATAGACTACAGTTAGTGTGGGCAACCCAAAAGTATTTTTCTACTCCCTACTCCCTACTCCCTACTCCCTACTCCCTAGCTAAAAAGAATATTGTGGTTCACTCATATGAAAAGCGCTGTAAGATAGTGAATCAGAATTTCCTACGGAATGCTCCGCAAACAGCAATTCTGCAATCCAGAATTCAGAATTTAGAAGGGAAGAGAAGTCAGAATTCTTTCCGCTCTGGGTGAAGATGGAATATTTTTTTATACCGAATTAAACGGATTTGATATAATCCCGAAACACAGCGATATAGCTGTCGCCACCATCCTCCGCCAACGCTTTCTCAGCACAGCAATAACTATTGGACAATAGATAAATAGAATATTAATAATCGCCAAACACAGCGATATAGCTGCCGCCACCATCCTCCGCCAACGCTTTCTCAGCACAGCAATAACTATTGGACAATAGATAATATCATGTTCGGATAATCAGTTATAAAAAAAACTTCTGGCCTTGAACCAATATTCCCTTCTGCCTTCTGCCTCCAGCATAGCTGCCTTTTTCCCTAACCACGAACTAAACCACTGAAACCTGCTACCCAGAGGGATGTTAATATCCAACCAAAGATTATGTGAACCCATAAGTACCATCTTAATAAGCGACCTGCTTTTACTTTGAATAATATTAATGGAATTTCTTTACCTTTTTGAGAATTTGGCAGCCAATATGTTTGTTGATGTAGGTCAACTATGGGGATGAATGTGTCTAATGAATATAACCAGAGGTTAAATTCTGGATAGTCTATATCAATGGTTTTATTGTTAGTTTCTTCGGTATATGGACTGATTTCTGAAGCTGGTGAAAATAGGCATTTATTATTGGATATTGAGTTGGAACAATTGTAATGGCCTAAAGCAAATGAAGTCCAACCAATGGATATAAAAATAGAACTCCAAACTAAGGCTTTTGTGGGTTTATAGCCATAGGCAATTGTGATGTCTAGAAAGTAATTCCAAAATTTACTTAATCTGTTGAGTTTTGGTCTAATGTCTCTTTCTTTATGGATTAATATTTCTGTAGCGGCATCTGGATCGCCTTCTTTTTTTAAGACTTCGGCTAGTTGTTCGTATGTTTGAGGGAAAAATTCTGGTTGCAGTCTCAGCCATTTGAGGCGGGTTTTGGCATCTTTAAGAACTTTAATATTATCGTCTGTTCCAAGTTTCTGATAAATAAATCCATCAAGGTTGATATTGTTCTTTTGAGGCCAGCTTTGTTCGTCGTCTTTGAGGCGACCTATTCTGGCAAATTGTAGGTCTATTTTCATGTAGTGAGATTCTATTCTTTGATATTCTTTTTGAAGTAGTGATGTAATTTGATTGTTATTTATATTTTTAATGAAAGGATTTAGGAGGCGTAGATATAGGGGGAAAGTTACTTTTTTTTGTTTAATTTTGACCATACTTAATGTGTCGTCAATTCTGGCACTAACTAAGTAAATATTCCCTTCAAAAGTTCCTTTGTCTAATAAAATATCTCCGTCAACATTGATTCCTTCGGCAGATAAAACAGTTCCTTTTTCGTTGGAAAAGTTGCCATTGGTGCAGTCAAGATTTCCTTTAATATTTGCTGCTGTTAAATCTACTTTGCCTTCTGCTTTGAAGCCATTAGTTAGACTGATGTTAGTTTTTACTTCTATATTCTGAGCATCGAGCGCGTATTTTTCTGGATTAGAGAAATGACCTCCACGACAAGAGAGTATACCACCAATAGTAGATCCAGCTAGGTTTACCTCACCTTTAGCCTTGAAATCATTACTGAGATAGACATCACCTTTGACTTCTATATTCTCAGCATTGAGTGCATTTTTTCCTTTATTGGAGAAATGACCTTGACTACAATCAAGTTGACTGCCAATAGTAGCTCCAGATAGACTAACTTCTCCCTCAGTCTTGAAATCATTTCTCAGAAAGACAGAACCTTTAACTTCTATACGTTGAGCAAAGAACGCATATTCTTCTTGATTAGAGAAATGGCATTTAAAACAATTGAGTATACCACCAATAGTAGCTCCAGATAGACTTACTGCACCCTCAGCCTTGAAATCATTACTGAGATAAACATCACCTTTAACTTCTATACTTGCAGCAAAAAGCGCACCTTTTCCTTTATTAGAGAAATGACCTCCACTGCAAGAAAGTTGACCACCAATAGTAGCCCCAGATAGACTTACTGCACCCTCAGCCTTGAAATCATTACTGAGATAAACATCACCTTTAACTTCTATGCTATGAGCATTGAGCGCATATTTTCCTGGATTAGAGAAATGACCTCCACTACAATTAAGTTGACCACCAATAGTAGCTCCTGATAGACTGACTTCTCCCTCAGCCTTGAAACCATTTCTCAGAAAAACAGAATCTTTGACTTCTATATTGTCAGCATTGAGCGCATTTCCTCCTTTATTAGAGAAATGACCTTGACTGCAAGAGAGTTGACCACCAATAGTAGCTCCTGATAGACTGACTTCTCCCTCAGCCTTGAAACCATTTCTCAGAAAAACAGAATCTTTGACTTCTATACTCTCAGCAAAGAGCGCAGTTCCTTCCTTATTAGAGAAATGGCATTTAAAACAATTGAGTATACCACCAATGGTAGCTCCTGATAGACTGACTCTACCTTCAGCCTTAAAATCATCACTCAGAAAGACATCAGCTTTGACTTCTATACTTGCAGCAAAAAGCGCAGTTCCTTCCTTATTAGAGAAATGACCTCCACTGCAAGAGAGTTGACCGCCAATAGTAGCTCCAGATAGGCTGACTTCTCCCTCAGCCTTGAAATCATTACTTAGAAAAACAGAACCTTTGACTTCTATATTATTAGCAATAAGTGCATCTTTTCCTTTATTAGAGAAATGACCTTGACTGCAAGAGAGTTGACCACCAATAGTAGCTCCTGATAGACTGACTCTACCTTCAGCCTTAAAATCATCACTCAGAAAGACATCAGCTTTGACTTCTATACTTTCAGCAAAAAGCGCAGTTCCTTCCTTATTAGAGAAATGACCTTGACTGCAAGAGAGTTGACCACCAATAGTAGCTCCTGATAGACTGACTCTACCCTCAGCTTTAAAACCATTTCTCAGAAAGACAGAACCTTTGACTTTTATTCTTTCAGCAAAGAGCGCAGTTCCTTCTTTATTAGAAAAAAGACACCTAATACAAGAGAGTACACCACCAATAGTAGCTCCAGATAGATTTACCTCACCCTTACTCTGAAAGCCATTTTCCAGATATAAACTGCCTCTCGCTTCAATCAATTCAGCATCAATACCAACAACATGACTACCATCAAACTTGACTTCTTCTACCTTCGCTCCCTTAAGAGTAACTTTTTCTGTAAAAACACATTCTGTGAAACACAATAAACTTTCAAATTTAACAAACTCAAGATTTAATTTCCCCGAAATCTTAGCTCCACAAACCTGTAAACCATGATTAGTAAAATATTTAAAAGCTTCCACATCCGTACATAACCACTCAATAAACTTAGCCGATAATATCCGCTTTTCTCCCCATGATTCTGCTGTAGATGGATTATTAAATTCCTTTTCTTTAGCGATCGCTGCTAATAACTGTTTTAACTGTTCTGGATGTTCTAACTTTTCTAACTCCTTTAACTTTTCTAAGTCTAAACCTTCCAAATCTTCTAATTTTTCTACATCCTCTAACTGTTTTAACTGTTCTTTTAACAGTTCTAAGTCTAACTGTTCCTTCAGCAAAGTAAGTTCTGGGGATTTAACTTGATAATCAGCTACCTCTCCTTTAACAATAGCCTTTAATAACTGTTGCTCAACAGAAGTAAGTGTTATTCTGTACCTCTGCTTTGCTAGTGCAATAAAACTCTTAAATTTGTTAGTCATAGTTTTTCAGATTTTAGGAATGCCGTTGATATTATATATATAGCCCTGTGCGCAGGCAACAGGCAACAGGCAAAAGGCAACCCACCCCTAACCCCTCCCAGGAGGGGAATAAAAAACCGTTTGCGCAAGCATTCCGTAGGAATAATTTCAGGCTTTTAACTATTGGACAGTTATTGTAATTTGTAAATATGCCAGCGCACATTGCTATACTTCAAGCCTTTAATCTCCCCCACTCCCCCACTCCCCTACTCCCCTACTCCTCCACTCCCCCCACTCCCCCACTCCCCTACTCCCCTACTCCCAACTATTTAGGGAACGGGCAAGATGCCCATTCCACAAAACTAAAACTATTGACAGATAATCAAATAAAGGAAAATATCAGGAACGGGTAATTTGTAAATATGCCAGCGCACATTGCTATACTTCAAGCCTTTAATCTCCCCCACTCCCCCACTCCCCTACTCCCCCACTCCCCCACTCCCCTACTCCCAACTATTTAGGGAACGGGCAAGATGCCCATTCCACTTTCACTTCCACTTTCACAAAACTATTGACAGAGAATCAAATAAACGTTACAATTTAGATAATTTATCTTTTCTGTAACAAGTTTAATACCCCACCATCAACAAGGGTGCTTCAAATTGTTTGGGGTTTATACACACAAAGTGGCTTGTCGAAGGCTATCCATAAGCATTTTTCTCTTCTGCCTTCTTCAACCTAGCTTCCCTGTGATAACTAAATTTTTATTTATCAAAATAATTGGGTTGCGCCACCCCGCCTTTTAAGGCGAAATATTTTTGGAGCAGGACTTAAATTCCCCACTTCCCCTCCTGGCTCCCCTCCTGGGAGGGGCGGGGGTGGGTTGGGGCGGGGGTGGGTTGGGGAGGGGCGGGGGTGGGTTAACTTCTGACTTCTGACTTCGTTAATTGTAGAGCTTGAACTAATTACCTATCGTAAACTATGCTGAACTTAACTAATTATCAACAAACCGACCAAATTTATATCGGAACTCGCACCCTTGTCTACAAAGCAATTAGAGAAACTGATACAACTGACTATTCCCTGCGCGACATGAAACGCCAACCTGTGATTATCAAAGTTTTACGGAACCCCTATCCCAATTTTAATGAGTTAGTTCAGTTCCGCAATCAATATGCGATCGCCCGTCATTTAGAACACCCTGCGGTGGTGCAACCCCTAGCCTTAGAAGATTATGGTCATGGTTATGCCTTGGTTATGCCCGATAATGAAGCAATTTCTCTCCCTAACTACTGGCAGTACTCAGACCGAAGTCTCACTAAATTTCTGATCGTTGCTATCCAACTAGCAGAAGCTCTACATTACCTCAATCAAAAACGCATCATCCACAAAGACATCAAACCAGGGAACATCTTGATTCACCCCGAAAGCTTCCAAGTCAAACTAATAGATTTCAGCATCTCCAGTTTACTGCCAAAAGAACAACAACAATTTATCAATCCCAATGTTCTCGAAGGAACCCTTGCCTACATCTCTCCAGAACAAACCGGACGGATGAACCGAGGTATCGACTATCGCACAGATTTTTATTCCCTTGGTGTGACATTTTTTGAACTCTTAACCGGGAAGTTACCTTTTGAAACTAACGATCCCATGGAATTAGTACATTGCCACATTGCGCAAGAAGTGGAGTTTCCCGCGAGCAGCGAGCAGTTGGAAATCCCGGAAGCCTTGAAGGCAGTGGTGCTTAGATTAATGAAAAAGAATCCAGAAGAACGTTATCAGAGTGCTTTGGGTTTAAAACGCGATCTAGAGCAATGCTTGACACAGTGGAAAACTAGGGGAGATATTATCCAATTTAAGTTGGGAGAGCAGGATATTTGCGATCGCTTCCTCATCCCAGAAAAACTCTATGGACGGGAACGGGAAGTTGCCCAATTATTAGCAGCATTTGAACGAGTTAGTCAAGGAGATGGGGAAAAGGGGAGACAGGAAGGCGTACAGAAAGCTGGCAACTCAGAACTTTTACTGGTGGCAGGATTTTCAG
This sequence comes from Okeania sp. SIO3B5, assembly GCF_010692555.1. Classification (GTDB taxonomy): domain Bacteria; phylum Cyanobacteriota; class Cyanobacteriia; order Cyanobacteriales; family Microcoleaceae; genus Okeania. The sequence goes on along the minus strand of NZ_JAAHHG010000004.1, from coordinate 35,078 downwards.
GGATTGGGAAAACAGCCGTTGTCAACGAGGTTCACAAACCTATAGTTAAGCAACGCGGCTATTTTATCAAAGGTAAATTTGACCAGTTTAACCGCAACATTCCCTTTTCCGCTTTCGTGCAAGCTTTCCGAAATTTGATGGGGCAATTGCTCGGCGAGTCGGATGCAGATTTAACCAATTGGCGGGCAAAAATCCTCAAAGCTGTCGGAGAAAGCGGACAAGTCATCATCGATGTCATTCCGGAACTCGAACGGATTATTGGCAAACAACCTCCAGTTCCCGAACTTTCTGGCAATGCAGGGCAAAATCGCTTTAACTTGTTGTTTGGTAAGTTTGTGCAAGTGTTCGCTACCAAAAAACATCCCCTGGTTATCTTTTTGGACGATCTACAGTGGGCGGATTCGGCTTCCTTAAACCTGTTGAAATTACTGATGGACGATTCGGAAACAGGTTATTTGCTGGTGTTGGGAGCTTATCGCGATAACGAGGTTTTCCCTGCTCATCCATTGATGCTGACTCTGGATGAAATTAGTAAACAGGGTGCGAAGATTGATACCCTAACTCTGGCTCCTTTGGATGAGGTGGATGTCACTCGTTTAGTTGCCGATACATTGCTGTGTTCTGTAGAAATTGCTGTACCTTTATCTGAGTTAGTGTATCAAAAGACTAAGGGAAACCCATTTTTTACAACTCAATTTTTGCGAGGTTTGCATGAGGATGGTTATATCACCTTCGAGGTGGAAACGGGATACTGGCAGTGTGATTTGACCGAGGTATGGCAGTTGGTGCTGACGGATGATGTAGTAACATTTATGGTAGGACGGTTAAAGAAACTACCACCAGCAACTCAAGCAGTATTGAAACTAGCAGCTTGTATTGGTAACCAATTTGATTTAGGAACTTTAGCAGTAGTATGCGAAAGCACTCAGGAACAAGTAGCAACAGATTTGTGGCGAGGACTGCAAGAAGGATTTATCATTCCCGAAAGTCAGAACTATAAATTTTTCCACCGAATACAGAACGAAAAAAAAGAACACCAAACAATTTCAGTAAACTATCGCTTTTTGCACGATCGCGTTCAACAAGCAGCTTATTCATTGATTTCTGAAGAGAAAAAACAAGCCACACATCTTGAAATTGGCACCTTACTTATGGAAAAATTATCAGCTACCGAACAGGAAGAGAGAATTTTTGAAATCGTCAACCATCTAAATATTGGTCGAACATTAATAACCAAACTACTACAACGAGAGGAGCTAGCTAAACTCAATTTAAGTGCAGGAACTAAAGCCAAAGCCTCCACAGCTTATGCGGGAGCTTTGAGCTACATCCAAGTAGGAATCGAACTTTTACCCGATGACTGCTGGCGACACAATTATCAACTCAGCTTTTCTCTATATAAAGAAAGAGCAGAAGTTGAATATTTGAATGGCAACATCGAAACCGCTGAAATGTGGATAGAACGCATATTGCAAAATGCTCATACTCCTATGGAAAAAGCTGAAATATATAATCTGTCAATTATCCAATACACCCTGCAAGCAAAATATCCAGAAGCTATTCAAGCAGGCCGCCGAGGTCTGGCATTAATTAATGTAGACCTTCCCGAAGACAATTTTGAACAAGTAATAAATGTAGAACTGGCGATCGCTACAGAAACCTTTAAAAATCTACCATTTACTTCCCTAACTGAATTGCCTGTAATGACTCAACCAGAACAAAAAATGGCAATCAAGCTGTTAATTACTTTGGGACCACCAACCTATCGTTCTCATCAAAGATTATGGTCTGTCATTTGCGCCAAAGCAGTTAACCTATGCTTGAACTACGGAAATACACCAGAAGTTGGATATATCTATCCTGCCTTTGGTGGTTTGCGAGGATATGCTCTGAATAATTATCAAAATACAGATAAGTTGCTAGATGCAACTATCAAGTTAACTCAAACCTTTAATAATAAATCTGCTGAGAGTGTTGCTTATTTGATGATTGGTAGTTCTCTCAGACATTGGTCTCATCCTCTCAAAGTAGCAACAGAAGATTATCTTTCATCTTATAGAGTCGGTTTAGAATCAAGCAACTTGCAATATGCAGCTTATGCTTTTGGTCATAATATGTATTGCCGCTTTTATCAAGGTATTCCCCTAGAAAAACTACAGAAAGAAATCAGCGAATCATTAGCCTTCACTCAAAAATACAAAAATCAGTGGGCGATCGACCTGTTCATGGGCGGTCAGATGCTCTTTTCGCAATTGATGGGAACAACAACCGAGTTAGTAGAATCTGAATATTTGCAAAAATGTAACCAGCATAAAAACTGGCAAGTCATTTGCATTTATAAGATATTGAAAACTCAAATTCTATTCATTGAAGAGCGATTAGAGGAAGCCTTAGAATGTTGCCTGGAGGCTGATGCAGAAATTATTAACGTTGCACCTCAAGGACTGCTTCCTTATGCCCATCATTTATTTATTTATGCACTACTGATGACATCACTTTATTCCAGTGCAACAGATAGTCAAAAATTAGAATATGGGGAAAAAATCTCGACTTATCAAAAACAACTTGCCATTTGGGCACAGAATTGTCCGGAAAATTTTCTGCATTTGTGTTGTTTGGTAGAAGCAGAAATTGCTCGAATTTCGGGAAAAACGTTAGAAGCTATAGAATTGTACGACCGCGCTATTGCCCTCGCTAAAGAAAACGAATATCTGCAACAAGAGGCATTAGGGAATGAATTGGCAGCCAAATTTTACCTGAATTGGGGGAAAGAAAAAATCGCTGCTACCTATATGCAGGAAGCATACTATTGTTATGCTCATTGGGGGGCTAAAGCTAAAACTGACCAACTAGAACAAATATATCCTCAACTACTTGCTCCTATTCTCAACAATCAAATTTCCCAATCAAAAGGTGAAACAATGATTCTGAAGACAACGCAAACCATCACCGATACCTCAAGCGGAATTTCTGACAATCTTGACCTGGCAACCATAATCAAAGCCTCTCATGCTCTTTCTGAGGAAATCGAACTCAATACCTTACTCTGTAAAATAATGCACATCGTCCTAGAAAACGCCGGAGCTGACACAGGAGCCTTAATTTTGAACAAATCCGACAATTTGGAAATAGCTGCCAAATGCGACCGGACAAAATGTGACCTATCAACTATTACCCTTGACAAAACCGACAACTTACCCATTAGCATCATTAATACCGTCAAACGAACTCAACATATCGCGATCGTCAACAATGTCAAACAAGACAAAACCTTCACCGCAGATCCTTACCTGATTCAACAGCCACCCAAAAGCCTCTGTTGTACTCCTATTATTAATCAAGGAAAACTGATTGGCATTCTCTACCTAGAAAATCATTTGAGCGCAGAAGCTTTCACCCCAGAACACATAGAAATTCTCAACCTCCTGACTGCCCAAGCTGCTATCTCCATAGAAAATGCCCAACTTTACAACCGACTAGAAAACTACAACCGCACTCTCGAACAACAAGTTACTGAACGCACAGAGGAATTGCAACAAAAAAATCAACAACTCACCCAAATTTTACAAGAACTCAAAACCACCCAAGATGAATTAATTCAGTCCGGAAAAATGGCAGCTCTAGGACAACTGGTAGCCGGAATTGCCCATGAAATTAACACCCCTTTGGGTGCCATTCGTGCCGCCATAGGTAACACCGACAAAGCGCTAGAAGAATCTTTCTCTGAATTACCTCAACTTTTACCCCTGCTCAACCCACAACAACAAACCAAATTTTTCAGTTTCCTACAACTTGCTGTGAGTAAGCAACCCAGTCTCAGTACCAGGGAAAAACGTCAAATTAAGCGCACAGTCACTAAACAACTTGAGTCTCATAATATTACCAATGCCAAACAACTATCTCACCTACTAACCGAAGCCGGATTACATCATAGTGTTGAATCTCAAATATCTTTGTTACAAACTCCCCAAGTCCACGAAATTGTACAAATTGCCTACGATATCGCTCGCCTCTACACCAACAGTCAAAATATCTCCAACGCTGTGGAAAGAGCCTCAAAAATTGTCTTTGCCCTCAAGAGTTACGCCCGTTACGATCACAGTGGAGAAAAACAACCAGCAGTGATTACTGACGGTATTGAAACCGTACTGGAGATTTACCACAACTATTTAAAAAAGGGTGTGAAAGTGATTCGCCACTATCAAAATATTCCAGAAATTCTTTGCTATGCTGATGAACTGGTGCAAGTATGGACAAACTTGATTCACAATGCAATTCAAGCGATGGATGGAAAGGGAAAAATAGATATTGAAGTGCGGGTGGAAAATCAAAATATTGTTGTGGGAATCACAGATTCTGGAGCTGGTATTGCCCTAGAGATTCAGGATAAAATCTTTCAGCCTTTCTTTACTACTAAACCTGCCGGAGAAGGTAGTGGTTTAGGGTTAGAGATTGTCAAAAATATTATCAATAAACATCAGGGAAAGATTGATTTTACATCTGTTCCAGGCAAAACCACTTTTACTGTAGCTATTCCTATTGAGTTATAGCGTTACGCGCAAGGCAACAGTTCATTAATGGATAATGGATAATGGATAATGGATAATTGATAATTGATAATGGATAATGGATAATGGATAATGGATAATTGATAATGGATAATTGATAATGGATAATTGATAATGGATAATGGATAATTGATAATTGATAATTAGGGTTTGCGCTCAAAAGTCTGATGGGTGAGGGTAGGAGTCAGGAGTCAGGAGTCATATCATGTCCGGATAATCAGTGATAAAAAACCTTTTCCCTTCTAACCTTTTCTTTCCTTCTGCCTCCTGCCTCCTGCCTCCTGCCTTCTGCCTTACCTCCAGTCTGATGGTGATGATAGGCAACAGCTCCGAAAGGCAACAGCGGTGCGACCCCGCGACGACGTTTCGCTGCGCGACATGAAAAGCTTTAGCTCCTCCGGAGGAGGCTAGTCACAAGGGAACGCGCACCAAGAGAGGCAAAAGTTTAGACTATCTGCTACGGCCAAATTTTCTGATTAGTTAGGGGAAAAATATTAACATTGGAGGGGAATAATTGATAATTTCTTTGGGATAATTGATATCATGTCCGCTAGTATTGTTTGTGTAAAACCAAGGGAGAATATCTACAGGAAGTTTAAGTTTTTTCAATCTTTTAAGCCTTCTTCCTTCTTCCTTCTTCCTTCTTCCCTCTTCCTTCTTCCTTCTTCCCTCTTCCTTCTTCCTTCTTCCCTCTTCCTTCTTCCTTCTTCCCTCTTCCTTCTTCCCTCTTCCCTCTTCCTTCTTCCTTACTTTCGCTATACAATACCGATGCTACCGGACATGATATGATTTTATTTTTTATTATTGGAGATGTCTATTAATTATTCGGTAACAGGTAACAGGTAACAGGCAACAGGCAACAGGCAACAGGGGGAACAAAAAATAGCCATATCATGTCCGGTAGTGTGGTATAATCTTGGTTGCAATGAACCTTACAGATAGAGTTGTTTCGTAAGTCCTATTATAGCGCTACACATTAAGGTTAGGACATTTCTAAACCCTTTAGTTAGCGGAGCTTTTCCGCAGGAAAAACCCTCTAAAAGTTTACTATTCCCTATTCCCTATTCCCTAGCGCGTAGCGCTATACTTATATAATTTAAAATTGTAGCATATTTAACTTCCTAAAAATTGGCCACTTACTCCTAGAATATAATATTATGACTGAGACAGCAATTCTGTGTGTTGATGATGAAACTGTTATCCTAGAAACCCTCCAGGAACAAATTAGCCGTCACTTTGGCGAGCGATTTGTGTACGAGGCTGCCGAAAGTGCCGAGGAAGCCCTAGAAATTATCGAAGAGCTAGATGAGGAAGGGGTCAAAATTGTGGTGATTGTCTCTGACTGGCTGATGCCTGGAATGCGAGGAGATGAGTTTTTAGTTCAAGTTTATCAGCGATTTGGTAATATTAAAACAATTATGTTAACTGGGCAAGCTGATGAGTCGGCGATTCAGCGAGCCAAGGAAGAAGCTAATCTTTACTCCTGTATCTATAAACCGTGGCTGGAAGAAGAGTTGATTAAAATCATTACAACAGCGATTGAGTCAGTATGAACTAACTAGCGATTGAGTCAGTATGAACGAAATAGCAATTCTTTTGGTCGATGACGAACCGATGGTTTTGGAAAGTCTCTCTGAAGAGTTACAACGAAACTTTGGTGACAATTATAGTATTGAAGCGGCTGAAAGTGGTGAAGAGGCACTCGAAATTTTAGAGGAATTGCAGACTGAAGGAATAGAAGTTGCTGTAGTGATTTCCGATCAATTAATGCCTGGTATCAAAGGAGATGAACTCCTGAGCCAGATTCATCTTCTGTATCCAGATATCTTGAAGATTATGCTGACGGGTCAGGCCGGAGTAGAGGCAGTGGGGAATTCTGTTAATTCAGCTAATCTCTACCGTTATATTACTAAACCCTGGGATACGACGGATCTCAATCTGACAATTAAGGAGGCACTCGGTAAGTACTTGCGGATGAAACAACTCGAACAACAAAATGCTCAACTGCGAGAAAACGAACGTCGCCTGACTCAGTTTTTGGAGGCAATACCAATTGGTGTCTCGGTTCACGATGTGACCGGGAAACTTACCTATGCCAATCATAAAGCTAAGGAATTACTCAAGTTAGAGGTTTTACCAGATTGCAAGATTGAGCAACTTTCGGATACTTTTAACGTTTATCAAGCAGAAACCAAGGAATTGTATCCTTCAGATCAACTGCCAATTGTGCGTTCGCTGGCGGGAGAAACAGTTCATTGTGAGGATATGGAAATTCATCACCCAGATCGGATTATCCCGCTCGAAGTCTTGACGACACCTATTCGAGATGAAACAGGCCAAATTTCTCAGGCGATCGCCACTTTCCAAGATATTAGCGGTCGTAAACAAGCTGAAGCTGAACGAGAGCAGTATACAAGAGAATTGTTTGAACTCAATGAAGCTTTATCCAGGTTTGTTCCCCGTCAATTTCTCCAATCCCTTGCTCACAAAAGTATTACTGAGATTCAGCTAGGGGAATCTGTTCAGAAGGAGATGTCAGTTTTGTTTGCCGATATCCGTGCTTTCACAACTCGTTCAGAACAGATGACTCCAGAAGATACCTTTAAGTTTATCAATAGCTATCTCCGACGTATGGAACCTGCAATTATTGAAAATGGTGGTTTTATTGATAAATATATTGGTGATGAAATTATGGCACTGTTTGAAGAAAGTGCCGATTCTGCAGTGAATGCAGCAGTGACTATGTTGAAAATCTTGGCTGAATATAACTTAACTCGACAACGACCAGACCGCCTACCTATCGAAATTGGCATTGGGATTAATACAGGGAAGTTAATGTTAGGAACGGTAGGTGGTAACTCTCGTATTGATACTACTGCCATTGGTGATACAGTTAATCTCGGTTCCCGCCTCCAGCATTTAACAAAAGCATATAATACTCCGCTTCTAATTTCTCATCACACTTTAGCTTGTCTGGAGGAACCGATGAAGTATGCTATGCGAGCGATCGCTCAAGTGCAAGTTCGGGGAAAATCTAGAAAGGTCGGGGTATTTGAGGTATTTGAGGCCGATCCTAATGACCAAAAGCAGGCCAAATTGGAAACGAAGCAAATTTTTGAAGCAGCTTTGATTCACTACTATGCAGGAGAAATTGAGTCAGCAAAATCTTTGTTCAATAACTGTTTACAAAAAAATCCTAGCGATCGCGTTGCTAAAATTTATCTGAAGAAGTGTGGTTAACTATAATTAATTTTTGATCGAGAGGTTTTGTGTCCTCTATAATTCCCCGTTCCTCCTGAATTCTGGATTCTGAATTCTGACTCCTACCCCTCATACTTTATTCAATAAACCCTAATATCATGTCCGGATAAGAGCGTGATAAAAAACTTTCTCCTTCAACTCCAGTTATTCTTCTTCCAACTTCAGTCTTCCCTCCTGGGAGGGGTTAGGGGTGGGTTGACTCCTGAGGACTGACTCCTAAGTCGTTATTTATTTATAACTGTTCAACCGGACATGATATAAGTACATTTTCTATTTGTCTTGGCCATTATACCATTTTGAAAAAAGAATGTTACGAATAATAAGTGCAATAAAAAAAAATTGCAGGAAATGTCCCTTTGACAAAAAAGAGAATTTATGACCTAAAAACTGGTATTAAATCTATTCCCATACGACTCCTGACTCCTGACTCCTGACTCCTAAGAAGTACCCTACCTATTTGTAGCAAACATTTATAAAATTGGTATTAGACATATCGGATGTTCATCTACATTGTTAAATATAAATATGGATGGATCTATTATTATACTCATTGCTAAATATTGTCGATAATCGACAAGAACTGAAAATATTTTCGTCGATCTTAGTATTCGTTGATGGTAATATCATGTCCGGATAATCAGTGATAAAAAAACCTTTTCCCTTCTAATCTTTTCTTTCCTCACAGGAGTGCGCATTCCCTTGCGTCTGACGCCGACGCGGGGTCGCACCACTTCTGCCTCCTGCCTCCAGCTCCCGCTGCCTTACCTCCTCCAAAGTGTAAGTATTCAACCGGACATGACATAAATAGCTTGCCCTGACTAATTTTGATGATTTTGTTATTTTTTCAAAAAAAATTGTCGATCGTGGATGTCGATAATCGACAACTCCCCTGCCAGGTAGTGCAATACTTGGAAATAGAAGTTATTAAACACTTTCAATATTCTCATACTCAGGATTTTTTCCTTGAAAAACCTAGAATGTGAGATAATAAATTTCTCAATGTCTAATAAAGATACAGGTCATTGGGGCCAATATCTTATAGGATCTTCGGTCTTGAGAATAATGGGTAGTATCACTGATACTATTTTTCGGGTGGATCTCAATTATGCAATAAGTAAAAATACTGAGATAAGTATTGATATCAGTACAACGATGTTTGAGAAAATTAGGGGCATTGCCTGGTAACTGCGCTCCCGGTAACTGCTGCCTCTGACTCGACAGAACTACCTGCTGCCTGTGGTGTCTGATAGTTTTTGATTGGGTATTTCTACTAATCGCATATCTGAGATGCACCCTATTTTTCGACGTGGATAACGAAAAGATAACCACGAAGTCCAGTTAAATACAAATTCTAAATTAACTTATTTCTAGGAGGATTTTATTATGCTAAAGGAATATACAAATTCCCAAGAGGTGCTTAACGCTATGCAGACTATTCTTGATTCTTGTGCGGAACTAAAAAATTATATTGATGGAATAGCATTTCTATTAAACGCTAGTAGTATAGCTAAATCTCAAGTACCTGGTGAAGGTGGAAGTATGGATACTAAAGTTATTGCTCCTATGATATCTAATTTTGAACAAACAGCTAAAGATACTTTTGGAGAAGATATAGCAGATCTTCAATACATTACATTTATGAAAAAAAACAAGGCCAACCAAGAATTAAGCGCTTGGAGTATAGTTTTTGTTCCTGATACAAATTATAAACTTGTTTTTACAGGAAATCTCCAAGGACAAAAAAGTAATTTACAAACACATCAAGCAACTGTACCAGAGTATGTAGAGGAGCTTTTGCCATTAATAGATGAATATAAACGTCTGACTTAAAAATACAAACCTTAAAAAACTCATACAAAAAGTATTTTGAGGTTTATATATTTTTATATTTTAATCCAAATAAATTATTTAGGGTTTGCTGAATAAAGTTTTTTGGTAAAGGCAGGAGCCAGAATTTCCTACAGAATGCTCCGCAAACAGGAGGAATGGGAATTATAGAAGAAGTAGTCAGAATAATCGTCCCAAAATACTAGCTTTATGCAGCTCTTTAGACCGAAAATATGCGCACTTTTTTCGACCCAAAAAGGCTGAAACCAATATCAGTCAATGCTTTAATATTTAATCAGCAAGCCCTATTTATTTAGGTTATCTATATTATTTGATTCAAGTTTATGATTAACTTGATTTTCTATGCTATCAATTAGCCAATTACCCCAAGATGAATTAATACATTTTAATAACTGAAAAAGTGTAAATTGATAATTCAAACCCTCAGCAATTTCAGCCGGAATTGGGTCAGGAAAAGGATAATAAGCCTTCCAATGTGGTGATTCTACTAAGGATGAAATTCCTCGCCAAACCTCCGCTTGTCTGAGACTTCCTTCTCTTTTATTAGTTGTAAACACAACTAACACTCCTTCTCGTTTTGGTAACTTAAATTGTCTAATTATTTGCACTAAAGACTGTTTTGTATCAGGAGATATTTGTGCGAGTTTGTTAAATTTTTCCTCTTGTTCTGTTAATTGTTGACTATCAACTTTATGTTGAATTTGACAGGATGCAATTAAACCTAATAATTTATTAAAATCGGCTTCAAAACCATAAATACCGCCTAAAGGTATAGCCTCAGCAATTTCCACAGTTAATTCTGGGTTTTCTTCATCGTCCAAAGCACGAGCTGCTAACAGGCGAAAAGCCTCTTCATTGTCAGCAGAATCTTCACCTATCCAACCGACAGAAATACGAATCTGTCGCTTATAGAAATCTCCTCTATCAGTAGGTTGAATAGCAGTAATAAGTAACAGTAATTTACTATTTCTACGAGATAAAACCACGGACGGTTTTTCACTATAAATTAAATTGGTAGATTCATCCTGAAACAAATCAGGAAAGTTATCAATAACTTCTTGGGTTGTTTCTGTAACTTCTACCCATGTATAATCTGTGTTAGCTTCAACTCCACGACTACGAACGAAAATATTCATCATTAATTTATTCCAGGTGTTTTATAAATTTTTGCCTATTATTATCTATTAAATTTTTAATAAATCATGACCTTGGATAATCTCAAATGGTGGAGTTTTAATTCGACCTTGAGAAAAACGACGTAAAGCTTCATATAGATCGTTATTTGCTTTCAAAAGATCGTTACAGGAATAAAAAGCTTGACCAAACAAACCTGTTCTTTGTTGTTTAATATATTGATGAATGAGAAAACGCATGATATAGCGTAGGGGTTGATCTTCCCATTGAGATTCCATTGGAGCATCAAATCTAGTCTTGTTTAAAAGCCATCCTTTCAACTCTCTAGTCTCAATATCAATATCTGGTCCTCCACAAACTACACAACCAACGGTTTGTATTGGAGTAATAACTACTGCTACATTTGTTTTCGGACGTAGAACATCATAAATTAATTTTGCATACCCTTTGTGAACTTCTTTAACTAATCGCTCCATATTTCTCTCAGTTTTGACATAAGTTTCGCATTTTACGGGAATAAAAAGTACTAATCTTTCTTCATCTTTTGGTAAATTATCATAAGCTCTGGCAATCATTTTAGTCACTGATTCAGGATCGTTTAGCTGTTGATGATATTTTCCGTCTTCCTCCATTAAAGCTAAGGTGTCAATAGGAATAATAACTGCACCACTATTTACTACTTGATCCAAATATTTTTGGTAATATTTGCTTGATGAATCTTTCTGTAACCATCCCCCAGAAATATCCAAAAACTCTAATCCTAAAGCATCTCTCGATCTCCATTTATCTCTAACAAGAATAAAGTTAATATTTTTTGCATCCTCAGTAGATGGTAGTCCTCGAGATACTGCATCAAAATCTTTGACTAAATCCTCCAGTCCTTCCTCATGCTCTTTGATGGTTGCAAAACTTTCTTGATCGATGATCACCTTAAAGTCAGTTCTGGTGAAATCACTTTGAAAATATTTGTTGATAACAGCTAAAATAGAGGTCTTACCCACTCCACTTGGTCCCAGCGAGGCCACGCTTAACTTTACCTTTGGTTTGGGTAGTTTTTCTTTGTCCGCGATTTCCAATTCCATAGTGATTTACCCTTGATTTAATTGATATAATTCTAATTCGATCAAACTTTCTCTAATGTACTAAGAGAAAAAGCCTTTTGAATCGAGTTTTCCCATTCTTGTTTCTCTTGACTAATTCCCTTCCCAAAGTGATCTGGGAAAACTTGTGAACTCCATTCCTGAAGTAGAACTAGCCAATCATTCCTTATCCCCTCAGAACGAATAACTTCATCTACAAAGCGATTGGCTCTACCATAGATAATTATACTAGGCATACCTTCTAGCTTTTCTAAAGCTTGTCTACATTTAGAAATTGTATTGCGATGTTTCACAACTAGAATCTTGTGAATTATCTGAATATTTTCTTCATCTGATTTTCCTGCAGGGTTAAATATAGGGTTAAATACATCACCAGGGTTAGGATTTAATTCTTCTTCTAAAGCTTGGAGAATCAGATATTCTAAATGATGTTCATAAGTCATTTTAAAAGAAACTAATTTTTCAAATGCTACTTTAAGAGTAGGAAGGTATTCAGGAATTTCTCTGGTCATAAATTCCAAAAAATCTATCCCTCTAGCAGTAGTTATATTGCCTAGATCGGTATCAGTTAAAGCATCAGCAATTTGGTTTTTTACTTGTTCTACATACATTTGAAAATCACTATCAAAAGAGTTAAATTTATTGCTAATATAAGTTCTTAATTCATCTATACAACGCTCTAAAACACTAATCCATCCTGTTCCTGATTCCATGTCAAAACGTATATAATCAATTTGCTCAGGTGAATGAACCCCTGTGTCTTCAAGACATTTTTTGATAATATTTTTGGTAGCTGTTTGAAAAAATTTCGTATCCTTTTTATTTTCTTCTACGATCAAAGTCTGAGGACGTATTTCCTGAGTTAATTTGTGTAAGTTTTTACTGATTTTGCGTGTTAGTTTGTCTGCAAGCTCGTAAAATAACATATTCTCATTTTGATATTTAGGAGCAACTCTGAATGCTTGACGTGCTTTTTCTAGGAAAGTTTTAATTTCTTTTTCTAATTGTTCAATAGATTTATTAACGATCGATACAGAGCGATCGTCTAACTCTAAAATATGAGTTTCTAAGTAATTTAAAACTTCCAATAATACATTAGAAGCTTCATTAGTATCTGCACAATCAGCAATCATACATTTAGCTACCTGAATTTGTCGTTCTTTGTCAATGCGACGTTTAGTTTCTTCACAAACTTGACGATTATCTGCTATACCTAACCCCGGTGGCGGATTTTTCACTTCATTTAAGATAAAAAATGACCATTTTTCAATTGGTAATTCAGGTAAAGCTTGATTAGCAGTATCAAAAAGTTCATAGTCTTCTTCCTGTAAAACTCTCCCTTTAGGCATATTAACAAAGAGAGCAAAATCTACATCTTGTCCTAGACTTCTCCGTAAAGTTTCCCTATATCCTAATACTGTATCCCCTAATCCCGGCAGATCGATTAAAGTAATTTGCCTCACATCTTCATGAGGAAATTGACAGTAAATTTTTACTTCTTTGACTGCTAAATAGCTAAAATTAGTTCTATCATTATTCTCATCAGTTTGAGCCACATATTTTCTGATTTCATCTTTACCAATAGGTTTAGGAGAATTTTCTTGGAGTAAAGCCTGATATTCAGAGTAATGATTCTTACATTTTTCTAAATATTCATAATAAACTTTAGCTCTGGCATCGGGATTTTTTAACTTAGGCAAAGGATGATTAATAAATTCATCTAATGTTGTTGGTGCCTTGCCTAAATTAAGCATTGGATAATAAGGAGCGATATTTTCTTGAATAAAAGATTCTGGAGTATGAAGATAAACTTCGCCACGAGTTTGATGATTAGTAGAATGAGCAATTATTACTTTGACCTCTGTACAGTTATGAATCGTTCCATCAGGAACTTCTGTTTTTGTTAATCCTGTTAAAGTTTGGATAAAACGACTTTTCCCTTGGCCTGCACTACCAACAAAAGTAATAGTCAAATTTTCACGAGAAAATCTCTTATCTAGTTTAGTTAATGTTTGTTTAACTTCTTGAATTTTTCTATTAATTCCCACAAAAATCTGAAATAATTCACGCAACTTTGTCGTAACTGATGGGTCATTAATGGTATTAATCAACCGACTATAAACTGTTTCCATATTCTCTAATTCAGATAGTAAGAAGTTAAGTTTTTTAATCAGCTTTCTCACTTTTTTAGTACGAGGATGACGTTGATTGAGAATATTAGTAATACGACTAGCTATATCTGTTTCTCCTATATTATTCTCCTGTTCTATGTACTTCTCATAGCCTAAAGTATTTTCTCTATTACTTATTAGATAATAATTCCTCTTTTGCTTTTGAGGGTATTTATTCATCATTAATTCATCAATTGTTTTTACTTTACTTTTATGACCAGTTGTACTGAGTAAATAGGCTATAGTATTGAGAACTTTTACTGTAAAATCATCTTCAAAATCAGCCCTTTGTTTTTCTTCCTGATCGCCAAATTGTAATAGTGCTTCAATTTCACATTTGTCTCTATTATTAAAGACATTAATAAAAACATCCTCCCAATATTTAATAATGAGAGTTAATAATTTTTGGTAATCAATAATTGTGATGGGAGATTTATCATCGGGAGGACGAACAATCATTCTAACTTCACGATGATTTCGCCAATTATTTCCTAAGTATTTATCCATTCTTTGCTTGACAAATGGCTTCAGTTCTTGCTGCAAAATTGTGAAGCATTTGTTAATCGCACCAAAGTTATCTAATTCCGCAATATTTAATTCTGTTTGTGCCGATCGATTTGCATTTGTTACACTAGCTAAATTCAAGATTTTACGAATTTCATCAGTCCATTCAGCGTTGAAAATATTTTCATAAATAGGATTAGCAACTTTCAGGAAATATTGATTGTTTTCAATCACCTTAACAACTAACCCAGACATTAATAAATCTTCTTGAAGAACATTTTTACTTTCCAACTTTTGTGGTCCATTAATTAAAATTCGATAATAATAATTTAAAAGTTGAAGTTGGCGATCAATTTGACTATCTTCAAATTTAACAAAGTAGTTTTCTATCCCTGTTAAATGAGACTGTTTATCTTTACTTCTCCAATTTTTTATATATTTATCTCGAATAAAACCATCAACCGCTTTTTCAAAATCTTGGCTAATATAAAAATAATCATCCAGTAATAAATAACACATATACTGAGTTAAAAAAGGTTGTCCACCTGTCCAAAACAAAACCCTTTTTATAACTTGACTGGGTTCTGTTGTAATAGCTTTTAACCCTTTTTGTAAAGGCAGACATTCACCTGATAAACCCTCTAACTCTATTTGTTTTCCATTAAATCTTATATCCGCATTAAGTGTAAACTCGGAAGGTTTAGCAACTCCAATTAAAACAAAATTTAGTTTATTTCTGATTTCATTATTGAATTCAGCAAAAGTTTTCAAAAATCTAATAAACTTATCTTGTAATTTTAATCTGACTAAAGATTGAACTTCATCAATAAAAATAATGAGTTTGACATTTTTTAATTTCGGATAAATTTTTACTGATAAAATATGTAAAAAACGTTCTGAGAAGATAATTCCTGGATACTTGTTCCAAGACTCTATTATTTCACTTTCAATATTTTTGAGCTGAGGTACTGCTGTTACTATTCTAAATAACAAAGTATTAAATAGTTCTTCTTCATTAATATAATCCCAAAGATGAACATTTATAGAAATAGTGGCTATTTTTTCCTCTTCTTCTAGTTGAGATATAATCTGGTTCATTAAAGTCGTTTTTCCCATTTGTCTAGGAGCTAGAAGGAAAAAAACGGGATTTCTTAGTTGAAAGTTTAAACAGTAATCTAACAATTCTCGGTCTGCTTTTCTTGATACATAATTATGTGGATTAGTTTCCCATCCACCTTCACAGTTAAAAAAGTTTTCAGTACTCATAATTCTAATTTAGGAATTTTGATTTAAAAATTGCTGCTTAAAATATTGTTCATAGAGCTGACAAGGTATTTTGGGTTGGATCATATTATTCTCATTTTCAAACTCAATTGCTCCTAATTTAGCTAATTGTATTTTCGATTTTTCATCAAGATATGAGTCTTGTTGTTGAAGCCAATTACAAAAAGTTTGTTCTAATTCTTTACATTTTTCAATCTTCTCTACAATCTTACGGAGATGTTTTAAGAAACGACTATTAGGAAACAATTTTTGTTGTTTAAAGGTTTCTAAATCAATATTTTTTCTACTTATTTCATAAAGAGCCATATTAATTAAATAAGGATTTCCACTTAAAAAATGTTTTAAGGAACTTGCACTTTCTGAGCCATCATGCCAAACTAAACCATATAATCCAGCTAAACTAAGGATCTGATCGTCTGTAAATTTAGGAAGTTCGATTTCTGTACCCACATTTTGCAAAGGAGACTCCCTATCAAAGTAAGATTCTGTTGAAAATGCAATAATAATATTAGGAAAAATAATAGAAGAACTATTTTTAAGTCTCTTCATTTTTTGCTCACACCAAGTTCTTAATATCCGAAGAAAAGGATCTTGTAGATGTGTTCCTAGAATTATATCAATACCATCTATGAGTAAAACTTTCGGTTTCTGTATAGGACTGAAAATTTTTTCTTCTAAATCTTCAGTAAATTTTTCTGCAAGAGAAATATTGCCCCATTTAGGCGAAGAAAAACCTGGTCTGTAAGAATTCAGGTGAGAATTAAACTCTTGTTCTACAACTCTTTTAAAAGTGTCTAAAAATTGCTGATATTTTTCTTTGTTTTCCTCATTGCTTTCACCATCTATAAATAGTTCATATGAAAATTGATGACCCTCTAAATCAATCAAACCCACTGCGGCATCTTTTTTCTTAGCAAATTCTCTTAAACGTATCAATAAAGAAGTTTTTCCTGTATATCGTGGTGATTTAATCTTTAAAAAAGCTCGGCTTTGATTGTTCATCATGCCAAAAGTTAAGTATTCTTCACAAATACTATCAGCATTTCTTTTGATATATAGAGGATTTTGCGCAGGAACAACACCTTCTAAAGTCTGTCCGCTATAAATATAGAAATTAAGAGTACATATATTGCCACTTCTACCTGAACAATGATCTATTGTAATTAATTTTTTTTTTTCTAAATTATCCAAAAATCTTCTTGCTGAATTTTTATCTGTCTCAACCGGTCCTTTTTCAATTAATCCATTGTTCTCCAATTCTTTTGTTAATGTAGCAGCAGATACTTTAGCAGTCCTTCCTCTAGAAATAAGAGACTCAGCAAAATCTTTAGCAGTATCTTCAGACATTGAACGAGTTCCCACTAATTTTGTTGTTAACTCAGTAATGGTTAGGGGAGTATTCTTTGCTTGATGAATAATATATTCAGCTAAAACTTTGTACCATTCCTGTTGTTGAGAAGTTAATTCTTTATTGAAGATATTCAGTAAATTAGAGTCCATGGCCTTTAATATATAGTCTATTTTTATTTTTCATTTTTACTAGGATAACATACTATTTAAAATTTTAATTAATCAAAAAATAACTGTTATTCATCTTAAAATCATCAAGAAAAATGAATAACTATTTTTGTTTTTTATAATTCCAAATATTTGATGACTAGATGATGAATTTAGTAGTAAATAATCCTCGTTAATAGCAATTAACAAAGATTATCGTAGTTAATAGAAACAAAACTCAGGTCAAGATTATAGGTTAGAAAAGCAATTTGCCTACTGACTTGAAAAAAATGAATCCATAAAAAGGACAAAATCAAATAGATCAAAGCGATGACTAGATGATGAATTTAGTAGTAAATAATCCTCGTTAATAGCAATTAACAAAGATTATCGTAGTTAATAGAAACAAAACTCAGGTCAAGATTATAGGTTAGAAAAGCAATTTGCCTACTGACTTGAAAAAAATGAATCCATAAAAAGGACAAAATCAAATAGATCAAAGCGATGACTAGATGATGAATTTAGTAGTAAATAATCCTCGTTAATAGCAATTAACAAAGATTATCGTAGTTAATAGGAACAAAACTCAAGTCAAGATTATAGGTTAGAAAAGCAATTTGCCTACTGACTTGAAAAAAATGAATCCACAAGAAGGACAAAATCAAATAAATCAAAGCTATGTTTACAGAAGAAACCAACCTAGACGTAACCCAGAACCCAGAATTAGACAATCAGTTCTCGATCCCGGAAACAAATTATATCACTACTTCAGGATTTCAACCACCCCCAAATGGAAACGACCCTAATGCCATAATACCTGATATTGATAACAATCATCCCTGGCAAGAAATCCTGAATCCGTTTGATAACATCCTGCTAAATCAGCAGTCATTCGACAACCCTATCCCCTCAGATAACGAGGCAAACATAGAACAATCTAGCATTGACCCCCTAACAGGTGAAACCTTTTTTGATTTCTTCTCCTCTATGTTTAGCTTTAACAGGCGTCCAGAAATTACCGCCTCCCTAGCTAACGACACCATTCTCAACGGAGGCACAAATACCGATGGCATCACCTCCGATCCCACTGTAAGTGGATTTGTCATTGACGACGGAAACCTCCAAGATATGAACCTCCAAGCCAGTCTAAACACTCCCCGTCGGAATAATTTCACAGATGTCAGTGATACACTCAACCCTGATGGTAGCTTCTCATTAGATATAGTAGATTTAGAACAACTCTATGGTGGAGCCTTAACAGAAGGAGAACACACCTTATATTTACGTTCTATAGACGATATAGGTAGGACATCTCAAGTTTTCAGCGTAGACTTCGAGCTTGACCGCACACTCTATGGTTTCGTAAATATGATGGAGCGAGAAGTAGGATTAATCAATACAAAAACAGACGAGCAAGTATTAGTACCTCTGGAAAACATCGAAAATTATCCTGGTGGGAGACCTCAGCACGTCTTAATACCTCCTGACGAACAAACAGTTTATGTCACAACTGATGCCTCAGATACCGACTCTGCTAATTTAGTTGCATTAGAAATAAACGGCATTGACTGGTCTAATAATACAGCCGACCTGACCGTATTAAATAGCTTAACATTAGAACCCGTGGGTACAACATCTGAATATAACGTTCCCATTCAAGTAGACCCCAGCCAACCTATCGGTAGTTGGACTCAACCTGCTTACACTCAAGCTCATGGCACGACGTGGCTACCAGGCTCACCTTACGGCTATCTCACTCAATGGACAGATAATAAAATTCGGGGATTTGATCGGAGTACAAACCAATTCTTACCAGGAGATAGCTTTGAATTTGGTGAAGCCACCAATCAAACTCATGGGGTCACTTTCAATCCTTCTGGCACCGTAGCCTTAGGCACAGGTTATTACTACGATGATGATGATATTGAAATCTATTCTGTAGATGGAAATGGTAATCTCAACCTCCGAAACTCCATAGAATTAACCTCTCCGGAAGGAAATGGCGCATTCACCCACTATACCGCTTGGGCAGACGATCGCTACGCCTTTACTGCATCGATGCAGTTTGGTCCGACTTCCTTAACTCCCTCCGGACAAAATATTGTCGGTCCGAGTTTGTGGTTACTTGATACCTTTGAGGGTACTGCCGAGCGAGTTGTGGGGACTGCCAACACTGCTGATGAAAGTGGTATTTTCCGCTCTCCATCAGACCTCGGAATTGCTGGTGACAAGCTCTATGTGGCAGAGGAAGATTCCCTGGATAACAGCTTTGGGGATGATGGCTATATCTCGGTCTATGATATTAGCGATATTAACGAACCTGAATTTATCAAGCGTTTCAAACCAGGTGAAGAGTTACCAGCAGATTTTGCCATTGCTCATGGTTTGAATGTCACACCTGACGAAGATTCTGTTTATGTTGCTAGTTATGCTTCTAACTACATCGTCAAGATTGATACTGAAACTGATCAGGTTGAGAAAGTATTTAGCTCATTGGATGGATTGAATATGCCTCACGGTGGTTTTACTGCAGGTCGATATCGTTAATAGACATCTCCTGAAAAGAGGGAGTAGGGAGATGGGGAGATGAGGGGATGGGGAGATGGGGAGATGGGGATATTTAATATTGAAGTGTGGATAGAATTATCAACATATACTGTATAACCAGATTCTATATGAACTGACACTAAAAATTTAGGTTGGGTATAATATCATGTCCGGTAGCATCGGAGCGTGTATAAAATTAAGGTGACACTCTTGAGAAAACCTTCTGCCTCCTGCCTCCTGCCTCCAGCATAGCTGCCTCCCTTCCACCAAAGTCTAATTATTTAACCGGACATGATATAACAAAGCGTTGATGTTGGGTTTATCCTACGGATAAGCTGCGCTAACATTCTGATACCTAACCTACACTTATCACCTTTTTTTGAGTGCATCTATGTTCAAAAACACACTTCAATTAACTGACCACAATAGATAAGGAGAATTAACCATGACTATAGTAATAAGAAACCAAAAATCTACTACTCCAACTCAAGAAATTTCTCATAGTCGCAAACTACTCAACAAAATGGTGCATAATTGGTCGCGTCGCGCTCAAGTTGTACAAGCCAAAAGTCATAACCTAGACTTAAATAACCCTGAGCTAGCATTTGACACAACTAGAGATGACTTCCGAAGTGACCTGTTACCCTTTAAAGACCATCCTGCATTCTTGGGAGCACCATTCAATATACAGCAAAAAATTCTCTCCTGTGGTTGGATAGCTTACAACGAGAAAACTGTTGATATTGAATCAAAAGTTGTTTCTCCTGCTTGTAACCACATCATCTATCAGGAAGTACCAGGAGTTGATAATGGAGTCGGGCGACAAATTGCTAGCGATACTCTTGTAGATGAAGCTTACCATATATTGCTGGTAATGCAAGCTTGTCGAATTACACGAGAGCAGCGCGGACTTCAGTCACTCAAGTTGCCTAGCTTTAACTTAGTCAAACAGATGATCCTCGAACAAGGGAAATATTCTGAACCTTGGCAAAAAATCTTAGTTCAAATTGCTACTGCTACTGTTTCGGAAGTGTTCATTAGCGACTACTTAAATTTATTAGCTAAGGATACTGATATTCAACCAATGAACCGTTTAGTAGTTGATACTCACAGAAAGGATGAAATGGCTCATCATAGTATTTTTACAAATCTAGCTCAGTGTATTTACACTGAGTTGAGTCCCCAACAGCAAGAATTTTTTGCTGATGTGTTTCCCTTACCAGTGCGCTGGTTTGCTAACTCAGAATTGGAGGTTTGGCAAACAATGCTTGAATATATTGGCTTCCCCAAAACTCGCGAAGTCATTGCTGACTGTGCTGTGACGGACGAGGTCAATTTAAGCCGCATTGACTATTCTGGTGTGATTTCACTGGCTGAAGAGTTAGGTGTTCTCAACTCACAACAGGGTATTGACAGTTTTGCCAGACAAGGTTTGCTAAAATAAGTAGGGAGGTTTTCTAGCTAGAAAAATTCCAGTTCATCTCATATCGTGAGATGATTCTTACCCTGCAAAATTCGATTTCATTGCACGTTGTCATATCAAATCCGTTTAATTCGGTATAGAACCCCCGATCGTATCTTTTAGCTCTCTCCAGAAAAGAGGGAGTAGGGAGTAGGGGCGAATCGCGATTCGCCCGTACAGGAGTAGGGAACCCACCCCTAGCCCCTCCCCCTCCCCCTCCCAGGAGGGGAAGAATTGATGACACGCTCTACAATAATTGATTTGATTTTTGATGATTGGAAATGTCTTTCTCCGAAAAGATATATGCTTAAGTTAAGTAATAGGAGCGTACGCCTAAATTTTTAGAGATGTCACTCAGGGGTTCTATAAAAAAATATTCCATCTTCACCCAGAGCGGAAAGAATTCTGAGTTCTCTTCCCTTCTGAGTTCTGAATTCTGTTTGCGGAGCATTCCGTAGGAAATTCTGAATTCTGGATTCTGAATTCTGGATTCTGAATTCTGGATTCTGAATTCTGGATTCTGGATTCTGAATTCTAAATTCTGGATTCTGAATTCAGATTCACTATCTTATTACACCGATGCTACCGGATTTGATATCACACTTGAACCTATCAAAAATTATGACCATGAAAAACGCTATCGTAATTAGACACATTGCTTTTGAAAATCTCGGCAGTCTCCATGCTATACTTAAAGAAAAAGGATATGCGATTGAGTATCTAGAAGCTGCCCCCGGTTTTCTAGATAAAATCAACCCATTAACTCCAGACTTAGTAATAATTCTGGGGGGTCCAATTGGAGCTGATGACGAACAAGATTATCCTTTTGTCAGTGATGAGTTAGATTTACTTAAACAACGTCTGGCTAATAATAAACCGACATTAGGAATTTGTCTGGGAGCGCAACTGATGGCGCGAGCCTTGGGGGGAAAAGTTTATCAAGGAAATGGTAAAGAAATTGGTTGGTTTCCCATACAATTAACTAAGTTTGGTCAAAGTTCTCCACTCCAATATCTAGCTCCAGAGGAAACAGCAGTATTACATTGGCACGGTGATACTTTTGATTTGCCTGAAGGTGCGGTGCATTTAGCTGCTAGTGCTGCTTATCAAAATCAAGCTTTTGCCTGGGGAAAGTCTGCTCTAGCACTACAGTTTCATCCTGAAGTAACAACTTCTGGATTAGAACATTGGTTTATTGGCCATGCTTGTGAGATTGCTGCTACACCTGATGTGAATGTCAGCAAGTTACGTCTCAATACTGGGAAATATAGCCAGAAGTTGGAAACTCAGGCGAAATTATTTTGGCAAGCTTGGTTAACTCAGGTAGAAAATGAACAGGTATTAACAGAGCATTCTCCTGTGTTGGTATAATTCACTTGTTGTGTATGTGGTAGTTGCTGTTGTCAAACTACCACTACAGATTTTCGGCGTTGCTGATTCTGGGTATGATGCAAGCCCCCCTAACCCCCCAATGCGTGGGGGGAATAAAACTCTAAAAGTCCCCCAAATTTGGGGGATTTAGGGGGTTTACCAGAACCAAAAAATCGCGCATTCATACTTCAATTCAGCAACGCCCAGATTTTCTTTCTTCTTTTGTAATTTTGTAACTTTGGGAAATTAACATGAACATCAAAAAAATCCTTCGTCTCGTCTGTGTTCTCGCTCTAGGATTAACTTTAGCTCTATCTACAAGTGCTAAAGCACAACCTCAACATCAAGTTACACCTATTGCCAGTTCTGCTGATGTCGAAATTAGTTCCACCAATGTTAAATACATCAAAGATTTAAACCTTTTAGTTTTTGAACAACAGGTTAAAGGTACTATTGGCGAAACAATGCCAACATCTGTAGGTCAATTAGACGGTGCGCCTGTTTTAGGTTATGTTTTTCCAACCACGCTTTCACCTGAAGATGTAGGCTTTAATAAAACAGAGGGAGTTGTTGCTTTAGCTGTTACTACTCATCCCGATTTTGATGACACCCCTCTTTGGGATGAAAATAATGATGGTAACTTCAAAAATGATGGTCGCATTTTTCATACTCACTGGGTAGTATTAGCTCCTAATGATCAAGTAGCAGGTGGACTTGCAGTCAAGGAATTTCGCAAAGAAGATGCTAGTGTAGTTTTGCCTCCGACTAATCCAGGAATGCCGATGTATATGGACTCCCCTGGTTTTGAGGTTGTTGCTAATAGCAATTCTCTCAAAGTTTTGATTCCACTGGGGAGAGTCAATGGTAAAACAGATTTTCAGTTTGATGCTGTTACCGCTTATATGGAGGTTAATACTTCTGATAAAAACAGACCAATGCTTGGGGTTTACAAGGTTTATAGTGTAAGTTCAGGAGATTTGAGTCTTCCTTATTCTGTAGCACAACAGTAAAATTATTGGTGGGTGGTAGCTAGTTTGTGATGTCTTGGTGCGCGTTCCGCAAGCGAGTTGAGGTCATCGCGGGGTCGCACCGCTTTTTAAGTATTTTCACTAATACAAGTTGCTAACCCCCAGTTATAGGCATGACGCGCAACTCCTGCGTGTTTGGCAAGTATTGTTTTTTGTTGATTGTTTTTAGCTTATATCAAATCCGGTTAAATAACCTCACAATCAATAGAAATCTCTAGTAGGGAGTAGGGGGAAATAATTGATAATTTATCAGGACTTACGCATTAGCGCTATTTGTAGGGTGTGTTAGCGGTAGCGTAACTGAGCAATACCCTATATATAGTGCCTTTGCGTAAGTTCTGTTTATGTAGGATAATTGATTTGATTTTTTATTATTGGAGATGTCTAATAGCTTAAAATTCTGATTATGACGTTATTGTATCTATGTGCAATTAGGCGGATTTGATATTAGTCTTAAAAGATTTCATTTGATTGTTTTTGTTGACACTCCTAGCAGCCCTTCTGTTTCAGATATAGTTAATAAGTTAGATATAAATCTAGTATATCACAGTAAATGTCTAATTGTGTTGCACTTTGTCCAATTATTTTAATACTGTTGATAGCCCCTGATTAATTTTATTAATAAACCACATTGGCATTAACCCAATCCATTTTTCTTGAATAACTCCATCTTTCAAAACAACCGCTGTAGGTACTACCTCTATCTTCAATTTTTTATAAAACCTTTTATCTACTGCAACAACAGGAAAATTCAAAAAATAACGATCTACAAAATCTTGACCTTCTTGAATATTTTCAGTATCTATTAATCCTACTATTGCTGGTAAATCATCTTGCCATTGCACTAACTTCAACACACCTAACCAATGTTTACATTGAGAACATTCAGGACTCATAAATACCACAATTACAGACCCAAACATAAGAGATTCTGAATCTTCTCCCAGCCATTCTAATTGCCATTTTCTGTTTTCTTGTAAAGGGGTAAAGTCAACATACGGACGACCATTTTCTTGCATATATTCTAGGGAGCCAGCAGCTAAAGAATAGCTAATTATAAAAGTTATTAATACTACCAGCCATTGCCACAACACAGTAGGTTTAAATTGACCAAAAAATTCAGCAAATATTAGCAGAAAAATATAAATAACATTGAGAATTAAACTTTGGGTAGGAGTAATTTCTAACCAACCATTATAACAGCCACAATCTTCAGTTTTACCAGTTGATGTACTCCAGTAAGTAAGCATTGATAAACTAAGTAATAATAAAATACTTACAGGCATAATTACTGTTGGTAAAACTCTAAAGATTAAAGCAACTCCTAAAGCTGATTCAATAGCAGTAAATGTGAGGGAAGTCGGTATAATTAATTGAGGATTTATTAAATCTAGTTTGGCAATATGTTGGATAAATTTCCAAGGTTCTATAATTTTGGCAATACCAGTCAATAAGAAAATACTACCAACTATAATTGAGGTTGTAGAAGCTAAGGTGAATAATATCATGTTCTAGATTTTTTCTGCTAATAAGGTTGATGGTTGACTAAAATTAAAGTAGGGGAAGGTCTTGGCCATTAACTTGAGCGGAGTGGGCTGCCCAAAAATCGGGTTTCATGTTTATGAACCCATAAAAATTAGTCTCTCAAGTCCAGCTATTGGAAATTTTTAGTATCTCAATTATGCCGGGATGCCACAAGTTGAGTTGGCCTATTGTTATTTGGGCTAAGGTTTCTGTTGAGTCCATGGTCTTCTACATAGGGCTTGCTGAATAAAGCTAAAAGTCAGGAACGCTAAGACTTAGGAGCTTTTTATATTTAGTTTATCTCTACTTATTGGCTCTTATTTGGATCAATTTACTGAAATTTTCTTGAATTTCAGCAGAAAATTTCTTCAGATAAAATGGTCGAAACCCTTGCCTGTTAACCCCCTTATCCCCGTCCCTGCGTCCCCGTGTCCTACCCCCACCAACCAATTTTTTCACCCACCCCTACATATATATTGGTGTGGGTTGACGATAAAATACCGACCGCTGAGGTAGCGATCGGCATTCCTGACTGGTTTATTCTTGTTTCAACTGAGTGAGCATCTCCTCAACTTCTGAGATTTGAGCATCAGCTATAGATATCTGCTTCGTAAAACTGATACAAAGCGTCACATCGATGCGACAAGTTGATGTTTACTTCCTGCTTCTTATGAGGCCGTCGGCGGTTACTCATCCACAGGCATTTTCATGTCGGCGACAGCCGAAACGGTCAAGCCAACCGCATCTCTACACTCTATACTTACATTTAAGTCTTTGTCAATTAACATAACTAAAAAAGTCCTCAAACCCTTACTACGCCGTTCCTAGTAGGAAGCTGGATTTCAGGATAGGTCTACGCCTATATAGATAGACTGCCAGAAATGCGAATAGCAGGGATTAGTACAGAAGATACAAATTTCACCCTCGTTACTACTTCCCGGTGAGAACTAGCGTATTATGTCGATAAATTGCGCAAATTGTTAACTAAGTCGAAACTCTTTTTCACATTTCCGTCCTTAGAAACCTATGATAATCTATATAAATCTATGATTATCTGTTCTATTCCTGCTTCTACCTGGCAACGTCGGCGTTATCCAGTCCACAAGCTGTCACGGACGTTTGCTTTTGCTTTTGCTTTTGCTTCGCAAAGCTGGCGCAACGCAAAGCTGGCGCAACGCAAAACTGGCGTAACGCAACGCTGACGCGAAACGCGTTAGCGTTGCGGAGCAAACTGCCCGCCATAGCTAAATTTCATGCTGCATTCAAGTCTCGTTCGCGCTAGCGTTGCGGAGCAATCACAGCTAAAATTGCAGTGTTCACAATTGAAAACACGCTCTGATAACAACAGAGACTCTTTAACAGTTCCACACCTACTGCAAGTCTTAGAACTAGGAAACCATCTATCCACAATGATTAACTCTGAACCATATAACTCACACTTGTACTCTAACTGTCTACGGAACTCATAAAAACCCATGTCACCAACTGCCTTAGCTAGCTTGTGATTTGCCATCATGCCTGATACATTTAAGTCTTCACCCACCCCTCTAGCTCCCCTCCCGGGAGGGGATGGGGGTGGGTTGTGGTTTTTAGCCAAATAAGTAGTTAGCTTGTGCAATGTATCTTTTCTCATGTTGGCTATGCATGCTATGGAGTTGAGCTATCTTAAGTTGAGCCTTTTTCCAATTGCTAGAGAACTTAGTTTTATGTCGGTTTAAATATTGCAACCGAGAGAGTTTAGCTTCTAACTTTCTTAAAGATTTAGCACCAGGGAATACCTCACCAGTTGAGAGTGAAGAAGCGTGATTTTACACCCAAATCTACACCTACTACATCTACTGATTTCTCAGTAATTTTGGAAGCTGAGTCTACTTTAAAGCTGACAAACCAACGACTTGCTTTTCTGCTAATAGTTACAGATTTAGGAATAACATTATCTGGCAAGATTTCAAAGGTTTTTATCCATCCAATTCTCGGTAATTTTATGCGATTAAAGCCTACCGATATTGAACCATCTAAAGTGTTTGCGTAGCATTCCGTAGGAAAACTATCATCCCTACCTTTTTTCTTGAATTTAGGTTGGCCAGACACTCTGTTAAAGCAGCGTTTCCAAGCAACGGACAAGTACCTCAAAGCATATTGAGGCGCTGTTTTAGAAACCTCGTAGTACCAATAGTTTTGAGGTTTAACCATTGCTACCAAAAGTTTATGCAGGTCGATAGATGTGGGAAATTTAAGTTTATTATTAGGGTTGCCAGCATTATGATTAAGGATGTTTTTAGTTAACCACAAGCCCCAATTATAAGCATGACGGGCTACAAAGCGCGTGTTTAGCCAGTAGCGTTTTTTGCTGATTATTTGGGTGCAGTTCAGTTTTGAATCCTAGCAGCATAAAATCAAATATAGATTATAACAGATAATACCAGATCATCATAGATTATGTCAAGCTGTTAATTACCCTATTCCCTGCTATACTATGAATCAAGACCTAAACCGACAAAAGACACAAGAAGCACTAATAGAATTAGCATCAGTGCTGCAACCGGAATTCAGTCAAATACCCCAAACAGGTACTCCCCTATTAATTGCTTTCGGTATAGTCGCCAGAGCATTAGGCATAACTGTTAATTATACACCAAAAATAGAAACCGAAGAAACAGAACCAGGATGGGAAGACCCCATCGAAGCGATCGCTAGTGCCTCCCACATTCGCACCCGTCGCGTCACCCTCACAAATAAATGGTGGCAACAAGACTGTGGACCTCTGTTAGCATATAACGAAGTCAAAAATCGACCAGTTGCCTTACTCAAAGCAACAAACTATGAAATTTTTGACCCCATAGAATTTACCCGCATTCCACTCAACCAGGATACAGCTCAAGAATTAGCATCAATAGCTTACACCTTTTACCGCCCTTTTCCCAATAGAGACATTTTAGCCTTCGACATCTTCAAATTAGCTTTTAGAGGTCGATTTAAAGATTTACTAATAGTTGCTACCACTGGAA
The DNA here is from genome assembly GCF_010692555.1 of Okeania sp. SIO3B5. Classification (GTDB taxonomy): domain Bacteria; phylum Cyanobacteriota; class Cyanobacteriia; order Cyanobacteriales; family Microcoleaceae; genus Okeania. Next base: position 6,771 of record NZ_JAAHHG010000004.1, on the reverse strand, counting down.
TCATAGCTACCTTATTAGGAATGTTGACACCAGTAGCTACAGCCATCATTATTGATAACGCTATTCCCGATGCAAACGAAAAATTATTAATAGAAATAGGTTTAGGTTTGTTAGCAGCAAGTTTTGGAGTAACAATATTTCAATTAACTCGCGGTTTTGTCACTCTCAGATTAAAAACCATATCTAGCTCCACCATTCAAGCAGCAATATGGGACCGACTCCTCAAACTCACACCAGCCTTTTTTCGCGAATATTCCACAGGAGACTTAGAAAACCGCGTTTCTGCCATCAGTCAAATTCGCGATCGACTCACTAGCACTATCCTCACAACAATATTCACCAGTTTTTTCTCCCTACTGAATTTAATATTACTATTCATCTATAGTTTTCCCCTTGCTCTCATCGCTTTTGCCATCGCTTGTCTCACCAGTCTTGTCACCTTATGGTCAGGAGCGATCGCCCGTCGCAAATTACGCTCCTTTCAAGAAAGATCGGGAGAAATATTCGGTTTGACAGTGCAACTCATAGGTGGAGTCTCAAAACTACGAGTTGCTGGTGCCGAAGAACGTGCTTTTGCTTATTGGGCAAAAAAATACAGCCAACAAGTAAGACTAATGCTCGGCAACCAACTTATTGAAGACCTAGTTACTGCCTTCAACACAGCTCTACCAACAGTAAGCTCTATTTTACTGTTTACATTAACTGTTTATTTAATTCAAACACAGGAAACAGGTTTATCCATAGGAAAATTTCTAGCTTTTAATACTGCATTCGGTACATTTATTAGTGGAGCGACAAACTTAAGTAAAGCGATCGTCAATATTATAGAAATCACAATATTATGGGAACGCGCTCAACCCATTTTAGCAGAAACACCGGAAGTAGACATCAACAAATCTGATCCAGGGCAACTTTCCGGTAGGATAAAACTAGATCGTCTTAGTTTTAGATATCGTCCAGACAGTCCACTTGTTGTTGATGATATTACTATTGAAGCAGAAGCAGAAGAATTTATTGCTATTGTCGGACCTTCTGGCAGTGGAAAATCAACTATTGTACGGTTACTATTAGGATTTGAAACACCAGAAGCAGGAACTATTTATTATGATGGGCGCGACTTATCAACTTTGGATGTATCAAGAGTGCGACGACAGTTAGGGGTGGTGTTGCAGAATGTACGACTCAATAGTGCTTCTATTTTTGAGAATATTGCTTGCGGGGCGTTAATAACGGTGGATGATGCTTGGGAAGCAGCTGAAATGGCAGGTTTTGCAGATGATATCGAAGAAATGCCAATGGAAATGAATACTATTGTGTCTGAGGGAGGGGGAAATTTATCGGGTGGGCAAAGGCAACGGTTATTAATTGCGCGAGCGTTGGTGTTGAAGCCCAGAATTTTGATTTTTGATGAGGCGACAAGTGCTTTAGATAATCGTACTCAAGCTATAGTAACTGAGAGTTTAGAGCAGTTGGGGGTAACTAGGATAGTTATTGCTCATAGGTTGAGTACGATTCGTAATGCTAACCGAATTTATGTTTTGCAAGGGGGAAAAATATTACAGCATGGCAGTTTTGAAGAGTTGGCAGATCAGGAGGGGTTGTTTGCTAATTTGATGGCGCGACAGATGTAATTAGGGTCTGCTGAAAAAGTCTTTTCTAAGGAGTAGGGGAGCGGGGGAGTAGGGGAGTAGGGGAGTAGGGGAGTAGGGGAGTAATTTTTTTTGCCCAACTCTTGCTATAAATGCTAACTTTTTGAGCATGAAGAGTTGAAAACCACGTACTTTTTAAAGACCTAAAAAGGCTAAAACCTTTATCTGTAAATGCTTTAAGATTTAATCAGCAAGCCCTAATTAAGGAAACATAATAATTACTATATTCAAGTCATTGCGACTGTAACGGAGTGGAAGGAAGCAATCTCAGGGGTTTAAGAGATTGCGTCCTATCGTCGCAATGACGATTCCGGATAATTACTATATTCAAGTCATTGCGACTGTAACGGAGTGGAAGGAAGCAATGTCCTAAACTTCTGAGATTGCTTCCTCTCGTCGCAATAACGATTATTCAACCGGATTCTATATAATTCAGCTTTATTGCAATAGAAGAAAGAGACAATTTTTACAAAACAATAGAAAAAATTTAAAACGTTTTAACCAGTTTAATCTATAAATATTAGTTTCTATTTTTAAGGATTCTATATCTTGAATGGCATTTAGTGAAGAGTTTAAATCGTTTAAATAATAACGTTTTTGGATAACTGTGGATGATTCTGGTGGAATAGTAAAGACTATTAATGATTCAACGATTTTTTCATATTTATTGAGAGATGCGAGAGTATCTGTACGAAATTTAGATAAATAGTTATAAGCAGCAGTTTTATAAGCTTGCCATTTTTTTCTTTCATATTCTTTATCCAATTTTCTTCGATTTGCTCCACCATTAAAAATATCGCCAAACCATTGACCAAAGTCTCTCTCTTGACGCTTAGGTAAAGAGACATCAGGACAACTAGGAAATGATATTTTAATCCTATTAGGTCTGCTTTTATGGAACTCATCACAGGATTGATTTGCCAAATTTTCAATTGATTGAGTATAACTAAGAATAGTTGATTTAAATTTGCTATTTTGCCAGTTATTAAACGACCCTGTTTCTAAAGCTTCTGCTGCGTTTGCTTGATAAGTTCCGACAAGGGTATCTAAAGATAACCAATTTCGATAAGTTTTTACTCTTGTTTTGAATTCTTTTCTCAAATATTCTTCTCGCTGTTTTCCTTTTTCAATCACAGCATTTCTGATATCTTCAGCATCTTTAATTTCCTTAGTTAAATTATTCGCTTTTTTTTGTAAAACAGACTTTACTTGAGATGCTATGGCAGTTACCCTAAGTAATCTAGTTTGATTGGTCTTTTCTTTTTGAACAGAAATTATAGTAAATAAGGTTGATTCAAAAGTTATGATGCCACTTGTAATAATTTTCCAAATGTTTCTTTCTTGTTGTGCTTTAATAGCAGGGAGTGCATCAACACGGTAGAGTTTTTTAAACCCTTGAGGTAAATCAGATTCAAAAGTCTTGGTAGTTGAATAAACGTCATTATAAACTTCATTTTTATCCTCTATACTTTCTAATTCATTCATCCGATTCAGAACAAAAATAATCGTTTTAATACCTCTATTAAATAACCAATTATGAAGTGTTTCTTTTTCTCCTTGTGTAAAAGGTTGTCTAGCATTAAGTATTTGAATAACTAAATCTACCTGTAATAATTTATCGCGGACTAAAGTATCTTGTTCTTCGCGATCGTTTGTTCCGGGTAAGTCAAAAAGTTCTACCCCATTTTTGAGCAATCTATGAGGATAGAAAACTTCTACAGAAATTACATCTTCTCTACGTTGTCCTTTCCGATTCAAAACAGCAAATTCTTTCAGTATTTCTGTGTCGTTACTTTTGATTACTCTACCTGAATTTAGGGTAATAATAGTTTTTAAGGTTTTGCCATATTTGACACTAATTACTGCTCCAGTAGTTCTAATCATTTTTGTGGGCATGATTTCTCTACCTAATAGGGCATTAATTAGAGTAGATTTGCCAAAATTAAATGGAGCAACTACAGCTATTCCAAAGTGAGGATTAACTAATTGTTGGCAGACTAATTCCACATCTTTTGCAAGTTGCTGATTTTCTTGAGCATCAATAAATTGACACGCAGTTTGAAGGGATTTTGAAATTGTGAGAGAGGATTTCATCTTGAACAAAATAATTTGCAAGTTTCATCAGTTAATATCAAATCTGGATAATTACTATACCCAAGTCATTGCGACTGGAACGGATTTAGATCCCCCCTAACCACCCTTAGTAAGGGGGGATCCGCTTAAAAATAAAAAGGGGGGAGCCTTCAAAGTCCCCCTTTTTAAGGGGGATTTAGGGGGATCGTAAATGTACCTCATAACTGTGGGAATTGCTATAGCAAACTATGCTTAGAAAAGAATTAAACATACAATATTTAACTTGATTTAGATTGGACTGAAGCTATCTCATTGTATTTTGCTTCTATTGTTTGAAATTGATCGGAAATATTATGTACGAAAGTTTGTAAACGTGTTTTTTCAGCTTCAGTATTAACTGAAGTTTTTCTTTTCTTTTCCAACAGATTCTCAAGAGATTTTTCTAGAGATTCAACATCCTCTCTCATTAATTTAACTGACTTTTCATAGGGGTTAAATAATTCTCCGACTTGCTTTTTAATATCTGAAACTTTATCTTCTTCTAGTAATTTTTTAAACTCTTCTTTGACTCTTTCCTGCATTTTTTTCTGAAAATCTTTAACTTCTTTGTCTCTTCCCCACCATGCTCCTACCACTAAGGCAATAGCACCACCACCCATTAAAGCCCATCCTACAGGGGTGAAAGCTAAACCAGCAAAGACTATATGTGCTCCTAAACCATTGGCTAATAGCACTCCCCCAAATCCTGCTCCGGCAGCACCTGCTGCTCCTACAGCACCTCCCACAATCATTTTTTGTGCTGCATTTGCATCAGCTGTACTTAATGATGATTTTTCTGATGAACTACTTTGATTGATAGATAAACTTGTCTGGTTTTTAACATTAAGACTTCCTTGATTAAGAATTTCTCTAATCTTATCTCTTTGTTGACTGTAGTCATTAATTTCTGTGGTAAATGAATCTCTTAAAGCATTAGTAGTTTCTGACACGATACCCGTACTTATTTTATTCCAATTTTCCAGCTTTTCTTGCCGATATTTTGTTAATTTATTCTCTAAATCTTTGGTATATTGTTCACGCTCATTATCTTTCAGACCAGATACTGAAGGCATTGTAAAATCGGTTTCAAATTTGAATACTAATTGAGAAAAATATTTTGTATATTCTTCTGCCACTTCTGCAATACAAGCTTTTCTGTCGCTTATAATAGACTTTTCTAAAGTTTGGACGCTTTTTTTCATAACAGCAATGCAAGGCTTAGTTTTCTCAATTTTTGCTTCCAATGTTTTTACATCATCTTCAAGTGTAAATAATCTTTCTTCAACTTTCGACAGCACCTCAATTGTAACAACTTTTGCTGTATTAACAACTTGCTCTAATTCTGTTATTAATCGCTCATTAGTCAAAAAATAATTGAGCCGTTTTTGAAATTCCTTAAGTCCAGTACCATCAAGAGATTTTCCTTGCTTTAAATTTTCTAAAGCTGTTTTAGCATAGACATTAAATACTGTATCTCCCCACATTTTTGTGGCTTCATCTTCACTTATATCTAAACATTCACAGAATTTATCAATAAAAACTTCATGGATTTCTTCCTTTTCATCTTCTTCAACAGTTTCCCATTTATTAATCAAGTAAAAAATCGGTCTGACTTGCTTTGTATTTCTGCTTTCTGGAAGTATATTTTCACTTTGTATTAATTGTGGCTGGTTTTCGCTATCCTCAATCTCTTTCTTAATTCCAAGTAACCTTTTTAGGTATTTTTGTTCTTCCTTAGTAAATTGTTGATCTACGGCTAAAACGAAAAGAATTGCATGAGATTGTTCAATATACGAAAATGTCTTTTTATTTTCTTCTTCTGTATGATTTAATCCTGCTGTATCAATAAATTCTACTCCTCTTGATAAAACTTCAATCGGACAATAAAATTCAGCATAGTCTAGAGGATTTAGCCAGTTTCCTATAAAATTATCATATGCCTTCTTTATTAGACTTTTTACTTCTTTTGAGTTGAGCGTGTATTTCTTCTTATATTGTTCCAAATTCAAAAGTTCTTCTTTACCATCTTTCTTATGAACTACTACTTTTTCCTGTTTACCATATTTAACAAAAGTAGGAATTGCAGTAGTAGCAGTTACTCCCATAGGTAGCAAACTTTTTTCAAAAAAAGCGTTAAGAATCGTACTCTTACCACGATTAAAATCTCCAATAATCAAGAAGCGAAATTTTCCATTTTTTAGTCTTTCGATTTCTTTATCTAAATCCTTTATGAAGGCAGATAATGCTAATTTTCCCGATGCTCCTTTATCTATTGCTTGCTGTTCAGATTGAGCAATTATTTGAGCCATTCCTTCAAGTTTATCAGCAAACCAAGGACGAACTTTTGTTACTTCTAAGTTGAATCCAGTATTTTGATTTTGCATTGTTGTTAACCTCAATTATTGTTTAATTTTGATTACTTTCATTTTGAGAAAGTATAGATTTTTAATTTTCTGTAGAACAAAATATAGCAATTTTTTAATCTGTGAGGTACAGATATTAGATCCCCCCTAACCCCCCTTAAGAAGGGGGGAACTTCAAAGTCCCCCTTTTCAAGGGGGATTTAGGGGGATCGTAGGTGTAACTCATCGATTGGATAATTGCCATAAATTGATAGGACAGAAAGTTTAGTCTAACTTTAGATTCAGTCAAATCTACTTACTGTTTCATTATTAAGACTTACGCATAAACTGGATTTATCGGTGAAATTTCATGGTTTAAAAAACAATAATTCGGGCAATAAACCCGGTTTCTTGTTTAGCTGCTTATTTACTATTTCATTATACTTAGCCTCAATTATTTCCACTTGAACAGAAATATTATTTTGTAAGGCTTGTAAATGTTTGATCTTTGCTTCATGGTAAACCTCAGTATGTTTATGCGAAACTAATTTATCACTGACTTTTGAAGCAATTTCAGCTTTAACAATTTCTGCTATTTGAACAGCTTGTAATAATTTAGTTTTTAATCCTTCATTACTTAAAAAATCATCAAGCCGTTTTTAGATTTC
>NZ_JAAHHG010000399.1 GCF_010692555.1 Okeania sp. SIO3B5 | reverse complement strand
GTAGTCGCACTTTGCCAAATTGTGTCTACTATGTCGGAAAACTATTTAGACATCTTCATAAAAGAGGGAGTAGGCAGTAGGCAGTAGGCAGTAGGCAGTAGGGTGCAGGTTCATGTCATTAGAAAAAAATTGATGGATACCCACCCCTAACCCCTCCCAGGAGGGGAATTTGGGGAAATGGAGAGATTTGTATATTTGCACAATTTTTTGTATTTCTTATAAATATTCTCTGACGATAAAGAATTAGTCCTGGGAGTAGGGGAAAAGAATTGATAATTTCTGTTTTTGTTTTTCAAAAAAAATATTGTTTAATTTCTGAATCAATTAATAAGTATAATTTTGGCATTCAGACCATTATTCCGTAAAACTTTTAATAGTTGATCTGCCTCAAGACGACTACGAAAAGCTCCAGCTTGCATGACTGAGTTACCATTAATATTCGTATTAAAAGCATCTGGTACAAGCGATCGCAACTTATAGGTCTGAGCAGTATTATTGACATTGACAACTACTCGATAACGTAAACCCAAGGCAGCAGCACGACTTTGAGAATTACGACGTAGGGATAGTTTAGGCAAAGGGTTAGGATTAGGATTAGGATTTTGATTTCTGCCAATACCGGGAGGTACATAACCCCCACGGCCAAGGGGAATATTTGTGCTTGGTACAGATAGTAAACCAGGAGATGCAACTGGGGTAGTGGGTTCAAAACTTGGGTTAGTGTTCCTTGGGGGTAAATTTCGCCATCTTTCTAAAGTTCTGCTCCCTGACTCTGGTGGCGATACTGGTATTTCAATTGCTCGTGTATTCTGATAATTCGGATTAGTTTGTAGTAGTCTTTGTAAGTTGCCTTGACGACTTGTTGTCTGGTAGGAATTTCCCCTAGACCTTGGGGTTTCTGGTTTTGGTACGGGGATAATAATTGTAGTAGAATTTCCCGGTCTTTGTCGTGAAATAATATTATCAGAACTATTCTGCTCCTGTAATTTTTCTGCTGAAGCTGAAATATTTGGTTTCTTTGGCGTTGTCTGAATTTCTGGTTCAGTAGATGCCGTTTCCCTAACAGACTTTTCCTGGACAGACTCTGTTTCTCGATTTACTGTAGGGGTAGTTATAATATTCGGCAAAGGAGCAACTGGTGGGGGTGGAGCAATTTTCCCAGCAATGTCAATACTGCCATAATTACGACCACCTCCTAAAGAATTTCCATAAGCAGGAAGAGTTTGACCTTTTACTGCATGATAAATATTATACCGAGTGTTATTACGAATAGTATTACGACCAGGTTCTTGAGAGTTACCTAGATCGGGTAATGATTGAGCGATCGCTGCTACTCCATCTTTTCTATTACCTTCAATATAATTACCCCGCAAAATTGGGCGTGCATTTCCTTGAATAATAATCCCACTTTGATTTTCTATCAGACGGTTTCCCACTACTTTTGGAGCAGCATCATCAGATATTTTCATTCCAATACCAGTATTTTGAAACAAATTATCTCTAATTTCTGGCTGAGAATTATGATAAATTGTGATGCCACTTACGCCATTTTCATAGAAATTATTTTCCTGAATAATTGCTGTATTACTACCCGCTATAGAAATACCATTCACAGTATTACCAGTAAAAGTATTTTTACTAATAATACAACCACTAGATTCTATCCATAAACCATAACCTTGAAGATTAGGGTTTATGACTGTTACGCCACTTAAATTAGATTCATTAGCAGCTACTATTGTAATATTTTTCTGATTTAAAGTCGGGCTATTAAAATTACCTCCACCTTGAATCAAAACATTTTTTCCACGGTTAAAAGAGTTACCTTGAATTGTTATTTTTGGCTGCAAAATTAAAGGAAATTTTTCACCTGTTTGTCTATTGTAAGTTCCGGGAGCAAGTAAAATTGTTGTGTGAGGTTGAGCAATTCTCAAAGCATAAGTAATAGTTTTCAAAGGAGCGGTTTTAGTACCATCTCCAGAATCACTACCAACAGATGAACTAACATAAAGCACATTTATTTGAGAATTAGCTTGAGTTTCTGGAAATTTGGCCACTTGTTGTGTAAATGGTACTGCCAAACTTGCAGGAGTAAATATCCCTAGTAGTACAGTGGCTAAAATAGGTGATAAAAAGTTGATTTTACGCAGTAAATTTGTTTGATTATTTTCCTGCGAAAAAAGGATAAATATTTGTTTCACGGCTTTCCTCCTAGGAAACTGTGATAGACAATTTAGTTATTATATTGTTTCAAGTCTCTCTTATTATAGGTGTTTTGAAGAAATATTTTAATTTTTGTAAAGAGGGGTTGATTGTCAAAGATAATGGGTAAGTATTAGACAAAATTTGAAAAAGATAGTTATAGCTGAAGTCAGATAGGGGAGCTGTAGGATTGGCGATGTACAGAAGTTAAATTAGTAATTTGAGAGGTGCGATAATTTATTAACCGCTTATTTTTAGAGATAGACATGGAACTTTGCAATTACCCTAAATTATTTTTTATCTCTACCCATTTTGTTCTTAAAAAACTCTACTACTATAGCGCTACGCGTAAGTCAAAAGTTCAAAGTCTGCATTGAAAAGTAATCTCTGAATTGGTGCAATTTTCTGTGCTGTGCCCTAGTATTTTTGCCCTCCGATCCTCATTTTGTGCAACAATGTCCCTAATATAAATATTTTTTGGTAAAGAGATTAATTTCCTCTTGAGCTGATAAGATATGAAATGAAAAATTAACTCTATAAATTATCAAAGAGATAAATAATTATGAGTATGATGCAAACAGGTTCCGTTGACTTAAACTCCCCAGGAGCAAGTGCTACACAAGGCGGTGACCTTAGCCGTTTTACACAAGTTGACTTTCCTACACCATTTCCAGAAGGAACAACTGTAATTGTCATTCCTATGGTTCAAACCTTTAATGGACCAGATAACCCAGGAGTCCGTCTTGCTGATGTTACAACTACTGGATTTAAGATCCGAATGAATGAATTAGTTGCAAATGGTGGTAAGGAAACACTCTCAGATGGTAATCACACTACTGAAACAATTGGATGGGTGGCTTATTCTGTTTAATTTTGTCCTGACTGAAAAGTACTGAATTGTTGCGTAAGCGCAATATCGGGAGTAGATAAATAATCAGGTTGCCATTCAAGGCTATTGCACAAGATAAATATGCGATAGCCATTATCAGAAAAATCTACACCAAAATCGATATACTGTTAAATCGATATACTATTGTTTTCTGAGAAATTAAATAAAGCCTAAACTTAGGATCGCCCTCAAAGATATCCATTACTCCCTATTAGCATTAACTAGCAACAACAACTATAAGTCAACCGCGAAAATTAAGAAGTTACTCATAGCGATCGCTAAAATTTGTCTATCATTGCTATCCCCTAATTACATAAACAATTAATTTCACAAAAATTTCTAGCCTAAGAGTCAACATTTTTTCTAAATATGGCCTCACTATTTTGATACTTATCCTACAGTAGTAATCCTAATAGTTAAACTATTTCAGAAATTATTTGAACAATAGTTAACTTCTGGATTGCAGCCAATACTATACTATAAAGCGATCTATATTAATGGCAAATGACAAAATTTGTCATAATCTGCCCCTCAGTATTCGAGAGAGCAGGATTATAGTTATGTTGAAAATTTATATCAACGTTGCTTGAAGACCCGCGCTCTCCCGTTGGCGGAGGATGGTGGCGGCAGCTATTAGGGGAGCGTCCCATGGGAAAACCAATCAATCTTGCGGTTCTTACAAGGCTATGCTATCCTAACATAGAACTAGGCTGCTGGGCTAGCAGTTTCAGTCTGTGGAGCGACCGTAAGACCAGAAAGAGGTTTGGCCTCGGAGGTAGGTGCTAGGAAGCAGAAAGTCCTGAGCCGCGAGGTTTAGGAATCCCGCGCTGCCCTTGTAAGCGCAACGTCGGGAGGATGTCAAAGGGTAATTATTATGAATGATAAGTATAATTGGGGTCAAAATGTACAGCCTGGGGTTCGCAGAATTTTGGATGCTAACCTAGATAGGGCCAGAGAAGGTTTAAGAATTATAGAAGAATGGTGTAGATTTGGCCTCAATAGTATACATTGGGCAAATGAATGTAAACAACTACGTCAAGAGATCGGGAGTTGGCATAATACAGAATTAAGAATGTCCCGAAATACCCCTGGCGATCCAGGTACAGAATTGACTCATCCACAGGAAGAGCAACGCTCAGATGTTCAACAACTGCTACAAGTTAACTTCTGTCGCTTAGAAGAAGCACTACGAGTTTTAGAAGAATACGGAAAAATTTATAATTCTCAGATGGGTTCCGCTTGTAAACAGATACGTTACCGAGTTTACACCATAGAAAGTGGACTTCTCGCCTATACAAGATATCAGCAATTGCAAAACTCTCACCTTTATCTAGTTACCTCACCCAACGATAAATTAATCAATATAGTAGAAGCAGCTCTTCAGGGAGGGTTAACTCTTGTCCAATACCGCAACAAAACAGGAGACGATATAACAAAATTGACAGAAGCCCAAAAACTCTGTCAACTCTGTCATCGCTACGGCGCTCTATTTATTGTTAATGACAGAGTAGACTTAGCGATCGCTGTGAATGCAGATGGAGTTCATCTCGGACAGGATGATATACCAGTTAGACTTGCTAGACAACTGCTTGGCCCTCAGAAACTTGTAGGTCGTTCCACTACAAACCCAGAAGAAATGAAGCGAGCTATTCAAGAAGAAGCGGACTATATTGGAGTAGGGCCAATATATGAAACTCCTACTAAGTTAGATAAACCAGCGGCAGGTTTAGAATACATTAGTTATGCTGTCAATAATTGTACTATTCCTTGGTTTGCCATTGGTGGAATTGATATGCAAAATTGTGATGAAGTTCTATCTTCTGGTGCGGAGCGTGTATCTGTAGTTAGGGCAATTATGCAGGCGGAGCAACCAACTTTAGTAACTCAATATTTTCTTTCTCAACTAAATCGCTATCAAGCCCTACGCTCTCACAACATATTACCGGAAAAAATCTAAATAGTACTAATGTCAAGTCAAATTACGCTCAAGGTTAACGGAGAAACCCATAATTGTTTACCTCATATACTTTTACCTGATTTTCTGGAACAGTTGGGGCTAAACCCTCGGTTAGTAGCTGTGGAATATAATGGTGAGATTTTACATAGACAATTTTGGGACAAAACTGAAATACAAGCAGGGGACAAGTTGGAAATAGTTACTATTGTGGGAGGAGGGGTTGAATGAAGTCAGAAGTCAGAAGTCAGAAGTCAGTGCCGCTACGCGGAAGTTAAAAGTCAAAAGTTAAAAGTCAAAAGTATTGATTGGTAAGGCTTTTAGGATTTTGTGACTGGTCAGTTATTTCCGCCATCCTGCACTAGATTTGATAGGCAAAAAATGGGGCTAGTAACTGTTGCCCATAATCTGGTATTATCTATAATAATCTCCGATTATCTATAATTTATGCTACTAGGATTCAAAACTGAGTTGCACCCTAATAATCAGCAAAAAACCTTACTGGCCAAGCACGCTGGTGTAGCCCGTCATGCTTATAATTGGGGACTATGGTTGACTAGGAACATTCTTAATCACAATTCCAGTAATCCTGATAGTAAACTTAAATTTCCTACTGAAGCATGATTTGCATAAACTATTAGTAGCAATGGTTAAACCTAATAACTATTGGTATTATGAAGTTTCTAAGTGTGCCCCTCAATATGCTTTGAGATATTTGTCAGAGGCTTGGAAGCGAAGATTCAGTAAAGTCTCAGGACAACCTAAATTTAAGAAAAAAGGTAGAGACGATAGTTTCACTTTAGATGGTTCAATATCAGTAGGTTTTAATCAGATTAAATTACCAAGAATTGGATGGATTAAAACTTATGAAATACTGCCAGGTAATGTTACTCCTAAGTCTGTAACTATTAGCAAAACAGCAGATAAATGGTTTGTTAGTTTCGCTCTGAGAAGCCATACCTCAAATTACTGAAAAGTCTGTAGATGTAGTTGGTGTTGATCTAGGAGTAAAAGCTTTAGCAACATTGTCAACAGGGGAAGTATTCGATAGTGCTAAACATATGCAAAAATTTAGAATCCAAACTATCACGATTACAATACCTAAACAGACATAAAACTAAGTTTTCGCTCTAACTGGAAAAAAGCACAGCTAAAAATAGTGGCGTTGCAGTCGGGGAATAGCTAATATCAGAAAAGATACGTTGCATAAACTTACTACTTACTTGGCTAAAAACCACAGCCAGATAGTAATAGAAGACCTTAATGTATCAGGTATGATGTCAAATCATAAGCTAGCTAAGGCTGTTGCTGACATGGGTTTTTATGAGTTTCGTAGGCAGTTAGAGTACAAGTGTGAGTTATACGGTTCCCAACTAACCGTTGTTGATAGATGGTTTCCAAGTTCTAAAACTTGCAGTAGGTGTGGAACTGTTAAAGAATCTTTGTCTTTATCAGAGCGTGTTTTCAATTGCGAACATTGCAATTTTAGCTGTGATAGGGACTTGAATGCAGCATTAAATTTAGCTATGGCGGTCAGTTCGACCGTGACAGCCTGTGGACTGGATAGCGCCGGCGTTACCAGATTGAGGCAGGAATAGAACAGATGGTTTATAGAAAATCATAGATTTATATAGATAATCGTAGGTTTCTAAGAACGGAATATATTGTGGTTACTATTGTTGTTGGTACTCAAGGTAAATTACAGTTACCAGTTATTAATAGTACGGAAGATGTAAGACGTGCTTTAAGTCAAATGGGTACTATTTCTAGCGAGCAGTTATTAGCTGTTGAGGTTTTATGGACACCTCAAGCAAGTGGTGATACTTTGACTTCTGAGGATATGGTTGCTGAGTATCCTAATCTTAAATTGGTTTAATTAAAAGAAGGAAGAAGGAAGGAGGAAGAAGTAAAAAGGAAAGAGGAAAGACCGAAGTTGTGATGATTTTGGTTACGGTATAGCCAGTGGGAGCATCTTGCTCCCGTTCTAATTATTTTTGTCACTGCTTAATATAGTGAGTAGGGTACTGTTAGCGACTGCGTAACGCACCCCAACCCCAAGGCAGAAGAAAAATAGTGCGTGATACTCCACTTCGTTCCGCTCACACACCCTACTACTAAAGTCACTACTACTCTAAAGTGAAAATATCAGGAACGGGAACGGGCAAGATGCCCATTCCACACGACTATTCAAGTCATCCTGCATTTATGTAACGCCTGATTTTTTTATATATAGCAGTCACCACTATAGTTAGGACATCGGGTAATTATGATGATTTATGACGCGAGCAAGATGCTCGCACTAATTGTCAAACATGAACCTGGCGGTTGCTATAGCTTGCTAGCTATCAGCATTTTCCGTACCGGAATGCTCCGCAAACAGCACTCAGCTTTCAGCATAATAGTATAGCTAGTGGGAGCATCTTGCTCCCGTTTAATTATTTTTGTCACTGCTTAATATAGTAAGTAGGGTGTCGTTAGCGACAGCGTAACGCACCCCAACCCTAATGGGGAAAACGGTGCGTGATACTCGACTTTGTTCCGCTCACACACCCTACTACTAAAGTCACTACTACTCTAAAGTGAAAATATCAGGAACGGGCAAGATGCCCATTTCACAAAACTTCTGTCTCCTGACTCCTGTCTCCTGACTCCTGACTCCTTCTTCAAATTCTCTCTTCAGTCACAAATCACTCAGATTTTTCTGAAAAGTTGCGCCACAATATAGGCAGAGTATAAATTACTAGACACTTGATTATTTTTGATAAATATGGTAATGGAGCAACTTTCCCAAAATTCTCTATCTGAAACAACTGTCAAACCAAAATTAGATTACGATTTAGTTATTGTCGGTGGGGGTATCGCTGGCACTGCTCTTGCTTGTGCTTTGAAAAATTCTGGCTTAAAAGTGGCATTAATTGAAAGTCAACCTAAGTCTGTAGTTGCAGCTAGAAAACTTGCTTATAATCTTTCCTTAACATCTGGCAGAATATTAGATGGTATCGGAGTTTGGCAAAAAATTTTGCCTAACATCACTACATATCAACAAATTAGTCTTTCTGATGGTAACTATCCCCGTACTGTCCAATTTTATCCTGATGATTTGGCTATTACTGGTAAGAGGCCAAGTTCAAAGGAGGGATTGGGTTATGTGGGAGAACATCAGGTGATGTTGACGGCAATGCAGGAATTTTTGGCAGACTGCGAACAACTTACTTGGTTATGTCCAGCGGAAGTTTTGCGGGTAGATTATAAATCGGATTTTGTGGAAGTTGAGCTGAGACAGAAGGAGACAGAAAGTTTGTCTGGTGAAAATGAAAGTTTGACTGTCCGCTCTCGGTTGGTGGTGGGAGCAGATGGGGCGAGGTCTCCTATTCGTGAAGCTGCTAATATTGGGACTCATGGTTGGAAGTATTGGCAGTCTTGTGTGGCAATGACGATTAAAACTGAAAGGTCTCACAATAATATTGCTTTTGAGAGATTTTGGCCGAGTGGCCCGATGGGGGTTTTGCCCTTGCCGGGAAATCGCTGTCAGGTGGTTTGGACTGCTCCTCATGCTGAGGCGAAGGCGTTGCAGGAGTTGGATAAACAGGAATTTTTGGCTAAGTTGGAGTATCGCACTGCTGGAAAGTTGGGTAAGTTGGAGTTGTTGAGCGATCGCTACGTTTTTCCGGTACAGTTGATGCAGAGCGATCGCTATGTTGAACATCGTTTAGCTTTAATTGGGGATGCTGCTCATTGTTGTCATCCTGTGGGTGGTCAAGGTTTGAATATGGGTATTCGAGATGTAGGGGCGATCGCTGAGGTGATTAAGTTTGCTCATCAGCAAGGTGAGGATATTGGAGATATTGGGGTATTGAAGCGTTATGAAAGTTGGCGGAGAAAGGAGAATTTAGTAATTTTAGGAGTTACTGATTTTCTGGATAGAATGTTTTCTGGTACTTTGTTGCCTATAGTGGCGGTTCGTCGTTTGGGTTTGTGGGGTATGGGAATAGTACCGATTTTTAAGTCTTTGTCTTTGCGGGTGATGACTGGTTTATTTGGTCGTCATCCAGAATTAGCTCAGATGTTGTCTGTTAAGTAGGGGAGTCAGGAGTCAGGAGGGAAGAAGAAGCGAGAATAGAAGAAAGTTTTCTATCGTTAATTAGGGTTTGCTGAAAAAGTCTTATGGGTGAGGGTAGGAGTCAACCCACCCCTAACCCCTCCCAGGAGGGGAACTCAGAACTCAGGAGTCAAGAGGAATGGGGAATGAGCGAGGAGGCAGGAGAAAGAATTATCCCTTGATTTTTCTGCGATAGTTAACCCAAAATCCTAACTTTTTGAGTTCCCTAGAACGAAAACCTTGTACTTTTTCAATACCCAAAAAGGCTAAAAGCTTTATCTGTCAATGCTTTTAGTTTAATCAGCAAGCCCTAAGTAGAGGAGTCAGGAGTCAGGAGAGAAAAAGAAGC
>NZ_JAAHHG010000398.1 GCF_010692555.1 Okeania sp. SIO3B5 | reverse complement strand
GCTGATGATATATTGGGAACTTTAGCGCAAAAAGCTAGTGCTGCTGGTTTTCTGGTAAAAATTCTTTCGGGCGACCAAGATTTATTTCAATTAATAGATGTGGAAAAAGGTATTAGTGTTTTACATTTAGCAGCAGGTAAAGGTAGCACTCCTCAAGAATTTGGTCCTGAAGAAGTTAAGGAAAAATTGGCTATTTTACCGACTCAAGTTGTTGATTATAAAGCTCTTTGTGGAGATGCTTCTGATAATATTTCTGGTGTTAGGGGTATTGGGAAAAAGACAGCAGTTAAGTTGTTGAGTGAATATGGTTCTTTAGCGGAAATTTATAGTTCTCTGAACAAAATTAAAGGAGCAAATAAGAAAAAACTTGAAGAGGGAAAAGCTGAGGCAGAACATTCTCAGTTTATGGCAAGAATTGAAGTAAATGTTCCAATAGATATTGAGATAGAAGATTTGCAGCTCAAAAAAATCTCTCGCTCAGAAATTGAGCCTGTTTTGCAAAAGTTTGAATTACAACATTTCTTAAATCAAATCCATCATTTAGAACAACAGTTTAGTGGGTTGGCGGGGATTAAGTCTTTGCCGGATGAGTCAGAAAGTTAGGAAAAAGAAAAAAATTTCCATATTCATAAACGTGACAACTGTAGAAATAAATTTTTAACAATAAAAGCATTCAAACAAGGTAATTTCAGTTATCAGTTATCAGTTATCAGTTATCAGTTATCAGTACCTCTCACTGTTTGCGCAGCATCCGTAGGAAAGTAAGAGGCTTGAAATAAGGAAGATTCTCTTTTTTTATCCCCTTAAAAGGGGAGGCTTTAGACCAGAATTTCTCGGTAATTTAGATTTATCTTATTAGCTAGTATAAACTACCCGCTAAAATAGAGAGATATCTCAAAATATCAATATCAATATCAAATGTCTGCAAACTTTCCCACTGCCGTTTTAATTGACGGCCATTCTTTAGCCTTTCGTTCCTACTATGCTTATGGCAAAAGTAGTAGTGGGGGCTTAAAAACTTCTACAGGCATTCCCACAAATGTTTGTTTTGGTTTTCTCAAATCTCTATTACCAGTAATCAAGACCCAAAAACCAGAATATTTAGCGATCGCTTTTGATTTAGGAGTACCTACATTTCGTCATAAAGCTGACAAAAACTATAAAGCAAATAGAAAAGAAACACCTGAAGATTTAATTGTTGATGTCAAAAATTTACAAGACATTTTAAGAGCTTTTAATTTAACAGTTATTACTGCTCCTGGTTATGAAGCTGATGATATATTGGGAACTTTAGCACAAAAAGCTAGTGCTGCTGGTTTTCGGGTCAAAATTCTTTCGGGAGACCAAGATTTATTTCAACTAATAGATGTGGAAAAAGGTATTAGTGTTTTACATTTAGCAGCAGGTAAAGGTAGCACTCCTCAAGAATTTAATCCTGAAGAAGTTAAGGAAAAATTGGGTATTTTACCGACTCAAGTTGTTGATTATAAAGCTCTTTGTGGAGATAATTCTGATAATATTCCTGGTGTTAGGGGTATTGGGGAAAAAACGGCAGTTGAATTGTTGAAGGAGTATGGTTCCCTTGCAGAAATTTATGCTTCTTTGGATAAAATTAAAGGAGCAAAACAGAAAAGATTAACAGTAGGAAAAGATGCGGCAGAGCATTCTCAATTCTTGGCAAAAATAGAGGTCAATGTGCCGTTAAATATTGCTATAGAAGATTGTCATATCAAAAGATTTTCTCGTTCAGAAATAGAACCACTTTTGGAAAAATTAGAATTACAAGACTTCCTTAAGAAAATTCCTGATTTAGAACAGTTATTTAGTCAGTTGGAAGGAATAAAATATTTGTCAGAGGAATTAAATGAAGTAGAAAACGATATTTGGTTTTTCAGTGTAGAAGATACAAAGGCAGCTCAACAACAAACTACAACAAAATCAGAAATAAAACCTCAAATTATTGATACTCCAGAAAAGTTAAAGGAGTTAGTAAATATTTTAAAGGAACAGAAAAATTATGAGACTCCCGTGGCATGGGATACTGAAACTACATCTTTAGAACCACGAGATGCAGAGTTGGTTGGTATTGGTTGTTGTTGGGGAAAAAATATAGAAGATATTGCTTATATTCCCACCGGACATAAAGTAGGAAAAAATCTAGATAAGGGAAAAGTATTGGAGGCTTTAAAACCAATTTTAGAAAGTTCTGATTATCCAAAAGTATTTCAAAATGCCAAATTTGATAGATTGGTTTTTCGCTGTCAAGGAATTAAATTATCTGGGGTTGTTTTTGACACAATTTTGGCAAGTTATGTATTAAATCCTGGAGCAAAACATAGTCTGGAAGAAATATATATTAGATACCTCAGAAATCTAGGGATAAATTTAAAAAGTTATGATGATGTAGTCTCTAAAAATCAAACTATTGCTGACTTAGAAATTCTGAAAGTAGCTGACTATTGTGGTACTCAAGTTTTTGTAACGTTTCAGTTAGTAGAAAAATTAAGAGTTGAATTAGAAAAAGCTGATGAAAATAAACCGACAGATAAATCTTTGCACAAATTATTAGTAGATGTAGAACAACCATTAGAATCTGTTTTGGCAGAAATGGAATATCTGGGAATTAGCATCGATATTGAATATCTTAATAAATTCTCAGTTCAACTGAAAAAAGATTTAGAAGCTATTGAAAAAAGAGCTTTTGAAACTGTAGATAGTCGAATTTTACAGGAATATCTCAAAACTGAAATTCAAAATATAGAGGCTGACTCATTCACTAATCAACAAGAATTAAAAAAAGCAATATCTAGCCCCATACTAAAAGCATATATTACCAAATTATCAAAAGAACAAAGACAAAACTCAGAAGAAATTGAAAATCAAATCAATCAAGCAGAAACAAGTGATTTTTTAAACCTTAACTCACCATCTCAATTAAGCGAACTACTATTTAATATACTCAATCAAAATCAGAAAAAATCTCGGAAAATTAAAACTGGTTATTCTACAGATGTAGTTGTCTTAGAAAAATTACAAGAAGAAAGTCAACATCATCCCATCATTGATGAAATCTTAAATCACCGAACCTTATACAAACTCTTTTCTACCTATGTCGAAGCCATACCAAAATTAGTTCGTACAGATACTCAGCGAGTTCATACAAACTTTAATCAAACTCAAACAGATACAGGACGTTTATCTTCCTCCGAACCAAACTTACAAAATATTCCCATTGGTACAGAATTTTCTCGGCAAATTCGTCAGGCATTTATCCCCAAAAAAGATTGGTTATTAGTCGCCGCAGATTATTCACAAATTGAGTTAAGAATATTAGCCCACTTGAGCAAAGAACCAGTATTAATAGAAGCTTATCAAAATAATCAAGACGTACATACTGTCACGGCAAAACTATTATTTGAAAAAGCAGAAATTACATCAGATGAACGTCGTGTCGGTAAAACAATAAACTTTGGCGTAATTTATGGCATGGGGGCACAAAAATTAGCAAGATCTGTCGGAATAACTGTCAAAGAAAGTAAACAATTTTTAGACAGATATAAACAGCAATACTCTCAAGTATTTAAGTATTTAGGGAAATTAAAAAAAGAAGCGATCGCTCAAGGTTACGTAGAAACAATATTAGGTCGTCGGCGTTATTTTGAATTTGAATCTAAAACTCTCCGAGATTTAAAAGGTACGGAACCAAAAGAAATTAACCTAGATGAATTTAAACGTTTAAGTCAAAATGATGCTCAACTTTTAAGGGCAGCAGCTAATTCACCCATTCAAGGTTCAAGTGCAGATATTATTAAAATAGCCATGATAAAATTCCATGAAATATTAGCAAATTATCAGGCAAAATTATTATTACAAGTCCATGATGAATTAGTATTTGAAGTTCCATCATTAGAGTGGGAAGAATTGGAGCAGATAATTAAATCTACAATGGAAAATGCCATAGATTTAAAAGTACCTCTAATAGTAGATATTCATGCTGGAAAAAATTGGATGGAGACCAAATAGTACCAGTAGGGGAGTGGGGGAGTAAGGGAGTGGGGGAGTAGGGGAGTGGGGGAGTGGGGGAGTGAGGGAAAAATAAACAATAGTGCTTTACATAATTTTCTTGAGTAGGGGAGTGGGTAGAGACATTGCATACAACGTCCGTACAGAGAAAGAAACATAATAATAATTAATACGCTTCTAGGGTACTGTGCTAATTATCAAAAAGGCGATCCTGTTTGTGTTAATTAGGGTCTGCGTATGGAAAGTCTTTTTGTTGGGGTAGGAGACAGGAGACAGGAGACAGGAGACAGGAGAAATAGGAATGAGCGAAGAGGTAGGAGTAAGAATTGTCCCTTGATTTTTATGCCCAACTATGCGCCTAAAATACTAACTTTTTGAGCGTGAAGAGCTGAAAATCAAGGTATTTCAGACCCTAAAAGGCTAAAGTCTTTATATGTCAATGATTTTAGATTTAATCAGCAAGCCCTAATTACTTGATAGTTGAAGTGCTACCTAAGAGACTATTTGTTAAAGCAATAGACATCTCCCAAAAACCCAATCAATTATTATCTCTAAATTATCAATTATTTCTCCCTGTTTCCTATTCCCTGTTCCCTATCTAATGATTAATTTTAAGCAATAGACATCTCCCAAAAAATTAAATCAATTATTGTCTCTAAATTATCAATTATTTCTCCCTGTTTCCTATTTCCTGTTCCCTATCTAATGATTAATTTTAAGCAATAGACATCTCCCAAAAAATTAAATCAATTATTGTCTCTAAATTATCAATTATTTCTCCCTGTTTCCTATTCCCTGTTCCCTATCTAATGATTAATTTTAAGGAGTAGACATCTCCCAAAAAATCAAATTAATTATTATCCCTAAATTATTAATTATTTCTCCCTTTTCTCTGTTCCATGTTCCCTATAATCAGTTATTAAGTAATTAACTTATGTAGAATGACTTTTTTGCTACTTTCAGGTAAGTTAATGTTAATTATTCTTATGTTTAATTCTCCCCCACTCCCCCACTCCCCTACTCCCCTACTCCCCTACTCAAGAAAATATAGAAAAGTTTTTGAGAAATGGTATCCCCTGTTCCCTATTCCCTATTCCCTATTCCCTATTCCCTATTATGTAAGAGATATGTTAAACTCCTGACTGTAGTAAACTTAAGAATCTTTATTTGAGTAAATCAATGGATACCAAAAAATTAGTTTTAGGTGGAATTGGTTTGGTATTAGGCAGTGCGATTGTTGCAACTGCTGCCAGTGTTGAACTTAGTGTTGAACAAGAACAAGTAATATGTAAGCTGAAAGAGACAGTAGAACAACAAGAAAAAGCTGGTAACAAACTGGTATTTTGGCCACTAATTGGAAAAGTGAAAGAAAGAGTAGAAGTTCCTTTTACAGCCAAATTATCTTCTAATACATCCTATACAATTCTAGGAGTATGTGATGATAATTGTAATAACTTAAATTTAACCCTTAAAAATCAACAGGGCGAAAAAATAGCCAATGATGAAAAACAGGATGGAATACCAGTAATCTCTTTTACTCCTACAGAAAAGAGTGATTATCGAATTACTGCACGACCAGATAAATGTTCAACTGAACTATGTGAATTTGGCATGGTTTTATTTGTTCCTGAAAGTGTTGATTTAGATGTGGCCTCTGAACTACCAGATGATTTATATCTATTTAAATTTTGCCAACAGTAAGTAATAAATTAGTAAAAGTAATTAAGTTAAGTTAATATTCTCAAAATTTTTATGAGAAATAAATAGTTATACGAAGAATGAATATTTTTTTGTTTGACCAATACTAATACAGTGAAAAATGCAATAAAATGACTCAGTAAATATGAAGTGTATTGCAAATGCTTATATTTCCTGCTCTGGTGTTCCCTACTCCCTAAAAACTTAAATTTTACCGAAAAATTTTGGGTATGCGCCTCCCCTTTTAAGGGGATAAAAAAAAGAACATATTCCTTATTTCAAGCCTCTTTCTTTCCTAGGTCATGCTGCGCAAACAGCTAGAAGTACTGATAACTGATAACTGAAATGATCCATCCGAACGATAAAGTCTATACACTTTTCTAATTGCAACTTATTGACACTCCTCCGGCTGTTGGCGTAGCCTGCCATTAGGCATAGCACGGAGGATTCTTCGTTCTACGACCCTGGTTGCTGAGACAGGATTTCTCCAACCTCAGTAGTGCCTGGAGTTTAGACTAATTAAGGCAGGCCGGAAACTTGCCGAGGGAGAATAGTGAGATAGGCCAACAAGACTGAAACTATTTCGCATTGCAGCATTGCAAAGACTTTTCAGTCAATTATCCACTAGGGTGCTATAGGTTCATTGTGCCCTGGAAAGACTTTTTGAATAGTTTGAATAATGTTAGCTTCACCCTTGCCTCGCCAAACGCCAAAAAAGAAAAATAATCAAGAGCATTGAAAACATCTGCACCCTTTATATTTTCCAAGGGTTATGAGTTTCAAGTATTCATTGCTTCTGAGCAAATTATCTGAAGACCCCAAAATTTAGTCTAAACTCCAGTAGTGCCAGAATCTCCTGTTTGCGGAGCATGGCGAGTGGAGCGAGCCATAGCGTTTGACTCATTGAGCCAAGTTCCGATGTGCCCCATCGTACTTAGGGTTTGCTGAAAAAGTCTTATGAGTGAGGGTAGGAGACAGGAGACAACCCACCCCTCGCCCCTCCCCCTCCCAACCCACCCCTAGCCCCTCCCAGGAGGGCAGGGCTGTTTCATTCTCCATAGACACGGGGACGCGGAGACACACCAGACACGGGGATAGAGGCTTTTAAATGGCGTTGAACCAAATATTCTCTCAGAGCTTAAAGACGCGTACTTTGCTGAAAAATCGGCAAATTTTGGCAAATTTCACTGTTCCACTATTCCCATTACTCCCATTCTCCCGCGCATCCTTAATTACAATACTTTAAAACAGCCCTGCTCCCAGGAGGGGAGGGGGAGACAGGAGAAAAGGCTTGGGAGCGAGGAGATAGGAGCGGGCGTTTTGTCCCAAGATTGTTCTGCTCAACTATGCGCCTAAAATACTAACTGTTTGAGCGTGAAGAGCTGATTCCCAGGCACTTTTTTCAACCCCAAAAAGGCTAAAACCTTTATCTGTAAATACTTTTAGATTTAATCAGCAAGCCCTACTTAAGGCAGAATTGAGAATATTAATTGCGGCGTTGTGGTCTCTATCTAAAACACATCCACATTGACAAACATGAGTTCGAGTTGATAGTGATTTCTTCACCGTTGTTCCACAATTTGAGCAATTTTGGCGCTTTTTAGACTGGATTAATTGCAACCGTTACCTTGCCAAATTTATGACCAAAATACTCTAACCATTTCCTGAATTGATACCAACCTGCATCATTAATAGACTTGGCCAGACAGTGGTTTTTCACTAAATTTTTAATCCTCAAATCTGCCTTCGGCGCGCCGCTCCGCGTCTACATAAGCGACCACGTCGTTAGAGTGGACTACGCAACGCGCCAGTCACAGGCGCGTGTTCTTCACGTTGCCTACTTATTTTGAGGTGTACTCGACCTAGTTTATTGATGGCTTTAAAGCGGTTGGCACTGCCTTTATGCTTGCGAGAAACGCGACGTTGACAGAACTTCATTCGTTAGTAATATAAAGGTAAAGAATTTATACTAACCTCGAGGGATTAAAACATTAGTAGTATTGTCAAAAAAAATATATTGTGGTATCAAGGAAAAACTTCATATAATTAATCCTGGGAAGTAATTAAATAATATAGGCTAAGAAGGCCGTTATGAATATTAGATTAGAATAAAATATGCTGTATGATTA
Organism: Okeania sp. SIO3B5; assembly: GCF_010692555.1. GTDB lineage: Bacteria > Cyanobacteriota > Cyanobacteriia > Cyanobacteriales > Microcoleaceae > Okeania. The sequence goes on along the minus strand of NZ_JAAHHG010000398.1, from coordinate 1,651 downwards.
TGGCCAAGGAATACCAGTGCAGATGTCTTTAACTTCTACATCAGAAAAACAGTCTACAATCCCGGATCAAACCGGATCAAAAAATCTGTCTAGTAGCATAGGAATCAGAAAGAAAATAAGTTTTGGCTATATATTAGCGATCGCCGTTGCAACTGTAGGAATAATGACAGGGCGGGTATTTGAGTTGAGTTATAAAAATCAAATTAGAGAACAAATAGAGCAGGCTCAAGCACAGGTAAATTTACTCACGAAACTCACAACAAAAGCATTAAAAGTTAATATAATTCAAAAAGAACGGCCAAAATTACTTAATGACCGAAAAGTTTTAGAAGCAAAAATATCCCAAGAATTATCAAGTATTTACGAAGTTAATACTATTTTCAAGCAACTTCAATTAATACCAGAAGTTGAGGAGAAAAGTCTACATAAAAAATACGATATTCCGCTTCAAGAATTTATCGATAATTATTTTAATCCTGTAGAATCCTATATTCAAAAATTAGAAAATTTAGTTCAAGAAATTAAGCAAACTCCTCCTGAAAAACAAGTAGAAACTTCTCCTGAAACAACAATAAAAGTAGAGAGTTTACCATCAACATCACTAAGTCAAATTACTAATAGTGAAGCAGCAATAAAACTAGAAAAATTATCACAAGATTCAGAAAAGTTAACTACATTATTTAATCAAAGAGTAGAACAAGGATTTAGAGATTATCAAAAAGCAGAAGCATTAGGAATTAAAATATTAATAGGTAGCCTACTACTATCGATAATTATTGCAGTAATAATGGCTATTTATACCAGCAGTTCCATCGTGATTCCCCTCAAAGATATCATCAAAGTTGCTCAACAAGTGACAGAAGAAGCTAACTTTGAATTACAACTTCCTGTAACTACAGAAGATGAAATAGGACAATTAACTTTATCTCTCAATGAATTAATTGGTAAGGTGGCAAAATACACTGAACAACTCCAGGAAGCTAAACTGAAAGCAGAAGCAGCAAACCGTTCTAAAAGTGCTTTTTTAGCTACCATGAGTCATGAACTTCGTACACCTTTAAATGCTATTATTGGATATAGTGAAATTCTTTATGAAGAAGCTGAAGAAGAAGGATATGAAGACTTTATGCTGGATCTAGATAGAATTAAGATTGCAGGTAAACACCTTCTAGAAATGATTAGTGATATCTTGGATATTTCTAAAATTGAGGCAGGTCAAGTAACACTTTATTTAGAAAGTATTGAGGTTGAAAAGTTAGTTCAAGATGTAGTTGGTACAGCGAAAAATCTCACAGAAAAAAACCGTAATACCTTCAAATTAGTTTTAGGAGAAAATTTAGGTACAATGTATGCCGATATGCCAAAAGTGAGACAAGTACTGATAAATTTATTGGGTAATGCAGCTAAATTTACACAAGATGGTTTGATTACTCTGAGTGTGGAAAGAGTAAATAATAAAAAGGCGAAAAAATCTCAAAATGAAAATTTACAGTCCTTTAATAGTTCAAATGGTTACATAGTTTTTCGGGTGATAGATACTGGTATTGGTATGACAGAAGAGCAGTTAAAGCATATTTTTCAACCTTTTACTCAAGCAGATGCTTCTACAACTCGTCGGTATGGTGGTACTGGTTTAGGGTTGGCAATATGA
>NZ_JAAHHG010000397.1 GCF_010692555.1 Okeania sp. SIO3B5 | reverse complement strand
CAGGCTCTTCTTTGGCGGCCTCGTGTATCTATGAGTTATACAGGCTCTTCCTCTGTGGCCTCGTTAGACCCTATTCATACCCCTCTAGTTTCTAGAGGCTCCTACTAGGAACGAGTCGCACCTAAAGTTTCCATGTTCATAGCTCAATATTATGAACAACAGTTGTAGGACTATATGCTGACATCAATTGTTTGAAAGTGATGCCTGCTGAAGTTGCTTCTTAGTTAAATGACTTTTTTTAATCTAAATCAATTTTTACTAATTGATAGATAACGAGTCATTCCTTAACAAAAGTTAATATAATCAGAAGCAATAAATCAGTTATTTGTTAAGTTTGACGTATATTTCTCAAACCGTCAACATATTGGACCAAGTTATGGAAGTGACCTTGGCAGATAAGTAGTTGTGTAGAATTTAACCTTTAAACTTATTTTAATATTTAAGTTCAAAGTTATTGACAAATATCACCTAAGCTGTTATGGATAGACCGTCGATCCCTATTATCCTTACTGTCCTAATTAATATTTTTGGATTTGTGGGTCAATTATTGCTTTTCAAGATAATTGAGGAAATGTTTAAAATTATTGTGATGGTGTTGAAGGCAAAAAACAGAAGGGAAGAAGTTTTTTTGTGTTTTCTTAGTTAAGATAAATGGTTAACAAAAAATACGAATTATTATGTAGATTTAACTGATATAAATTACTGCCTGAAAATCAATCATTAATTGTAATGAATTTCAAAATAAACTCTGTAATATGTGGAATAGTTTTGATTGATTATCGACTTGAGTAAAACTATTAATTATGTACTTTCATTCAATTATTAATAATTACCGAGAAATTGTAGTCTAAAGTTTCCCCTTTTAAAGCTGATTGATCAAGTAAATATTAAGAGGCTGAATTTATCACTATACTTAGGTTTTGCTAGTTATCGTCCTGTAGACCTCAAATTGCTGAAACCTTGGCGTTCTAAGACTTTTAGCCAAGTTTATAAATCAGCTCTTACAATTTGTTGGGGTTTGAGTCCCCATCCACTTTTTTTTCCTTCCTTCTTCTTTCTTCCTTCTTCCTTCTTCCTCCTTCCTTCTTCCTTCTTCAATTTCGTTTTCCACAGTGACGCCCCATAACCGATAATAAAAGTCTGTCCAATTTAATCAAGCGCCATGAATATAATGCAAACTACAAATTCAAAAAATCAAATTCGTGTAGGTGTTTTAGGTTTCGGTGGCCTGGGGCAAGCTGCAGCTAGAGTACTTGCTCCCAAACAAGAAATGCTCTGGGTTGCTGCTGCTGACCAAAAAGGTTATGCCTACAACACTCAAGGATTAAATCCTGACCAATGTATGACCATGTACAATACTCAGGGTTCTTTAGGCCATTTAGAATCTGGTGGCGTTTTAAGTAGTCATAGTATTGAAGAACTAATCAAAGTTGCTGATACTGTAGATGGTTATTTTCTGGCCTTACCAAACTTACCTAATACTTTTATGGCAGATGTTGCGAAACAGTTTATTGCTGCTGGTTGGCGGGGTGTATTGGTAGATGCTATTAAACGTACCAGTGCTGTAGAGCAATTATTGGCCTTGAAAGATGAGCTACAAGCTGCGGGTATTACTTATATGAGTGGTTGTGGGGCAACTCCTGGTTTATTAACAGCAGCAGCAGCTATAGCAGCTCAGAGTTATGCGGAAATTCATAGTGTGAATATTACTTTTGGAGTGGGAATTGCCAATTGGGAAGCTTACCGTGCGACAATTCGTGAGGATATTGGCCATTTGCCGGGATATGATGTGGAAAAAGCTAAGGCGATTACTGATGCTGAAGTTGAGGCTTTGTTGGAGGAGACCAATGGTCTGTTGAAATTGGAAAATATGGAACACGCTGACGATATTATGTTGGAGTTGGCGGGAATTTGCGATCGCGACCGGGTGAGTGTGGGAGGTATTGTTGATACTCGCAACCCGAAAAAACCTTTGAGTACAAATGTTCAAGTTACAGGTCGTACTTTTGAGGGCAAAATCTCTACACATACTTTTACATTGGGAGATGAAACGAGTATGGCGGCTAATGTTTGCGGTCCAGCGTTTGGCTATTTGAAAGCTGGAGTAGATTTATATCGAAGAGGTATTTATGGTTTGTTTACTGCTGCTGAAGTTATGCCGAAGTTTGTGCGGTAGTGGTTTGTCTGTAATATTTTAACCATAATGTAGGGACGTTGCATGCAACGTCCCTGTAGATTAGGACTAAATTATGGGAAATTTCTCTATTGTTATTCTGTGCTATTTTTCTTTTGATTTTCAAGAACTCTATTCAAGGAACCATAATATTTAATAGCCTTATTATCCTCATTTGTTATTTCGTTATTCTTTAAGCGCAGTAAGAACTGAGCTATATCAAGTAATTGTTGGCGTTGCTTTCTATCTAGTTGAAACATCGCTCTAATCATTTGTGTTATATCTTTTGTGAAACCCAGGGGTAATTGAGGTAATTTAGATAATAGCGACTGAATACCTTGTAAGAGAATTTCTAAATTTTGACTGTTGAGTTCTTGAGTTCCTATTTTTGTTAAGGACTGGTTTGTGACTCTGGGGAAACTGTCGGTAATGGTAAATTTGGTTGTTGCTGCTGAGGTTGGGTCTGTATCTCCGGAGTGATAATTGGGATCTTGATCCTGATTGGTTCGATCAACTCCTCCTGATGAGTGAACCAAAATATCAGAAGTACCCCTGTTGCCACTATTGTTGTCAGGAGGAAAACCACTGCTATCCTCAATAGGGTCAACTTGAGAGTGTTTTTTTTCTTGATTGGAATTTGTTCCAGTTTGTGTTGGTTGTTGAGTTCCTGTATTGGTTTCTCCGTAGGTGGATTTTTTTTTAGCGGAGGCGGTGTTACATTATCTGCGAAACCTCTCCATACTCCTGCTCTGTGAAGAATACCAGAGTCAGGTAACCAATTAGTGACTATTACTAGAACTCCTTTATTTTTATCATCACAACCTTTAGTTTCATGCCAACTTTTCCATGGTTTAGGAAGTTTATACCTTTCAAGAGCTTCTTTCAAATTTGCGATCGACTCACTCGACTGATTTTCAATCTGATAATCTTCTTGACGGACTTCTTCTTGATCCACTTCGCCTTGAGCAAATTGATTAATCTTCTCAAGATCAACCTTGAAAGCTTCTTTTCCATCAAATCTTACTGCTTGGTTAACTATCTCTTGTAACTCTAACTTTTTTGATAACCAAACATCATCCAATAATTTGGCAGCAATATATCGAATGTGTGCTTCTCCTTCCTCATCATCCTTAACAACCCAAGCTATAGAAGTAGAGAACTCTCTACCCTGGAAATCAGACTCAGTTGACTGAAAACCCGTCACCTGTAAACAAAGTCGATCGCTATGACGCATCAAAATTAAAGAAGGCTTATCCTCTATAATTAGGAAATTAACTGCTGCATAGTCCCCTGTCTTTTTAGGAATAATTGGCTGTTCTAGAAACTCTGGAGTTTCTTGTTTTCCATTGGTTGCATTCTGCCAATAGAATCCTTCTTTTCCAAAAGCTCTGCTTTTGACATAAACTGTTATATCAGTCATTGTTTAATATCCTTGCATAATTTTAGAGAATAAATTAATTTTTGGGAATCGGCAACCACCTAGCTGCACCTTGCAAAATAGCAAAACCATCATCACGCTTACAGTCTAAGGCAAAAGTAAAAATTGCACTATTAAATGCGTCTATTTGAGCTTGAGTTGCTTCTACTTGGGCTTGATTTTCTCTAACATCTTTAGAAGTATCTTGAACCTCTCCTTCAATGTTGTTATACTCATACTTTGCTTCATAGAAAGCAGATTCGCGATCGTCAAAAATATTAGCAATAGACCTAAACAACCACCACATTTCTTGCCGTTGCTCAAATTTCTCTTTTTGTCTTTCAAGTTGTTTTTCAGCAGTTTCTAGTTCTTCCTTTTTTTGACCTAAATCTCTCTCTAGGATAGCAAGATTTTCTTGCTGTTGCTCTAAAGATTTTTTTTTGTTTTCGGCAAATACATTCAGCAAAAATCGTAAAACATATCGCAAAGGTTGTTCCCCATACCGAGGAGCGTAGGGAGCATTAATAGGAGTTTTATGATAATAAAATCTTGTCTTACCATCTTCATTAACTTGATGATAAGCAAATTGAACATTCCCAATTGTTTGTACTGGTGTCACCACTACCGCCAGATTTTTAATTAAGCTTTCTTGTTTGAAAAACTCTAGTAATTCTCGATATCCCATTTTTACACGATCTAACAAGTCGTTAGCATCTCTTGGATTCCTCATGTAACTCTCACATTTGACTGGAGCAAGAATTACCAGTCGAGGATGCTGCAGATTTTCATAAGCATTCTTTAAAAGTGCAGTTATGCGATCTGGTTCATTTATTTCTTCGTGCCATGTGCCTATTTCTGTACCCTTAACCTTTCCTGTTTTGGTTTCCATAAGTGCTGTTGCATCCACTGGAATAATGACTGCATCACAATCATTGAGTTGCTTCTCGACATACTGTTTGTATTCTGGTTTGGCACCAGGTTTAAAATATTCACCTGATGGATCGGTAAATCTCAATTTGATAAACTTTTTATCACCACTCCCAATGCCAAATAGAAAACCTTCATCATCCCAAGGACGCTCCAGTGGAATGCTAGGGGCTACAGATTTTTTCAATCTAGGGTCAATATTTTTTAATGTTAGCTTACATTCATCTATGGCCATGGAAGTTCTAGTTTCTTCAGGCCAGATTTCAAGATTGGCTTGTTTAAAAGTTTTGTTAAATTCTTCGTGCATAGCTGCCAGAAGACTGGTTTTACCAACTCCTGACGTTCCCACCATAATAATTCTGAGTTCGTCCATTTGATTTTGTTCCATGAAAATATTCTCCTATGTACCTCATCATCGGTGTCAAGTGCTGCAATTGTGTAACACAAGCATCCTGCTTGTTACAAACTGGAAGTTTGTGTTACAAATTACGATAACTAATTACCCGGATTCTATATTATTGTAAAAATTGAAAGGATGTTATTTGGTTAGCTGTTTTGACAAGTTCGACCACTTCTAGCCATTGCTTGCGCTGTTGTCTTTCTCGCTCTGGTTTGCCAAATTCATCAGGCCATAATTTGCCCCGTAAAGGTATGAGAAAATCTTGCCATTCATCTTCAATATCTTCTTGACGAATCACATTATCGACAAACTCTTCCACCATCGCATATACAGCTTGACTGGGTTCACAGAGAAATTGTTCTAAAGCTGGTTTCAGACGATTCACAGCTTTATCATAATCAATTCGGAGAGCTTCCAGTATATCTTCCGCAGATGTATTAGGATTAACAGATAATGTTGGGGGTTCGACATTTTCTTCTAGAGATTGACCTGAAGTTGCAGTAACATTTGTGAGTACATCTAAATGTCTGCGCACGCGATGCAGGATTAACCCCCGATAGGAAAGCTCAAACTCAGCGAAAACTATAAATCCTTCTTTTAAGTTAGTTAGATGTTCGGGAATTAAATCGGCGATCGCTAGAAAAAACTCGGAACCTTGAGCTTCTGTCAAAACTCCCAAACGTCCTTTTTCTACCAGGATATTTGCCACATCTGACTTGACTTTTTCTATCGACTGCTTTAAATCTTTATCAAGAGACTGGAAGTTACGGGAGAGAAAAACACGGAGTTCATCCCGGTAATTTGCATACGCTTCCAAGGAACTGCTTCCAAAAATGCGGTCTTGAATCTCTTGAATTGGATCGTCAAATAAAAGTATTCCACCTCCTTCTTGACAAGCGTTCACTGCGGTCGTAATTCCATTCTCCAAGTTTTCATCAGGGTTGAGACGTTCCTGCCATAATTGTTTTCTCTTCTTTTGTAGACTTAATACAACATCCCTCCACCAACCCTTTCTTTCATTTCCAAACAGTTTCCTAAATAGGGGCAACTCTTCAGTCAGAGAGTAGTCATCTATATTATCTTTACCAAAAATATTTCTAATCTTTTCTACATCTGCATCTACCGTACTTTGAATTTGTTGCAAACGCTCTTGACAGGAAGAAGCATATTCTCGGTCAAGAGAAGTAATATTTGCTGCTAAATAACTCAGAACTCGATCCAAAATCTTTTCATTGGCTTCATCTGGATCTGCACAGTCGGCAATAACTGACTCAGAAATATTAATATGCTTATTTTTCAGCTCTGCTGCTAATTGTTTACACAGATTAGAGTTATCACCTAACACTGAATTGCTATCTGTGGCGTTGAAAACCATGAAAGACCATTTTTCCAAGGGTAGATCAACTAAAGCAGAACGAGCAATATCATAAAGCTTCACATCCACATCACCAAGGAAGTCACCACTAGATTTAGGCATTCGGACAAACAAAACTAAATCAATATCTTGACCTAGTGTTTTTAGCAGTCTTTCCTCATCTCCAATACCTGTATCTCCTAACCCTGGAAGATCTACTAAAGCTATTTGTCCAACCTCAGAATTAGGAAAATCACAAACAATCTTCACCTCTTGAACTGCCAAGTAATTGTAGTAGATGCGTTCTCCATCAAGATTATCTTGAGCTACATACTCCCGAATTTCTTCTTTTGTAATTCGACGAGGTGAAGACTCCCGCAACAAGTGGCGATATTTGTCAACATGAACATGATATCCTCGTAAATGTTCATATTTAGCTCCAACTTCTGCACCATTTTGTGCAGGCAACTCTGGTAAAGGTTTACTGGCAAATTCTTCTAAAGTAATTGGTTTTGCCCCTAATTTTAATTGATCGTAATAAGGCATTATTACCTCATCTAAAAACGAGCGCTCGTTATAAAACCAAACTTCACCAGAGGTTTCAAATGCTGGATTATGATGAATTGTACTGCGGACTCCCGTGCAATGCTGGCCGCTGCCATCGGGAATTTCTGCTGTTGTTAGTCCAGTTAAACTTTGTAATAGCCTACTTTTACCTTGTCGCGCTCGTCCAACTACACCGATATTGAGAGTATCACGAGAGAAACGAGTTTTGAGTTTGTAAAGAGTATCTAATTCGCTAGAAATATTACGTTGAATGGGAGATGTATTAATTTCCTTAAGCTGTCCAATTACTTTTGGATCGTCTACTTTATCAACTAATTCATCCCGATAATTTTCAAGTTTATTAAGTGCTGAAGAAAGCAATTCTAGATTTTTCTTAACACCTTCAATTTTGTTTGCTAGAGGCTGACGCTGTTCTATAATAGCAGTAATTTGTTGGACTCTACTCATAATTTTTTTGATAATCTAGTTAGGAATACCCACACGCGAATCAAGAAACCTGGTTTTTTCCTAGATCTCTATTCTTAAAACCAACTATTTCTCCTAGAAACCGAGTTTCTTTACATTTTTTGATATAGTAAAATTCTAACTTTTGAAATTATCATCAGCAATAGTAGTATTTACCTAATCAAACTGATTTTTTATTGCGGTCGAATATGAAGTTACATTAAGCAATATCGGCGTTGCTGAAGCGCGTGTATGATATTAATCTTAATGTAAGCATTCAGCAGTCAGCCATCAGCTATCAGCTATTGCTTTTAATTTAGGATAAAAGCTTTATTAATTGTCTTACTACAAAATTTGGCTTCCTTACCCTTAAAGTCAGTTGTTAATTTAAACACTATCTTTAAGGAGAGAGTCTTGTTGCTGATAGCTGACAGCTAATAGCTGAATGCTTACATCTTAATTACCTAGGAGTCAGGAGCCAGAAGTCAGGAGTCAGGAGGAAAGAAAGAAGAAGAAACAGGAGTCGAAGGAGAAAGTTTTTTGAACGTGCTCTGATCAGGAGATGATATCATACCTCTTTTCACCAACGCCACAATATCAAATCAGATTAAGTTCGTTTAATTAATACAGGGCTTAGGCAAAGGCACTATTTATAGAGTCTAGCTTCTATTGGCCAATAGTTTTAAGCACTATATATAGCGTATCTGCGTAAGTCCTATAATAATTAAAAGAGGCTTTGTTGCATGAAAATATATAGCTGCCGCACTTGCTTGTGCATATGTATTTGATAATGTGCGGAAACTGCTGTAACTATTGGACAATAGATCAATAGAACATCAATGTTTGAGGTGAAAAAGCTTGAAACTTTTACCTGTAAACGCTTTGAGGTTTAATGAGCAGAGAAATAACTATTGGACAATAGATCAATAGAACATCAATAATCGCGAAACAGAGTGTACGCTTTCTCAGCAGAGAAATAACTATTGGACAATAGATCAATAGAACATCAATAATCGCCAAACACAGCGATATAGCTGCGGAATGGATGTTAAGAATGCTACTTTCATGCAACAAAGCCATTAAAAGATGTTTCTACGATAGTGTTCTGCACCGATCGCGCGATCGCATCCACAAGAATGCTTTTTTTCAATCCAAATTAAATTTATTGAGAAGCTTTACTAATTAGTTAGAGCTTATATAAAAGCTCAATATAATCTTTAGGACTAGAAATTGCGGAGTATGTATATTTCTATTATAAACTAAATCAAAACAATTATCAACTACAATTGATACAGATTTCAATTAATTTACCCGATATATTCAAAAGTAGATAGGGTTGATAGAAAAATTCCTGTCTATTCCGGGGTTATTTGAAGAGTAGTCTCTAATTATTAATAGGGCGAATGGTATTCGCCCCTACATTTAAAGAAATAATTGCTGATTTTATTGCAACTGCTTCTTATTTAGCTGAAAACGAGACTAATCTATATTAGGAATTTTAAGTAAGAAAATTCTACAAATAACTTGTATTAATCACCGAAAACCCTCAAAAATCTGGGTCGAGCTAGTGAAATTTTTTGACTCACCAGATTTAATGGATTTTACCAAAACTAATCAGGAGTGTTGATTATGGCAAAAATTGGCATCTTTTACGGTAGCACATCAGGTGTAACTGAAGAAATCGCTGAAGCATTGCGCGAAAAGTTCGGGGAAGAAGTTTGCGATCTTTATAGTATGGAAGAAGATTATGACGAATATAGTCAACTTCTTGATTATGATTATTTATTATTGGGTTGTTCAACTTGGGGTGCTGGGGAAGTACAGAATGACTGGCGCGAACCACTTTTTGATATGGATATTGAAAAGCCTGATTTTACTGGAAAAACTATTGCTTTGTTTGGTGCCGGGGATCAAATTGGTCACGGGAAGCATTTTGTTGGCGCGCTACAGATTATGTGTGACCATTTTGAGAAACTTGGTGCAACTATAGTTGGAGATTTTCCTATTGAGGGTTATAGTTTTGAACATTCTTCAGCAGTGCGTAATGGCAAATTTGTAGGTTTGCCAATTGATGAGGTTAACCAAAGCGAGTTAACTGAAGAGAGAATTACACAGTGGGTTAAAGCATTACGCCCCATTTTTGTAGGTACGGAAAGTGCTGTGTTGATACCTGCTTAGATATTGAAATTTGAAAGTTGATATTAAATCTGGCTAACCATATAA
>NZ_JAAHHG010000396.1 GCF_010692555.1 Okeania sp. SIO3B5 | reverse complement strand
AAAAAACTTTCTCCTTCAACTCCAGTTCTTCTTCTTCCTTCTTCCAACTTCAGTCTTCCCCTCCTGGGAGGGGTTAGGGGTGGGTTGACTCCTGACTCCTGACTCCTGACTCCTCCGTCGTTATTTATTTATAACTGTTCAACCGGACATGATATAAAACGCAAATAAAATTACTAAAGTTATAAATATTTTAGATACAGCAGATTTCGGGCAAATGATGTACAGGGTGAATGGTGAAAATATTGCAGTGCGGGCATCTTGCCCGCTTCGGGGTGTACCTCACGGGCAGCGGAAAGTGCTGTAAGAGCGATCATTTTTCATTTATGAGACAGATCGTTAAATAGGGTTTGCGCTCAAAAGTCTTTTAGTAGGGGTAGGAGACAGGAGACAGGAGAAATGGAAATTATAGAGGAGGTAGTCGGAAAAATTGTTCCTTGATTTTTCTGCCATAATAGTCCCAAAATACTAGCTTTATGCAGCTCTTTGAGCCGAAAAGCTGGCACTTTTTTAGACCAAAAAATGCGCTCAACCTTTATATGTCAATGCTTTGATATTTAATCAGCAAACCCTAAATAAAAATCAAACCTTAAAAGTCGCAAAACATAATTCTGGAGCAACTTATGCTGCGCTCAATTTAATACTCATCAGGCTAATGTTTTGAGTGTGAGTTTTAGTCCTGATTGCGAAATTTTAAGGTATATGATTATTTGCAAACTAATCCTAATTTGAGTAATAGCGATCAACTTCTTTGTGATTATTGAAGAAAACTAAGTAATATATCGTAACTGATATGTCGTAAGTAATATGTTGTAACTGATATATCGTAGGTAATAAAAAATGGTGTTCTTGCATCTGTTACCTTGAATACTTATCTACTACTTTTGCAGTATATAAAAAAGAAGTCGGGACTCAGCAGTTAGTAGCTAGATACAGTTCTTTATTCATAATTATTCCAGAAATTTTTATATTTGAGCGCTTTCCCAATACTAATTACCTGCGTTCACAAATATACTTAAGTAAGTATCACCACCTCTTCAAGATCCGAATCACACTAAAAATCCGAAAATTTACTGATAATAAGAATATGTTGAGGAATAAACAAACAACTCAACTATGTAATGTCAACATCTTACTTTTTCAGGGTTAATCTAGCTATGACTATTTCACAATTCATCAAAAAACTTTCAGCGACTTTTGCTGGAACAACTTTCGCTGCTCTTAGTGGCATTACAGCAGCTCAAGCAATTTCTATAACTCCTACCAGTAATGGCAATGATTTAGTTAATGAAATTTTAGGCAGTGGGATTACCATTGCACCAGATTCTATCAACTATACAGGTACAGCAGGTGCTTCAGGAATTTTCACCGATGGATTATCATCTGGTATTGGTATCGATAGTGGTATTATTCTGACTACAGGTACAGCTACGGATGCTGAAGCTCCGAATAGTTCAGATAAGAAAACTACTGACAATGAATTGCCAGGAGATTCAGACTTGGATAAGTTGATTCCTGGATTTGCTACTGAGGATGCAACAATTCTGGAATTTGAGTTTGAAAGTGAAGGAGGAGACCTTTACTTCAATTACATATTTGCCTCTGAAGAATATGTAGAATGGACAAATGATGATTACAATGATGTTTTCGGTTTCTTCCTCAATGGAATCAATATTGCTCTAATCCCTGGTACATCTACTCCAGTTGCCATCAATACAGTTAATGGAGGAAGACCTCTAGGTATTGATGCTAGTAATCCGGAATTTTTCAACAATAATGACCCCAGTGAGGGTGGACCATTTTTTGATATAGAATATGATGGTTTTACTAATCTATTTACTGCACAAGCACTAGGACTGAGTGCTGGAACTCATCATATTAGATTAGCGATCGCTGATGCTGGTGATGCTTTTCTCGATTCTGCTGTATTTATCCAGGCAAATAGTTTTTCAGATATGCCTACAGGTGTTCCTGATTCTCAATCAACTGTAGATGTATCTAAATCTCAATCCACTGTAGATGTACTTAAATCTCAATCAACTGTAGATGTATCTAAATCTCAATCCACTGTAGATGTACCTAAATCTCAATCCACTGTAGATGTACCTAAATCTCAATCCACTGTAGATGTACCTAAATCTCAATCAATTGTAGGTGTTTCTGATTTTCAATCAAATATCAATGTATCTGATTCTCAATCAAATGTAGATGTACCTAAATCTCAATCCACCGCAGATGTACCTGAACCTTCTGTATTAATTGGGTTGTTGGTAATTGGTTTTGTTGGTTCGTCGCTCAAGAGAAAAATCAACAAAGTTTAAGATTGTATTAAATTTGTTTAATTAAGTATAAAAACATTCCCCATCTTCACCATTTCCAAATTTTTATACCTGACTCCTAGCTCCTGAGTGTTGACTCCTGACTTCAAAAGATTTTATAACTATGCTACCGAATTTGATATCACCCACCAAAAAATTTATAACCCACATTCCGCACGACAAAATGTAGCATAAAAATCTAAGTCAAAAGTCAAAAGTCAAAAGTAAGAAGTAAGAAGAAAATTATAGTAGTCAACGATTCAATAAGTATTTAGGGCTTGCTGATTAAATATCAAAGTCTTGACAGGTAAAGGTTTTACCCTTTTCAGGTGCTAATAAAGTACCCGCTTTTAGGTGGTAATGGTTCAAAAATCTAAGATTTTCGGCAAGATAGGGGTAGAAAATCAAGGGACGATTCTTCTGACTACTTCTTCTATAATTCCCATTCCTCCTGACTTCTGGATTCTGGATTCTGGATTCTGGATTCTACCCCTACCACTCATACTTATTCAGCAAACCCTATTTATACCTAATATTTAACTGAGAATTTGACTCTTGATCGAGGTAAACGAAGATAATTTATATAGTATAAATACTTAAACATCCTCAGAGTTTTATACTAATGTTCATGTTACAAATTGAAGTGCGGAATGTAGGTTATAATGTTAAGCATAAATACTTACTGAATCGTTGATTCCTATTAACCACTATAATTTTCTTCTTACTTTTGACTTCTTACTTTTGACTTCTTACTTTTGACTTTTGACTTTTGACTTTTGACTTAGTTTTGTCGTGCGGTAATGTAGACTTTAACCTACCTCTCAACAGCGCTAGGAGTAAATCGAACCTCTATTCGACGCCGACTCTGATTTGGATTACGATTTGCCCCGGCAAAATCTCCACCAGGATTATATAATTGTGCTGCAGAATAAGCCCGAAATTTTAACCCCAATTTTTTCAAACGGGGATTTTTTTGAAGTTCTTGTACAACAGATAAAGCACGCATCAAACCTAAATCTGCATTTGAACCTGGTACTAAACTATTAACAGATTCATTACCCTTAGCAACTCTTTCTAACTGAGTATCTAAATTACTTCCACTTCTCTGATTTACCTGGCCATCAGTATGACCTATTACTTCAACAACATAACCTTTATATTCCTTAGCAAAATCTTCTATTTGTTTGATTAAATCTCCCTCAATAAAACTTTTTAAATCTCCCGATATTTCGGCACTTCCTGATTCAAATCTTCGAGACTGAGAATCTCTAATTACTATCACAGGTGGAGACTTCAATTTTTCAATTTCTGTTTCTAGTTGTGTAACTCTATTTGATTTTTGCTCTAGTTCATTTTCAGAGGTAGTTACTAATCCTTGTAATTTTGTTACTTGATTTTGTAAATTACCAATTTGTCCTTGTAAACCTGTTACTTCACCAGTCTTTTGTTGAATTTGATTTTGTAAATTAGTAATTTCTTGTTGCAGTTGTAGGGCACGATTTTCGTTGGCATCAGAAATTGTCTCTATAAACAGAGATTTAATAATAGCTAATAGCAATAATAAACTTAATATCATAAAAGAGTTAGACATTAAGTCTGTAAACGCAGGCCAAATTTCTAGGTCGCGATTATCTTCAACAAGTCGTGAACGATGACGCATAATTATTTTAAATTAGGGAGTAGGGAGTAGGGAGTAGGGAGTAGGGGAGTGGGGGAGTGGGGAGTAGGGGAGTGGGGGAGTGGGGGAGTGAGGGAGATTGAATATTGAAGTAATTATAGAATTATAAAAATATTGTATAACCGGATTCTATAATTCTATCCATTACCCACATCTTTCTTAACATAAAACTTGATAAAAGAGAGAAGTTATGTAGTTACTATAAAATGGATATTTCCCAATAGTTATGTTGTAGATAAAATCCCACATTCCGCACTTCAAGAGCGTATCATTAAAAGTAGCATATAAATCTGTAACTTGGTAAGTATTTATACTATGCAAATTATCTCAAATTATAGCAATGTGCGCTGGCATATTTACAAATTACAGGAGGTATCAAATAGCTAAAAGTCTTATATTATTAGCTTTTTATTCCCCCAGATTAGCTGTTGCCTTCCGGAGCTGTTGCCTGCGCACAGCGCTATACTTTTTTCATTCATCAAATTCTGAGTAAAAAATTTACGCATAAATACTTGCTATACATGATTACTCAATCACGGCAGCTATGATTTTCTTCTAAAATTCTGTCTCCTGTCTCCTGACTCCTGACTCCTTCTTCGGTTGCTACATTTTGTGGTGCGGAATGTGGGTAAAATAGGTCAGAAAAAAGGATATTTAAAAGTCATTATTTTGCCAAGAGAGGGTTTGGAGGAGCGAACTGTCACCAAGATAAAAGAAGATTCTGTATTTTCTTGTATCCTTATTGCAGAAGTACTGATAACTGATAACTGATAACTGAAATGTAAGCATTCAGCTATTAGCAGTCAGCTATCAGCAAACCCTAATTATTCATTACTTCTAAGATTTAGGGAGGGGACTTTAACAGTAACGTAAGCATTCAGCTATTAGCCATCAGCTAGCCTCCTCCGGAGGAACTGCGGACTTCAGCAATAATACCTTGTGCTTAAGGACAAGTTTTAAATGAATATAGACTTTGGAACTGACTTTTAGTCAGATTTTTCTAGCTTAATTAAATATTGCTTTTAGTGAGTGATAAAAGCACTCTTCTGATAGCTGATAGCTGACGGCTGAATGCTTACACAGTAACTTTACTTCTAAGATTTAGGGAGGGAACTTTAACAGTAACTTTTATTCTGTCTCAATTTCTCAATTATTTTTACCTTCCCCAAAATTAATAGCTGATAGCTGATGGCTGATGGCTGACGGCTGAATGCTTACACTGAAATGACATCTACTTATTTGCTAATCTATCTATAATATGTGTCAGCCGATAAATTTCATTTTTAGTTTCTTTCATTTGACTGATATATTCCTGTAAATTTGTGGCAATAACGCTTAAATGGGAATTATTCAGATTGGCTTGATTACTCATACCTTTCCCTATTTGGTCTCCTAAAGATTTAATGCTCTGACTAATACCATCTGTGGAATTATTTAAGGCATTTGCTAAAGTTTTGAGTTGAATTTGTACTTCATCTAAATTATCTGCTTTAGATACTACTCTTCTTTGTAAAGTATCCAGAGTTCCCACCGCTAATTGAAAACCTTGTGATGCTTCTTGTAATTGTCGAATCATCTCAGCTAAAGATTTTTGATTACTTTGATGAGATTCTAATAGTCTTAATGAAGTTTGATTATTACTGGTAATTTGTTCTCCAAACTTTGCTAGTCTCTTACTATATCCCTGTAGTTCAATGACTACTATTTCTATTGCTTGAACAGCAGTAGCTAGAGTGGAAGTTGATTGAGAAAAATTACTTTGAATATTGGCTAATTCTGCTGTTGAATTAGCTAACTTTTGCGGAAATTGACTATGTTCAAATGTCTGTGCTACTTCTAGAAATTTATCCCCTGCCATCTGAAAATCTTTAGAACTTTTTGCCACTGTAGCAGCAGCTTCTCCTAATCGCACAAAAGTCTGTTCTGCTAATTTACTCGTCGTAGTATTAGCATTATGAATTTCTTGAATTTTATCTTGTAGAGCTGACTCTACTCCTACTCTGACTGTTTGACCAAATCTG
Organism: Okeania sp. SIO3B5; assembly: GCF_010692555.1. Taxonomy (GTDB): domain Bacteria; phylum Cyanobacteriota; class Cyanobacteriia; order Cyanobacteriales; family Microcoleaceae; genus Okeania. The sequence continues at coordinate 3,498 of NZ_JAAHHG010000396.1, read as the reverse complement.
GTTAAAAATCCTTCAAAAGAATAAGCAACTGCTTTTACTACTTTATCTAGCTGAGTTTGACCTTCTATTGTTTGTAAGTAAATATTATCTAAATAGTCTTCTATTAAACTTATTAATCTAGTTTTGGCAAGGCTAGTATTAAAAATAAAATTAACTGATGTAATTACTGCACTAAATAATATTGCTACTAAGCTGCTAGTAAAAGCAATTCCCATGCCTTGTAATGGTACTTGTAATTCCCTGAGCAAACTACTAACATCGGTAGCATTAGTATCACTAACTGTTTGACTTAAAGAAGTCAAGTTAATGGTAATGCCAATAAAAGTACCTAATAATCCAAAAGACACAAGTAGATTAGGTAAAATTCGACATAAATATTCTATTTGTTCATAAGATATTAATCCAAATAATCTTTGTCTACTATAAACTTGGTCTATTAATGCTCCTGTATTAACTTGCTCTAGTTTACTACTTGCGTCTGTAAATCTGTCTTCTAAATATTCGATAAATCTTGGCTTATTTACTGACTGCTGATTAATTAGTCTTCTGACTTTATTTCCTTGATTTACTAAGTCAAAATGAAGTAAAATTCTTAATAATATAGCAACCACAGATGGTACAATTACTAAAACAATTACTAGAGGGATTAAATAAGATGGTATTGGAGGCATAGCAACATCTCTAATGTTTCAATAGTTAATTAATTCAGAATTACTATAATTGTAAGCATTCAGCTATTAGCAGTCAGCAGTCAGCAATTAGTAATGATTAATTACTTCTAAGGTTTAGGAAAGGGACTTTGCCAGTAACTTTTATTTTTTCTCAATTTTAAAGGTTGCTTTTATCTTCCTCAAAATTAATAGCTGTTAACGTAGTTCCGACCTAGGAGGCTAGCTAATAGCTGACGGCTTAATGCTTCTCTATAATTCTGCTTGATAATTATAATAATTCTATCTTAATCCCTAGAAAAAATATAATTATGTTGATATTAACTACTGATAATTAAGACTTTTGTTTGATATTCTAAAGTAACTTCCAGGCCAGATATTAGAACAATAGACATCTCCAATCATAAAAAATAAAATCAATTATCGCACATAAATAATCAATTCTTTCCCCCTACTGCCTACTCCCTACTGCCTACTGCCTACTCCCTACTCCCTACTCTCTCTATTTCGGGAGAGGTCTAATAATTACTAAAAAAATTGAGAGAGGGGACAGTAATTAGTCCCTGATATTTAAGAAATCACTAATCTCCCTCACCATTAGCTGAAATTTGATTTGCTTCCCAAGGCCCAAATCTAGATTGATAATAGGCCAATATTTGGTCTACTTTTTGACGGACAGCATCTTCAGCATCTTCAGCATACTCCAGCCACAGACTTCCTATTTGGCTTTTTTCATAGTCAAATGGTTCTGAGGCAGGAGTCAAAAATAAGTCCACTTCTACTTTGCCGACTTGACGCAAATGAGCTGCTACTTCTCGATATACTGCCAGTGGTAGTCCCTGGCAGCTAATTTGATAACGTTGTTGTTTTTGTTTCGCAGTCTGCATTTTACTATTTACCGAATAATTAATAATTAAATAATTCAGTTTTATTAGCCTCCCCTTTGAAGGGGAAAAAAATAAATTCTTTCCTTTTAGCCAATCCTCTTTAGGGAGAGGTAATTATCCATTATCCATTATCCATTATCCATTATCCATTATCCATTATCCATTATCCATTAATGAACTTCCCAATAGATCGCCCTCTAAGCTATGATGTACCAATTGTTCAGTTGTATCTGGTAAATTACAACAGTTGATACTATCCAAACATACTTTGCCCCACTGCAAAGCCCAACGAACCAGTTCTACTCGATTATGGGTTGAAGTTTTACTCAGAATATTACTGATATGATTATCGACCGTTCGCTTGCTAATTTCTAGCTTCTCGGCGATTTTTTCATTAGTCAACCCATCTGCCACTAGCTCCACAACTTGAAGTTCCCTTTCAGAAAGGGATATTTTGGTTTGAGACTCACAACCAGTCATAACTTTTGCCTATATATGTAGATCTGCCTAATTATAATTTTAGAGACATCTTGACAAAATTCACCTTAATGACAATCTATAAGTGGGAAAAGTATGAATAAAGCTGAGGGAGGATAAAATTAGTTAATTATGTTTTTCAAAAAATAAAAAATATTGATTTTAAATATATAGCAAAGAATAAAGAATAGGTTGGTTAGGACTGATGCGGATAATAAACCGTAAGACAGGGAAATATTTTTCCCACTTTTTCCTGTTCCCTGCTATACCTTAGATTTTAATCATCACTAAAATATTCAAAAATTCCCTACCTACATATAACTTGATATACTCTAATCAATATGACCCATATTCATGTTCTCTGTCTCGGTGAAATTTTATTTGATTGTTTGGCTGATCGACCCGGAATACCTCTAAATCAAGTTCAGACTTGGACAACTTACCCTGGTGGTGCCCTCGCCAATGTTGCTTGTGGTTTAGTCAAACTAGGGACTCCTACTGCTTTAATTAGTTCAGTAGGTCAAGATACAGAAGGCAAAACACTGGTAAAACTTTTGCAAGAAGTGGGAGTAGACACTACGGGTATCCAGCAAAATTCTGACGCACCAACACGAAAGATCTATGTATTACACTCTACAACAGGGGAACGTGAATTTATTGGTTTTGGCGATCGCCAGACAACAGAATTTGCTGATACCCATTTACAAGCTGAACTTTTGCCAGAATCTTTATTTTTGCATGGTGATTTTTTAATCTTAGGAACCCTTGGACTAGCTTATCCTGAAACCAGACAAGCAATTTACCAAGCTCTTGAATTGGCTGACCAATACCATGTCAAAATCATGGTAGATGTCAACTGGCGTCCTTCATTTTGGCCTAATCCAGATGAAGCTAAAGAGCTTATATATTCCTTACTAAAAAGAGTGGATTTTGTCAAACTCTCTATAGAAGAAGCTGAATGGTTATTTGAATCTACCGAACCTGCTGCAATTACTTACCAACTACATTCAGTAGAAGGTACATTAATAACTGCTGGCGATCAAGGTTGTGCTTACTACTTGTCAGAAAATGAAGGTAAAGTACCAGCTTTTTCCATGGATGTGGTAGATACTACTGGTGCTGGTGATAGCTTTGTTGCAGGTTTTGTACATCAGTTGCGCCAATATGGTATTCGTCAACTACAGCAACCAGAGGTAGCAAAAAAAATTGTCACTTATGCTAGTGCGGTTGGCGCTTTAAGTACTACTAAAATAGGAGCAATGTCTGCTCAACCTACTGCAGATGAAGTTGAGGCATTTTGCAGTAGCTATTTGGGTAACTAAGATAGATATTGACATCCTCCCGACGCTGCACTTGCGTGACAGCGCGGGATTCCTAACCATCGCGCTCTTAGGTCTTTCTGCTGCCTCTTGCAGAGGAGCTGCGCTAACAATGCACCAGCCTCCAAGGTCAAGCCTCTTTTCGGA
>NZ_JAAHHG010000395.1 GCF_010692555.1 Okeania sp. SIO3B5 | reverse complement strand
TATAGCGCTTTTCACATGGATAGACTACAGTTAGTATGGGCAACCCAAAAGCATTTTTCTACTCCCTACTCCCTACTCCCTACTCCCTACTCTAAGCGCCAAAAATAATTTTGTGGTCTACTCAAATGAAAAGCGCTGTAATAAAAACTATGTACATAAAAATCGGAATATAGAAAAACTGGGGCAGTACAAAATTACAGCCCTCAAATATACAAACTATTTTAAATATAAAGATTTACACCCCGATTGATTCTTGAGTAATTGTACTTATGCCTTTTTACTTTCTATCGCCCAACGAGCTAATTCTGTCCGATTGTGTAGACCAGTTTTACCAAGCATATTACTGACATGACTCTCAATCGTTCTTTGACTAACTTCCATCATTTGTGCAATGTCACGATTTGCCATCCCCTGGGCTACAAGTTGGACTACCTTTAATTCTGTGGGAGTTAATTCTACATTTCGGCGCACCTTGATTTTTGGCCCATTACTACTACTCATGTCAGAATTTTGATGTTTAATGAGACGAGAAGCTTGCTTCAGGGAAGATTCTACTTGAGCTACGAGTTCTTCTGGCTCAAATGGCTTGACAATGTAGACATCAGCTCCAGTATTTAAACCTTTGACTCGGTCTTGACTTTGACCTTTGGCAGATAGAAATAGAACTGGAACCCATTCTGTAGCTGGGTTTTCTCTGATGTGTTGCACAAGGGTATAGCCGTCCATTTCTGGCATCATCACATCACATATAATTAGCTCAGGAATTTCATTTTCCAGCTTTTCTAGTGCTTCTCGGCCATTTTCTGCTGTTGTTACCTGATACCCACGAAATTCTAAATAATCCTTGACTAATAAAATTAAATTAGGGTCATCATCAACCAACATTAACCGTCTTTGGTCTGTAATATTAATTTCCTTCATAATGAAGAACTCACTTTGTTTAATTCCCGCAAACATTAACTTCAAAGACAGGTATAAACCACATCTTTCATAAAAGATTAAAGAAGTAGGGCGAGTTTGCTACTTTCTTTTAAATTAATATATATCCTTACCCAAAGGGCAGGGACTGCATCTAACGCTCTAAAGAAATTATACTCCTATCTATTATTGATTATAGATTTTAGACTCAATCAATACTTCTACAATATTTAGATATATAACTAGATAATAGTTTTGTGGTGAAAAATAACTTCCACTACTTTTAATAATATATGAAAATTTGACAGTATTGGTTGCTAATGTTGTCAGAATTTATATTGATAACTATTTAGAGACTAATTGTTAACTTTGAACTTTTGAGTTTCCCAGTCAAGTAAATGTCCACAATTTATGAGTATCAGCTAATGAATCAACTAAGGCTATTTGATGAAATAATCATTGATTCCGGCAAAGGATGAGTGAGAAAAACATATTCCTCTACAACTCGGTCGCCCATTATATGCTCTTGAATAATTCTTTCAATTACAGGAGGAGTTGCGGAATGATACCATACTCCTTCAGGATAAACAACCATGATTGGACCTTGACAACAAACTCGTAAACAGTTAGCTTTAGTACGAAATATACAGCCAGGGAAATCAGGGTTAACCCGGTCTAGTTTTAAGTCTTGGAGCCGTTTTTTGAGATAATTCCACGCCTCTAAACCAGCCTCTGTTGAGCAACATTTAGGCTTTGTTTGGTCAGCACAAATAAAAATGTGTCGCTGAATTTTAGATAGTCCCAGAGATTGGATACAAACACCAAGAGATTCCTGACAAGTATCTTGGTCAATATTGTCCTGTCGAGCATTTTCCTGGCATTCGGCGCTTTGGAAGTTAGTCCCATCAGATTTATCGGTTCTTTGAGATGATATGTTATCTGTCATAAAATTTTCGACACACCTTTCAACGAACTTCTAGGGATATTGTCTTTAAGGTCAAATCCCCTATTATAAATCATAAATGACTTTGACGGTAAAATTCTCGATCTACTCAGATAATTTTATTCTACTGTCCTTCTACTGTCCTAACTTAATCAAGAGTACTCTAAATTTTGGCCATTTTATTTAGACTTTTGACAAAAACAACCAAATCTCTCAGTTCGGGAACCCGTACAGTTTCATCAGTTGCAATGGCAACTCCTATTCAGCTAAATTAGCACTCAGGTAGTGAGAGTGCTAAAAAATAAAACGAAGCCAATAACTTAGCTTCAGATTCTAGCCTCTCAGCAATAGTAAAAAAATATCTGGAGGGAAAACCATGGCAGCCGTAACACTGAGTGTTTCTACTGTTAAGCCTTTAGGCGATCGCGTATTTGTCAAAGTCAGTGCAGCTGAAGAAAAAACAGCAGGTGGTATTCTGCTACCTGACAATGCAAAAGAAAAACCCCAAGTAGGAGAAGTTGCTGCTGCTGGTCCTGGTAAGCGTAATGATGACGGTTCCCGTGCAGAAATGGAAGTTAAAGTCGGAGACAAAGTACTGTACTCAAAATACGCCGGAACAGATATCAAACTTGGTGGCGATGAGTATGTGCTACTGGCAGAAAAAGATATTCTCGCAATTGTTAACTAAGAATTATCAAGTTGTTTCAGATAGCAGGGAACAGGGAACAGGGAACAGGGAACAGGGAACAGTAGCAAAAGCATTTCTCTGTCTAAGGTTCATCAGTAGTCTATGTCCTAACCAACTCGTTCTTTGCTATGGCACTAGCGCCGCTACGCGGAAGTTAAAAGTCAAAAGTTAAAAGTCAAAAGTATTGCTTAGTAAGGCTTTTAGGATTTTGTAACTGGTCAGTTATTTCCGCCTGCACTAGCAAACTTTCTCTACTCATTTGATGTTTGCCACAGTGCTAAAACAACTAATTATCAACAAATCACAAATTGAAAGATCCACAATTACTTATCAATAAAAATTACAACTATGGCTAAACGTATAATTTACAACGAAAATGCTCGTCGCGCCCTCGAAAAAGGTATGGATATTCTAGCCGAGTCTGTAGCAGTAACACTCGGTCCAAAAGGTAGAAACGTAGTTCTAGAGAAAAAATTCGGCGCTCCTCAAATCGTTAATGATGGTGTCACCATCGCTAAAGAAATCGAACTAGAAGACCATATTGAAAACACAGGAGTTGCTCTAATTCGTCAAGCAGCTTCTAAAACCAATGATGCAGCAGGTGACGGTACTACTACAGCGACAGTTTTAGCTCACGCAATGGTAAAAGAAGGTCTACGAAACGTAGCTGCAGGTGCTAACCCTATTGCTATCAAGCGCGGTGTTGACAAAGCTGCAGGTTTCTTGGTAGAAAAGATTGCATCTCACGCTCGTCAAATTGAAGATTCCAAGGCGATCGCTCAAGTCGGTGCCATCTCTGCTGGTAACGACGAAGAAGTAGGTAATATGATTGCCCAAGCAATGGATAAGGTGGGCAAAGAAGGCGTAATTTCCCTAGAAGAAGGGAAGTCAATGCAGACCGAACTAGAAATTACTGAAGGTATGCGTTTCGACAAAGGCTACATCTCTCCCTACTTCGCAACAGATATGGAGCGGATGGAAGCTGTACTCGAAGAACCCATGATTCTAATTACTGATAAGAAAATTGCTTTAGTACAAGATTTAGTACCAGTATTAGAACAAGTAGCTCGTTCTGGCAAACCTTTATTAATCTTGGCTGAAGATATTGAGAAAGAAGCTTTAGCTACTCTGGTTGTTAACCGTCTACGGGGTGTGTTGAATGTTGCTGCTGTGAAAGCTCCTGGTTTTGGCGATCGCCGTAAAGCAATGTTAGAAGATATCGCTGTATTAACAGGCGGTCAAGTTATTACTGAAGATGCTGGTTTGAAACTAGAAAGCGCCAAGCTAGATATGCTTGGTAAAGCTCGTCGCATCAACATCACCAAGGACAACACTACCATCGTTGCTGAAGGTAACGAAAAAGAAGTTAAAGCTCGTTGCGAACAAATTCGCCGTCAAATGGAAGAAACTGATTCTTCTTATGACAAGGAGAAGTTACAAGAGCGTCTAGCTAAGTTAGCTGGTGGGGTAGCTGTAATCAAGGTTGGTGCTGCTACTGAAACAGAAATGAAAGACCGCAAGTTACGCTTGGAAGATGCTATCAACGCAACTAAAGCTGCTGTAGAAGAGGGTATTGTTCCTGGTGGCGGTACAACTCTAGCTCACTTAGCTCCCGATTTAGAAAATTGGGCAAATGAGAACTTGCAAGCTGAAGAGTTAACTGGTGCTTTAATTGTTAGTCGTGCTTTGTTAGCTCCACTGAAGCGCATTGCTGAAAATGCCGGTCAGAATGGTGCTGTAATTGGCGAGCGCGTGAAAGAGAAAGATTTCAATACTGGTTACAATGCTGCTAGTAACGAGTTTATGGATTTGTTTGAAGCTGGTATTGTTGATCCTGCTAAGGTAACTCGTTCGGCTCTACAAAACGCTGCTTCTATTGCTGGTATGGTGTTGACAACTGAGTGTATTGTTGTTGACAAACCTGAACCCAAGGAAGGCGCTCCTGCTGGCGCTGGTATGGGCGGTGGCGATTTCGATTACTAAGTTTGAAGAAGGAAGAAGGAAGGAGGAAGAAGGAAGAAGGAAAATATTATGTTGTTTTAGTTTTCAGCTCTCGATCTATCCGCCTTCTTTCTTTTGACTGCTGTAAATAGTGTGTATTGTGTTTGGGCCACCTCCATTGATTGGGGGTGGTTTTGTTATAGCAGAAGGAAAAAGGAAGAAGAAAGAAGGAAGAAGGAAGAATATTACGTTGTCTTAGTTTTACAGCGGTTTTCATTTGGGTAGACCACATTAGGGACTTTCCATGGAACGTCTTACGGAAGTCAGAAGTCAGAAGTAAAAAAAGTGAATTGGTCTCAAAATTATTGGTTATAAAGGACTTCAATTTTATTAATGTCATAACACTTTTTTGTAGCCATATAAAACCACAAAATTTTAATAAATAATGATTATGTCTAACTATAAAATTACTCTCCAACCTGTTTATTCAGAAACAGTATCGATACCGAAAGAAGTAAAATCACCTCCTAATTTATCTATATATTGGTATCAAGCAGAAACTCTTAAAGCATTACGCGATCCTAATATTGATGTTATTTTTATTGGTAATTTAGTATTTAAAGCAGTTAAATACTATGAACCAAATTATCAAGTTGACGGTTTTTCAAGAATTGTCTATCATAATAAGGTGTGGGGAAAGTCTCAATAGAGTAGCGATCGCAAGTGAGTCCATGAACACGTAATCCTAACCCTACTCTGGAATTACTAAGTTAGTAGCTAAAGGTATTAGTTTGGTCGCTGTACGACTAATGCGAAAAGCTTTACATAAACCTCAATATTTAATCCTAGAACTTTCTCCACTAATCAATTTACAAGGAAAAAACAAGTATGGAGTTAAAACAAGGGCAACGTCTAAATCTGGTATACAAAAATCGGAAGTTTGAGGCTATTATTATAAATCCTCATGCTTTTGGACATAATAAACCCAGCATAGGCTTAAACTTCCGAATGTCAAAGGAATATGCTGGCATTACTGATAAGCAGCTAGCAAAGTGGACGCGCCAGGCTCGTAATGAAAATCCTGACGACTTTCATAGCACCGACATAGTTGAGTATTTTGAATTACCAAACAACAAGAAGCGGTTTGCCGTTTACCATCTACCATTTGATGAAGAATATAAAAAACTTGGTTATAGTAATCTTACAAGTTCTTATCATAATGTGATTGAGGTATCAGAGTTTATTGATATGGCTTTTGAACTTCTAACTCTGACAGGAAAAAAGCAAATCATAACCAATACAACGAAAGAAAAGATCAAGGACTTTCTTAAATGGTTTGCCACTGAAGGTTTTTATGCCCAGGCATACACTGTTATTCAAGGAGTTTACACAAAAGCGGACAGTGAAGCGCTACATCAGTGGTTAGAGGCTCGTTTGAGGAATAAGCATGAACGGTTGCCCTATGCTCGCTTTATTGCTGAAATTCGACAGTCACCAGCCTACTGGACTGACTATACTTATATTAAACTATTTGGCAAACTTGCATCTGAAATGCGCCTAGAATGGGAAACAATAGATGGTACTCCAACCATTGCTCGTAATCATATTCCCGAAGCTTTAGGACTTGAAGCTGTAGGTTTTGTTGAGCGTATGACAACTGAGCTTTATACAGGTAATTTGTCTGAAGCGCACGATATTTCTATCAATGCTGCTAAACGCAAATACGAATTACCTGAGCCAGAAGATGTAAATATTGATAGGTTGTTTGAGTCAAAAACTCGAAAACTTAACCCGCAGCAAATCGAAGAAATTAAAAATGATTATGGTATGGGAGTATCTGCTAAGGAACTAGCCGAGCGTTTTGAGGTAACAGTACCAGCAATTAATTATCACTGTAAAAATGTGGAGCGGGCAATCTAAATTAGTATCAAGATATAGATAATTAATCCATACTAGGGTTCTTAAGGGCTTTGTTGCTTTGTGCAAGAACCTGTAGAACCATTTTTGTCAAAATTTGCAATTTCTCAGAACATATTAAAGATGAAAACACAATCATTTTCAGACTTAAAAAAACTTTCTCCCCAACTACCAAAAAAAAATTTTACCTGAAAATATTGGTATTATTTTTGTCTCGCGTTAGAGAAGATACTCACGCCAAAATTGACTGGGATTTTGCTGCACTATATGATGAATAAATTTGCAAAAATATGATGGGAGATAATACTTTTGCTTGGTTTGAAGTTCCGATATAATTGGGAAATATTTTTCAAATTAACAGCGATATTATTGATGTGGTATAACTTAAAAAATGTTCCCCATTATTAGGTTTTTATGTGGCACTAGATGGGAAAAATATTTATGAAAAAACTCTTGCTAAACGGAACATTTATAGCATTTGACTACTTGACTTTTTTTAGGATACTACTACTTGTAAACCAGTACCTAAAATCTTACTTTTGACTTTTGAATTTTGACTGTTAACTTCAAATATTACTTTTAACTTTTGACTTCCAATACCTTACAGTCTTGTCCTTAACCTCATACCAAAATATCCTATTCCTACCGGATACTTAACAGGTAGACATCTCCATGCTTTGTTCTTAACTTTAGTTAGTTCTGTCGATAAAAATCTAGGCGATCGCCTCCATGAATCTACTGGTAATAAACCTTTTACTGTTAGTCCTTTACAAACTAAAAAAAACCAGTCAAAAAATCGCGACTATACTATCCAATGGCAACATAAAAAATTTATTCCAGCAAATACTAATTGTTGGTGGCGTATATCTCTTTTAGATGACAATTTATTCGGCGAATTAACTCAACTTTGGTTGAATATTAATCCCGACCAATCTTGTCATTTAGGTCCGGCAAATTTAAACATTATTAGTATTCTTAATACGCCGAAATCTAATCAACCTTGGGTGGGTTCTTTTTCTTATCAAGAAATCTATGAAAATGCTTCCGAATCTCAGAGAATTATTACTTTAAATTTTGCTACTCCTACTTGTTTTCGACAAGGGAGTTATGATACACCGATGCCTACTAAAGATTGTGTTTTTAATTCTCTATTGAATCGTTGGGATAAATATAGTGAGATGGAATTTTTTGAAATTCCACTTGAGTCTATTTATCCTAGTTATATTGATATTAATACAGAAATTGTTACAGATTCTCGAAGTAAATTTATTGGGGTTGTCGGTGAGGTGACATATCGAATTTTTGGGGATATTGAACCAGAGAAAATTAAACAGATAAATGCTTTAGCTGACTTTGCTATTTATTGTGGTTTGGGAAGAAAAACACCGATGGGAATGGGAATGACAAGGAGATTAAATTATAAGGAGTAAGAAAGTCTGTAGCACAGGCATCTTGCCTGTAAAAGCGTAAGCATTCAGCTATTATTTAAACAACAACAAATTCCTATTAGGGATTGAAACTTATCTGAGGTCATCCTTGGGAAATTCAGCTCGATCGCTCTACTCTGAAGGTGAGTTCCAACCAAGTTAAATTTTCCTATATTTACCGAAATATTATGGTTTAAAGCCTCCCCTTTTAAGGGGATAATAAATAAAAATTTTCATAATTAGTCAATCCTCTCCTTGAAAAGAAGAGGTAATTCTAAATTCTAAATTCTAAATTCTAAATTCTTGAAACATTATCCTGAAAATTAAAGAGATATTCTGGAATAGAATAGCAGTTAAGTTTACCAATAATTATATATGGCCACCAGATTAATTGAATTAGAAGATGGTATTTTAGTTGAGGCAGAAGTCCCAGAGAATGAAGCCAAACCTATTTCTACTAATGGTATTAAAGAAGTTAAGTCGAGTTTTGCTAAGGTTAAACCTATATTAATTAGTCTTAGTCGTCCTATTGCTGAAGCTTGGCAAGAAATTAATAAGGATATGGAAATTGAACAAGCTGAGGTGGAAGTGGGTTTTAATTTTGAGGGGGAGGGTAATCTTTATATTACTAAAGGAAAGGCTGGTACGAATTTAAAGGTTAAGTTAGTTCTGAAACCTAAAAAGTCAGAGAATGAGTAATTTAGAAGAATCTATTGTTTTAATTACCAGTGCTAGTGACAATTCTCGCAAAGCGGATGTTATTGGTACTGGGTTTGCTTTTTATCGAGAGGATAATTATACTTATTTGCTAACTTGTGCCCATGTTGTTGAGGATGTGGGTGGTGAGGAAAATGTTTTGGTAAATAATATTCCGGCAGAAGTTTTAGCAGTAGGAGATATTCAGGGTTTTGATTTAGCAGTGTTGCGGGTTGAAAAGCTGAATGTGCCACTTTTTCAGTTAATAAGTTTATCTGAAGCAAAAAATCGAAAATTTCGGACAGCAGGTCATTATCTCTATGGTGAGGAGAAAAAAATCTTGCTGGAAACTGTTGATGGAACTTTTGGGAAAAAGCGTTTCGCTCGTCAAAATAATGAGAGGGTGGCAGTTTGGAATTTGTTAGTTGATGAAGGCGATCGTCTCCGTAAAGGTTATAGTGGCGCACCTGTTGTTGACTGGGAAACTGGTGGTGTGTTGGGTGTAGCTACCAATATGGAGAAAGATGGAATGGAGGGGTTGGCTATTTCTGTAGAAGCTTTGAAGAAAATTTGGCCTCAAATGCCTCCTGCTATTTCTTATTTTTACCTAGAAAAATTTGATGTCATAACGGTAAACAACAAAGGTGAAGAAATTGAGCGTCGTTTCAATGAAGCAGTATTTTTTACTGAAGATTTGGGTAGTGGTGTGATATTAGAAATGGTTTATATTCCTGGCGGTACTTTTCTTATGGGTTCGCCGGAAAATGAAGAGGGAAGATATAACAATGAAAGTCCTCTACACCAAGTTACTCTGCAACCTTTTTATATGAGCAAATACCCTATTACTCAAAACCAATATCAAGCCATTATGGGTGAAAATCCTTCTGACTTTGAAGGAGAGAATCGCCCAGTAGAATGTGTGTCGTGGTACGATGCAACAGAATTTTGTCAAAAACTATCCCAAAAAACGGGAAAAACTTACAGACTGCCAAGTGAAAATCAGTGGGAATATGCTTGTAGAGCAGGAACAACAACACCATTTTATTTTGGAGAAACTATAACGTCTGAGTTAGTGAACTGTAACGGTAGTTATACTTATA
>NZ_JAAHHG010000394.1 GCF_010692555.1 Okeania sp. SIO3B5 | reverse complement strand
TATCTTATAAAGCCAAGATGGTAGGGATAGATGTAATTATTACAGAAGAATCTTATACCTCCGCATCAAGTTTTATAGATAATGATTTGATTCCTGTTTACAAGAAAGGTGAGAAAAATCAAGTCACTTTCTCAGGAAAAAGAATAAAAAGAGGTTTGTATCGTACCGCAAGCAAAGGATTCATTAATGCTGATGTGAACGGTTCTTTAAACATTATGAAAAAAGCAGTCCCAAATGCATTTGACTATGGGATAGAGGGTGTTGTAGTTCACCCAGTCAGGATAACACCTGCAAAATAAGGATATGTCATATTTGACCATATTTTTATGAACTATTGTAGAATTACAATATTAAGATAAAATGTAACTATGAATATTACTTTAAGTCCAGAACAAGAAAAATTTATTCAATCCCAAATTGCTAAGGGAAGATATACTAACATTCAACAAGCAGTTGATGAAGCTTTAAAATTGTTAGAAAAACAAGAGATTACTCCTACAGAGTTAGAGGAAAAATCAACTCATCAACTGGATAAATTAGCTGGAACTTGGACAGAAACTGATGAAATTGAATTTTTAGAGAATACTCAGCCTTTTAGAAAGATTGAGACAAATTTATGGAAATAAAACCGATTTTATTAGATACTAATGCTTATACTGCTTTTAAACGTAATGTATCTGATGCAGTAGAAGTTATTAATAATACTCCTTTAATCGGCCTTAATAGTGTTATTTTAGGAGAATTATTAGGGGGATTTGCTGTAGGAACAAAAGAAGCGATAAATCGCGATGAATTAAAACAATTTCTGAGTATTGAGAAGGTAAAAGTTTTTGTTATTGATAATGAGACTGCTGAATATTATGCCATGGTTTATCGTGGTTTAAGAACAAAGGGAAACCCTATTCCTACCAATGATATGTGGATTGCATCCACAGCATTACAGCATAATTTATCATTGTTTAGTTATGACAAGCATTTTCAAGCTGTAAATAGATTAGTTACAGGTACTTGTTTATCTGATTTGATGGTTAAATAAGTTTTGAAGAAGAAAGTTTTTCCTAATTAGGGTTTGCTGATTAAATTTCAAATAATTACCAGATAAAGGTTTTAGCATTTTTAGGTATTGAAAAAGTACATGGTTTTCAGCTCTTCATGGTCATGCATGGAGCGCATTTTTAGCGCATAGTTGGGCAAAAAAATTCTCCCCTACTCCCCTACTCCCCTACTCCCCCGCTCCCCTACTCCTTAAAAAGACTTTTTCAGCAAGCCCTAATTAGTAGTGGTAGGGTGTGTGAGCGGAACGAAGTGGAGTATCACGCACCATTTTTCCCATTAGACATCTCCAATAATCAAAAATCAAATCAATCATCCCGCTGTTATCCATCAATTCTTTTTCCCAACTCCCTCTTTTGGAGGAGATATCTAATATGGGTAGACCAATTCACCAACGCCGAATATCTTATAAAAGTTTATATAATTTTTAAACTATGGTAACTCAAAAAGTGAGTATTTGGGGTAATTCCCTTGGAGTTATACTTCCGCAAGCGATTATTCAAGAGGTGGGCTTAAAAGAAGGAACAACTGTTTCTATATCTACTGAAGGTAATAAAATTATTCTTTCCCCTACTAAACCTAAATACAGCCTTGACGAGCTACTTAAAAAGGCTACTCCAGATATGCAGCATGATGAAGTGACGTTCTCCTAAATCAAATCAAAGTAGTAGGGTGTGTGAGCGGAACGAAGTGGAGTATCACGCACCATTTTTCCCATTAGACATCTCCAATAATCAAAAATAAAATAATTACCCTAATGTTATTTATCAATTCTTTCTCCCTGTTCCCTACTCTCTCTTTTGGAGGAAATGTCCAATAGGGGTAGGGGTGCGTTACGCTATCGCTAACGACACCCTATTCACTCACTGCGCGTCTTCCTCTCTCCGCGTCTCCGTGTCTCCCCCTCCCCGCGTCCTTATCCACTCAAATTGGAAAAACATACCCTTGTAAGCTACTCCCTACTCCCTAATAATGAATAATATTAATAATAAATTCAAACAATTAAAAATCTGGCTAGGAATAGGAGTAGCGATCGCTTTTCTTTCTATTTCCCTATACGCAATAATAAGCTCCCCAAAATTAGTCACTGCAAAAACTATACCTGAAAAAAAAGAGGTGCGTGGAGTCTGGATAACTAATGTTAGTAGTACCGTATTATTCGCTCCCTGGGGAATAAACCGCGCCCTCCGTCAACTTTCTCAACTCAACTTCAACACTGTTTATCCCGTAACCTGGAATAGAGGTAACACATTTTATCCCAGTGACCTTGCTCGAAAAGTTACAGGTCAACCTCAAGACCCTACTCTTGCCACATTTCGCCTTGGTGGAGATGTACTCAGAGAGATATTTACACAGTCCCACCGCCAAGGTTTACGAGTCATCCCTTGGTTTGAATATGGTTTCATGGCACCAATAAATTCTTTGTTAGTCAAACGCCATCCCCACTGGGTAACAACCAGTCTTGATAAAAATAGAAATTTTTCCGAAGATATATTTGAATTAGAACTGAAAGACCTGCTCCCAGAATCAGATGAACAGTCCTTATTAACAACACTAAAACAGTCACTCTCTATCAATAATGTTTGGCTTAACCCCATTCACCCCCAAGTGCAAAAATTTTTTATCGACCTAGTATTAGAAGTTGTCAAAACATACGATGTCGATGGCATTCAAATAGACGATCGCTTTGCCATGCCAGTACAATTAGGCTACGATCCAATTACAGTCCGCCTCTACAGAGAGCAACATCAAGGTAAAATGCCTCCAGAAGATTTTACAGATCCAGAATGGATGCAATGGCGGGCAAATCAAATAACCGCTTTAATGGAAAGACTTTATAAAGCCGTCAAAGCAGTTAAACCTAATTGTATTGTATCCTTGTCTTCTAATCCTGATGACTTTGCTTATAAATTATATCTGCAAGACTGGCCAACTTGGATAAAGCGAGGTATAGTAGATGAATTTGTTTTACAAGTGTATCGAAATAGTTTACCTTCATTTTTAACAGAATTGGAACAGCCAGAAGTAAAATTGGCCAAAAGTAAAATTCCTGTCAGTATAGGTATTCTCACAGGCACCATGAAAACACCCATGAAAATAGAGCAAATTCAACAACAAGTAAAAGCAGTGCGCGATCGCCACTTTGCCGGAGTATCTTTTTTCTATTGGGAAACCTTATGGGGTTATCTGACTCCAAATTCACCCCAAGAGCGGCGGACTGGTTTCAAGCAAATGTTTCCTACCTCTGTCTCTCGCCCTAGAGGTGAGTAGGGGAGTAGGGGAGTGGGGGAGTAGGGGAGTGGGGGAGTGGGGGAGTGTGGGAAGACTGTAGGTTGGGTTGACGCAGGAAACCCAACAAATTTAGGCGTTGCTGATTCTGGGTATGATTAGGCCCCCCTAGCCCCCCAATTCTGGGGGGAACAAGAGTCAATTTGCCTCTAAAAGTCCCCCAATTTTGGGGGATGCGCGGGGGCGAGTGATGTAGCAAATGAGACTTCTCAGACAACCTCTAACGGGAGCATTGACTTAATCAACGAATAACGATATAATACGTTAAAAAGCATACCATTAGATAGACTGCCCTCAATCTCTATGAAATCCATCAGAACCAAACTCAAATTAAATAATCAACAAAAAACTCTGATGGCACAACACGCAGGTTATAGTAGGTGGTGCTACAACTGGGGTTTAAGTCTATGGAATGCTGCATATATTGATGGTTACAAGCCCAACCCTCGTAAACTCAGAGAGGTTTTTACCAATCACACAAAACCACTTTATCCTTGGATGAAAAACTTATCATCTAAAGTTTATCAATATGCTTTTATTAACTTGGGTGAAGCATTTAAGAGGTTCTTCCAAGGCTTAGGTAAACGCCCAAGGTTTAAAAAGAAAGGTAAGTCTGATTCATTCACAATAGACAATTGTGGAAAACCCATAGAATTAAACGGATGGAATCACAAATTACCTTTTATTGGTATAGTCAAAACTTACGAACCAATTGAAGCAACAACTAAAAAAATAACAATCAGCAGACAAGCTGGTGACTGGTATTTAAGTTGCAGCTATGAATTTACTCCGACTTCAACACCAAAAACCACAGAAGTTGTAGGTGTAGATTTAGGAATTAAGACACTAGCAACACTCAGCACAGGTGAAGTATTCAAGAGTATTAAGCCTTACAAAAAAGCGCAAAACAGACTGGCTAAATTACAACGACAACTGAGTAAAAAAGTAAAGCATTCAAGGAATTGGCACAAAGCAGTAGTCAAGGTAGCCAAACAACATAGACGAGTAGCTAACATCCGTAAAGATGCACTCGATCAACTTACAACTTATGTAGCCAAAAACCACGGCACTGTTGTGATTGAAGATTTAAATGTGTCCGGAATGTTAGCCAACCATAAGCTAGCCAAGTCAATAGCAGACCAAGGCTTTTATGAGTTTAGAAGACAGCTAGAATACAAGTGTCAATGGTACGACTGTGAATTAGTAATAGTTGATAGATTTTTTCCATCATCAAAAACTTGCTCTAATTGTGGTCATGTACAGGATATGCCTTTAAACATTAGAACTTATGACTGCCCAGAATGTGGTATATCAATAGACCGAGACTTGAATGCCTCAATTAATTTAAGGAATGCGGTCGGCTTGACCGTTGATGCCTGTGGACGGAGTGCTGCCGACAGTTCCGGTGGAAGCAGGAAGTAAACATTAAAATGTCACTAATTATGACGTTTTATATCGGTTTTATGAAGCAGTCTACCGCCAAGAAATAAATTTCTTGTCACAGTAGAAGTCATCTAAAGACGACTAAAGATAGCTGATTTATTATGGCTAGTTAACTAATTAATGAGACTGGATATAACTACGAGCTTGCCCTTGCAATACTTAATATTATGCATTAGGGATAGAACAAAACTACCGAATAATTAAGGTTTAAAGCCTTTCCTTTAAAGGATAAACAATGAATTAATTTTCCTTTGAATCAATCCTATCCGTTTTCAAGGAGAGATAATTATTAATTATTAATTATTAATTATTAATTGTTGAAGAGCTTGTGTCTATTACTAAATCATACTATTATACATCCCATACTAAATCCAAAGCCATCGGCTGGGGTTTTTGGTTGCAGTGGGTATTTTTCACTGTTGTCGGCTTTTTAGTCAGTTTAATATTTGTAGAAATAGGCATTAGACCCTATATTGGTGCTTTTTCAGGAGCTATCGGCGGTGGCATCATCGGATTGGCCCAATGGTTGGTGCTGAGAAATTATATCTTCCGAAGTAGATGGTGGGTTGTAATAAATATTGTGACATGGTTATTAATCGGGGCCAGTAGTTTAGGAGCATTAGGTTGGATAGCCCCACGAACAGAACAAATTTTAGTCAGGCTATTTCATGGGTTGATTAATGGAGCTATTGTGGGGGCAATTTTGGGATTAGGCCAATGGTTTGTACTCAGGAAGCAAATTTATGGGGAAGAATGGTGGATAATTGCTAATATTATTGCTTGGGCTATAGGTTTATCCCTTGGTTGGGCAGTGGGTGGATTTATTTATGGGGCCATCGGTCTATTTATTAGTGAGGTAATAGGTCTTTTGGTGACATGGTTGTTTGTGGCTGTTGTTACTGGTATTGCTCTGGTACGATTATATTCGGGTCGGTGAAGAATTAACTAGCAGTTAGCTATTAGCAGTCAGCGTGGATAGTTCAAATAAGGCGCGACATCTAAAAGCTTGGGTTGAAATTCCCCTTCTAATATCAAATCCTTTGACTACGGTTCCCGAGAAATCGGAGTAATATAATTCCGTCGATTTTTATACCATGTGTAAGGGCGAATGGCCATTAGCCCCTACGGCTTTTAATAATTAATCATCAACCTTCTTCCTTGTGCTATGTTGTTCACAGAAAATATGGACATAATTCCAAATTCTAATTTCCAATTTCCCATTTCCTTATGATTCAAATTAGTTCATTTCTGACTTTTAACTTTTAACTTCATTTCTTACTTTTGACTTTTGACTTTTGACTTTTGACTTGTTTGTTGACTTTTAACTTTTGAGTTAATTACTTACTTTTGATTTACAGCGCTTTCCGCTGTTATAAGCTACACCCATCCCGGGCAAGATGCCCGCACTACAATATTTTCACTATTCATCTTGTACATCATTTGCCCGAAATATGCTGTAATTTTGAGTTAATTTCTAACTTTTAACTTTATAACTTCATTTCTTACTTTTGACTGAATTTTGAGTTAATTACTTACTTTTAACTTTTAACTTCATTTCTTACTTTTGACTTTTGACTTTTGACTTTTGACTTGTTTGTTAACTTTTGACTTTTGACTTTTGACTTTATCACTATGGTTCAAACTAATTTCAAAACTGCTAATCAATTGTTGCGGGAGGGCAAGCTCGATGATGCTGTGGCTGCTTACCGTGAGGCGATCGCTCTTAATCCTGGTTTTTCCCATGGCCATCATAATTTGGGGGAAGCTTTGGTTAAGGTGGGGCAGATAGATGAGGCGATCGCTGCTTTTCGTCAGGCTGTGGCCATAAATCCTCAAGCTTCCTGGTCTCTCTACAAATTGGGAGTTTTGTTACAGGGTGAAGGTCAATTTCAGGAGGCTGTGGGTTATTTTCGTCAGGCCGTGGAGCAGAAGACTGATGTGCCGGAGTTTTATCTTGGTTTGGGAGCGGTGTTAGTGAAGTTGGGGCAATGGTCGGAGGCAGAGCAGTGTCTTGACAAAGTGGTAAATATGTTGTATGCAAATGTGGGTAAGTTTCATGGAACGTCCCTACAGACAGAGGCTTATTATTATTTGGGGGCGGCTAAGTCTGGGCAGCAGCAATGGTCTGAGGCGGTGGAGTTTTATCGTCGGAGTTGGGAGATGAGTCCCGGTGGGGTTGATTGTTGTTTGGGTTTGGCTGAGGCTTTGGGTAAGTTGGGACAATGGTCCGAGGCGGTGGAATTTTATCGTCAGGTGGTGGTCTTGTCTGGGGAGTCTGGTGAGGTATGGTATGGTTTGGGTCAGGCTTTGGGGCAGTTGGGTAGATGGGAGGAGGCTGTTGTTGAGTATGGACGGGCAATTAGTTTGGGTTTTGCTGGGGCCGAGGTGAGGCATCATTTGGGGTTTGCTTTGGGACAGTTGGGTAGATGGGAGGAGGCTGTTGTTGAGTATCGGTTGGTGTTGGAGATTAATCCGAAGTCGGCTGTAGTGAGGCATCAGTTGGGGTATGGGTTGATGTGGTTGGGTAGGTGGCGGGAGGCGGAGGTTGAGTTGCGGAAAGCTTTGGAGTTGCATCCTGAGTCTGCTGTTGCTTGGCAGCAGTTGGGGGATGTTTTGCAGGAGTTGGGGGAAAGGGATAAGGCGGTTGAGGCTTATCGAAAGGCGTTGGAGATTGAACCAGACAAGCTGGATGCTGAAGAAAAACTTGATCGATTGCTGTATCAGCAGATTAAAGGCAAATTAGAACAAAATGTGGCTAATTTAGTTGAAGATGCAGACAAGGCAATTACTACTGACACAGACAGGCAAACCCTAAGTACCAATCGCAATGTACATGAAATCGCAAACGAATTAAATCCGTCGCTGAAAAGTCAAGACTCTAAATTTTTAGTTAGGGAGTTTCATGGTTCTATAGATTCATTTGATAGATACAATGCTCATGGTTGGGTGGCTAGCACTGAATTAACTTTCGATCGGGTAAGGCTACTTTTACAAAATCTCGATCTAGGTGTAATTCCTATTTCTCAAGTAAAAACTGATTCTAAAGACTTAAACTATTCAAAGGCTGAATTTGTTGCTCATTTGGGAGGAATACTACAATTTTCAGCAGCCAACTTGTGTCGCTCTGAAATAAGTTTGATTCCAGATAAGAAAGATATTGAAATTAGCGAAGCCACACCTGTGAAAGTGGAAATTAGTGATTTTTGGCATGAGTCTGTAACATTTAATCCCCTTTTTTGTCATCAGGAAAGAACGGATTTTCCTATAGCACTTCAAAGCCTATCTCTAACAGATGCAAATGAACTCTTATGCATATTTATTGCCAATAAAAACTATGCCAAAAAAGAAATAAAAATAGAATTTGTCCAGGAAAACGACAATTTATTTAGAAACCACAGGGATATCGAAGTTATAGGGGATTTTCGATGTAGTTTGTTATCAGAGTTTGTGCCGTTAAGAATATCTTGTAGGAAACTTGTTAGCCCTTTATTGATTGTGGTTAAAGATTTGAATGATGTTATATTGTTCATTGATTGTATTCCGTATCCTAACCTTTTGAGTCGTACAAATCAGTTATTTACTGAACATTTGTGCTTACTCAATAATATGCCAAAAAATAGGGCTTTATCAAGATTATCTTTGCAAATTCTTACCAATCAAGTAAAATTAAATCAAATAAAGTTGAACTCTTTTCTTCCTTTGCAGGAAATGAGTATAGTTGTAGTGGATTTATTTAACACTCAAATACCAAGAGAATTAGGGACAGCAAGAGAAAATATAGATTTATTGCCTCTGAAAGAATGCTATCTATATCAGCTAGTAAATCCTACTCCACCTTTTAAAGGCTTTCAGCTAGTTTCCTACGGAAAAGAGCCAGATATTAATCAACTCTTAAAAAAGATTGAAGATATTTCTTTATTAAAGAGTTTTATTACTGAAAGCTTTAAGTCAAAATACACATTACTTATAGATAAACATACAATTTTAAGACCAGATTTTTTTAATTTTGTCATAGAATACTTTTATTCAGAAAAACAGGATTCTATTTATGACATTTTCTATTGGAATTCGTTGGTTTATCCCATGGGTAAAACTCCTTTACTACTACAAAGAAGTTCATTCATCTATCCTGAAGTTACTATTAATGATGGTATCCCTGTATTCTCTATGCTGGTATCTACTGGGTTTTTGGCTGAACACATAGAGGATTTGCTAAGGCTAGATCCCCTTAAGCCACAATTTTCTAGTTTGATTGGTATGGCAGAGCCAAATAAGGTTAAGTTTATTCCCGAGTATCTGGAAGTTGTTGAAGTGCCAATAGCTCAGATCGGCAACAAAGAAGCAAAAAAATTACCAGAATCAAAAATCAAAATTACTGATGACTCACAACTTAAAGGGTTTCACTCAATCAAAACAAGGGAAAAAAATTTGTTTCTTTCAGAAAGTACATACAACAAATTTACTCAATTGAAAGGAATATCTATAATTATTAATTTTAGAGATAAAGAAGAATTAACAAATCTTTGCCTGCAATCGATTAAGATGCAAAAGTTTGAAGCTAAATTGCAGATAATCTTAGTAAATAATCGCTCGAAACCAGAACAACGTCAGTCTGTATTAGAAAAAGCTCAGGAACTTTTCGGAAAAGCAGCGGTTAAAATAATTGATTATCAATTCCCTTTCAATCATAGCGAGCAATGTAATATTGGTGCTAGAGAAGCTGAATACAATCTCTTGGTGTTAATGAATAATGATGTGGTACTTGGTTCTGAAGACTTATTATCAAAACTTTCAGCTTACTGTTTGTTACCAAAGGTTGCTACGGTAGGTTGTAAAGTTTTAGCTAGAAAGCCTTCA
>NZ_JAAHHG010000393.1 GCF_010692555.1 Okeania sp. SIO3B5 | reverse complement strand
GAAAATTTCTGCCTTGCTGAGATAAGTAAACATTAACAAGGGCAAAGATAACGAATTCTTTTGCGGGGCATTTTGTTCAGTTTCCAACTTCCGAATCTTTCTCGCTAATGTCAACCCATCCATATCTGAAAGATTCATCGCAATAATCCCTAGATCAAAATCTCTTTTCTGGTTCAACAAACTCAAAGCTGTTGTACCAGAATCAGCAATTATAGGTATCATTTCCCATGAATTAACTTGTTGTTTGATTACATCTTGATTAATAGGATGACTTTCAACAACTAATATTTTTTTACCTTTTAATAAACTATCAATTTCTTCAGAATAAGGAACTCTAATTGCTTTTGTTTGAATTGTAAAATAAAAGGTTGAACCTCTATAAGCTTTTTCCGGCTTAACAAAATAAGGAGGTGGAGAACCTGCTATATTTACTAGAGATTCAGCAGTATTTGAATTAGCCAAATTTATATCAGTTTCTAGGTTATTAATTCTGCCATTATTGTTAATTTTAGACTTAGTATTTTGCCTATTTTCTTCTTTCAATTCATCTGTTTCTTTCCACTGAGAAACCACCCACATTTTACCGCCCATCATTTCACTTAAACGTTGACTAATGGCTAATCCTAAACCTGTACCGCCATATTGTCTGCTTGTAGAAGCATCTACTTGGGAAAAAGCTTTAAATAAACGGTCCATTCTGCCGGGAGGAATACCAATACCTGTATCTTTCACAGCAAACTGAATTTCATAAGTACCTGTAATTTTACTAGGAACTTCACCGTTAGATATTTCTTCATAATTTATATCTTCTAATTGATCGTTTTGACTAACTTTTCTAGCAGTTACAGAAACAACAACTTCTCCTTTCTCTGTAAATTTCAAAGCATTTCCTAGCAAGTTAACCAACACTTGACGCAGCCTCGTCACATCTCCCACAATTACTCCCGGTACAGAACTATCAATTAAACAAGCAAGCTCTAAATGTTTATGTGCTGCCCTTGGTGCTAATAATTCTAACGCCTCTTCAACACAGTTTCTAATATCCAAAGAACTTTGTTCTAATTCCAACTTACCAGATTCTATCTTAGTAAAATCAAGAATATCATTAATAATAGTTAAAAGCGCATCTCCACTGGTACGAATAGTCTCCACAAAATCTCGTTGTTCTGTCGTTAATTCCATATCTAATAGCAAACTTGTCATCCCAATTACACCATTCATTGGAGTCCGAATTTCATGACTCATCATTGCCAGAAATTCACTCTTGGCACGGTTTGCTACTTCCGCTGCTTCTCTAGCTTGTTCCAAAGCCTGATTTTGAGCTTCTAACTGTTGTGTGTGAGTAACTTCTGACTCTAATATTTTCGCCTGAGCTAATGTTAACCCCACCTGAGATGCCACATCTTCTAATAAGTCTATTTCATCCTTAGTCCACTGACGCATATAATCACATTGATGCAAATTAATAATACCATTTGGCTGTCCTTGATAAGAAGTACGAACTGCCAACATTGATCTAACATTTAGCCTCCGATACATCGGTGCAGATGATTTTAATAAAGGATCTGAAAATATATCTGGAGTAGCGATCGCTTTATCTTCTGATAATAACTTTTCTGTATGAGAATTGTAAGTAACTACAATATCTAAATCTAAAGTTGATTCGTAACCAGTTTCCAAATATTCAGCAACACAAGGGAGGTGGGGATAAGGTTCGCAAAGATAATTATGAATTGAACAACGGTTAACTCCAAATACTCGCCCAATTTGAGTAGCAGTAGTCTGAAAAATTTCTTGAGTATCTAACCTAGAGCGAATTTCTTGAGTAATTTGTTTGAGCAATAAAATGTGCTGATATTTTTTCTGTAAACCTTCTATAGCATCTTGTCGCAATAGTTCGCCACCGATATAAGTCGCCATTAACTTTAAAACTTCTGTATCTGTTGAAGTCCATTTATTTTTTGGTAAACGACTGGTAAAACTGAGAGTGCCATAAATTCTTCCTGAAACAAAAATTTTCGTGCCAAGATAAGATTCTACGCGACGCACAGTATATGCTGGATGATGTCGCCACTGGGAATCTTTAGCAGATGCGATTGCTAGAGGTTCATTAGAGCGCAACACTTCCCGATCAAATGTCTGATCGAGAGCAAAAGCATCTCCTTTAGCTATTCCAAATAGAAAATCTTCTGGTAAGTGAGCTGCAATAACCTCATAACGTTCTCCTAAAACTTTTCCTAATAGTCCTATATCCATGCCAAACCGACGGCATCCCATCTCTAATAATGCAACTATTTTGCTTTCAAAAGAGTTATCTGCGTTAGTAGTGACTTCATAGAGTTCTCTAATTGCTTTCTCATTAGCTTGCAAATTTTCTTGGGTTGCTATCCTCGCAGAAATATCGCTGAGTGTACTTACCATACCAGTAACATTGCCTTTTTTATCGGTTACCAATGTACTCTTCATTTCTACTGAACAATAATTATCACTTTTGGTTAACCACTTCAATTGATAGCAACCTTCCACTAATTTTTGATTACTAGCAACCAACCCTATATTTTCATTTTCTTGGGTATTCTCTGCTGAAGAATTTAATTTTTTTCTATCTCTTGGATGAATGAACTCTAAATAATTTCTACCTAAGCTATTTTCACAAGTAAATCCTGTAATTTTTGTCCATGCTTCATTTAAGAATATTAAATTACCTGTAGCATCAGTTTTCAAAACTATCTCTTGAATATTATTAATTATTTCCGTGTACTGCTGTACTTGAGATTTTAGTTTGATTTCTGTTTCTTTAGAGTCAGTAATATCTATCAAACTTCCCACCATTCTCACTGGTGTTCCCGATTTCCATAATGCTTTTCCTCTATCTAGAACCCAAATAAAACTACTATCTTTGCGCTTAATGCGATATTCTATTCGGTAGGAGAGAGATTTTTTGGTTAAATGTTCTTGAACTGCCGCACTAACTTTATCAATATCTTTTGGATGAATTCTATTTAGCCATTCATCAATTTTATGGGAAATTTCATCATCTCTGTACCCTAACATTTTTTTCCATTGAAATGAGTAAAATATTTCATTTGTTTTGAGATCCCAATCCCAAATACCATCTTTATTTCCTTCAACTGCTATAACTTTACTTTCTTCTATTTTGAGATGATTTTTTTCTAAATTTTCCCGTTCTATAGCAGATTGTTTGAATTTTTCATCTATTTTTTGCAGTTGAATAGATGTTTTTTCTATATAATTATGAAAGCGAATTAATGATTGATATAATGATTTAGGTAAAAGTATTTGTTGAATTATTTTTGTAGTAGTAATAATATTAGTTGTCTTGCCTGTGGGAGTTTGTACAATTAGAGGCAGTAAATAATAATTTTTTTTCATTAAACCTAAAGCTACTTCTAGACTTGCCTGAGAACGTACTAGAACTGGCAAAGTGTTACAAACTGTCTCAGCTTTAGTTTGATTAAAATCTATTTTTAATGCTTGTAGTTGTACTATATCTCTACTACTAATTGTCCCTAATATCTTAGTTAATTTCTGATTTTGATATGGATTTTCTTTGGTTTCAGTAACCAGAATATAACTAATATTATGGGTAAACATTAGTTGGGTAATTTGCCGAACTGAAAAAGAAGATGAAGCTTTAATAATTTGAGATTCGGAGATTTGTTCTAATTGATTAATTTGGATTAAGTTAGCTGGTAAAGTTAAGGATGAGTCAGAGGTTATTTTTGTTGCATTATTGTGAGCTTCTAACTCTTGTTCTTGGGATATTACCTTAGCGCCATTTTGATTAATAGATGCCTCATCTTGACTATTGGCTATTAAACTTTGACCTTTGTTATTTGTCTGAGGCCGATCAAAAATTAAACTACGGGCAGTCACCAGGCCAATAAGCTCTTCTGACTCATCAACGATCGGCAAATGGCTAATTTGATGTTTTTCTAGTATTGCCAAAAGAGTAAAGATATCCGGAATTTCCGATAGTCGCGCTGTTATTATAGATCTAATCATAATTTGAGCAATCGGAAAGCCACTGAGGGAAGCACTGATAGAGACTAACTGTACTAAATCTCGCTCAGTAAATATACCAATGATTGGCCCTAAAGATTGTAGTTTTGTATCTTGAAATTTGAAGCCATTACTTTGGTTTTGAGATTCTGTAGTGCGATCGCTTTCTTGAGATGTTTTTACAACATTAGAAGAAGACGATGATTCTACAATTAACACACAACTTGCACCCGTAAGACTCATAGAAGTAATTACATCTTCTACAGGAGTTTCTGGTGTAGCTCTAAAGGGATTATAATTAATGGCCTGACTGATGGAGGGGATAAACATTTTAGATGACTCTGATGATGTTTTAGCAAAAATATAACAATGTAGAATTTTCTACCGAATAATCCAAGTTTGAAGGTTTACTTTTATCTGACTTACATAACTGTTCTGTCATACTTACCTCTTATTTCCATTTATTTGCCAAAATAATTTTTAACTGATGCTAATTTCTACATTTTGCAGCTATTTATTATCAAAATAACATGGTTCTAAAACCCCGCCTTTTAAGGCGCAATATTTTTGGAGCGAAGCTCAAATCCCCTACTTCCCCTCCTGGCTCCCCTCCTGGGAGGGGCGGGGGTGGGTTGGGTTAGGGTTGTGTTAACTTCTGACTTCTGACTTCGTTAAAGCCAGGGACTTTAAAACTCTATTAACAATTTGCAAATTTCCAAAGTAATACTTCAGAAATTAATCATAGAGGTTTAAAGCCTAGTTTCTCCAGGATAATTCTTGTAAAACTCAAAACCAAATAAATTACAATGCAGAAATGATGAATTTATCTAAATTTTTGCACCAGTGAGTTTTGACTTATTTCTGAAAAATATCTACCGTACACCCTGTAATCAACTTCTCTTGTGGACAAATTATCAACTATAGTACTTATAATTAAGCTGGCAATTTATAGCTTAAATTAATTATGCTGAAGATTAATGCTGATAAAATATGCAAAAGTTTCAAACTTTTAGATTTAATTAATTATATCATTTAATTTATATTTTGTCAATCTATAATTCTCAAAGCATTACCGAAAAATTGTGGTTGAAAGCCTCCTATTTGAAGAGGATAAAAGCGATCGATGGATGGCGAAGAAACCTTGCCATATCCAACCACCAAGAGAAGAAAAATTTTCATGATTAGTCAATCCTCATTCTTTTAAAAGAGAGGTAATTCTAAATTCTAAATTCTAAATTCTAAATTCTTGAAAGTTCTAAGGAACTTAAAAACAAAGTAAATAGACAAATAATTGTAATTAGTTGAAACTACAGGAGCAAATACACTGTGACCTTTGAAGAGCTGATTGAGAAAGGAGGCCCTGCGATGTGGCCCCTGTTAGTTTTATCAATCCTGTCCCTTAGTACCATAATAGACCGCCTATGGTTCTGGACAAATCTATTGATTAAAGAAAAACAAACTGTTAACCGAGTATTAGAAGCCGCACGTCGTGACTGGAGTATCGCGACAGAAATGGCTAGACGCACACTAAAACAACCTATTGGTCGTTTTCTCTATGCTCCTCTGCGATTACAAAATCCGGAACCTGAAGTCTTTAAATTGGCACTAGAAGCTTCTGCCGATGATGAGTTGGCCTCAATGCGCAAAGGAGATAAATTGCTGGAAGGGGTGATTGCTTTGGCCCCGATGTTGGGCTTACTGGGTACTGTTTTAGGTCTTATTGGCTCCCTTGGCTCGATTCGCCTTGGGGACTTGGGCACTTCTTCAACTGCGGGGGTGACAGTTGGTATTGGCGAAGCTTTAATTAGTACTGCTGCTGGTTTAGTAGTAGCTATTGTTAGTTTAGTATTTTATCGATTATTTCAAAGTTTGTTATTTAATCAAATGAAGGTGTTTAGGAAATCTGGTAATGAATTAGAATTACTCTACCGACAATATTGGCAACAGACATCTTTAAATACTTTAAATAAATACAATTCATCAGATAATAATACTTATTTTCCTCCTACATGGAACCAGAATTCTCAGAGTATTTCAGATTCTTTAGAAAAGAATACAAAACCAACAGATTCTCCAGCAGAAAAGGATATTGATAGAACTTCAGATGAGCCAGATAATAATTAATAATTAATAATTAATAATTAATAATTGATTTCAGAATTTCCGGCAATTATCTCCCAAATTATATTCTCAATTAGAAATGGCTACAAACCTTTATTTTCATCATTATTGAGAATGAAGACTATTAAATTGCTGAGTTAGTCATTTTCGGACTTCTCTCTATAACTGAGTTTGAGATACCAGAATTCTTAAGTGCTGATATAGCAATGTGCACTGGCATATTTACAAATTACAAGAACTGTCCAATAGCTAAAAGTCTCATATTACTAATATTATCAGTTTTTTATTCCCCTCCTGGGAGGGGGAGGGGCGAGGGGTGGGTTCCCTATTCCCTGTTCCCTGTTCCCTATTCCCTATTCCCTATTCCCTATTCCCTATTCCCTGTTCCCTCTAATAGTAACTTTTCTCCAAACAAAAAAACAATGAAACTTAATCAAGAATCTGCTGCTGAAGAAGTTAGAATTGAATTAATACCTCTAATTGATGTAATATTCTGCATTCTAACTTTCTTCCTTTTAGCCGCTTTACAACTAACTCGTCAACAGGCAATTAATGTTGACTTACCAAAAGCTAGCACGGGTAAACCTCAATCACAAGATATGTTACTTGTAAGTGTGAATGAGGTGGGAAAAACTTTTATTGAACAACAAGCTGTAAATGCAGTTGAACTCGAAAAATTTGTGCGGAGATATCATCAAGTTAATCCTCGTGGAGTCGTTGTATTATATGCTCCGAAAGAAGCAAGATACAATGATGTTGTGCAAGTTCTAGATTTATTGCGAGAAGTAGGAGGCGATCGCGTAGCTCTAGCAACTTTACCAGGCGCACCTCAAACAGGTGCTGGTGCTACTAACAATAATAATACTGAAGAGTCAGTTACTCCCCCTGAGTCTGAGTCCAAAAAACAACCCACTCCAGCAAGGACAGTCAACCCTAATGAATTTCAGTTACCTACTGCTCCTGAGTCATCTACAGATTGAGTATTTTCATAGACGAGTTTTGCTCCGCAATATAAAAAGCGTATCTCGCAACCCAACAGATACAAACTTTTCGTTTGTAGTTTTGCTCTAGCCCTTACAATACTTAACTTAAGACTTCTCCAGAAAAGAGCGAGTAGGAAGTAGGGAGTAGGGAGAAATAATTGATAATTTCTGTACGATAATTGATTTTATTTTTTATTATTGGAGATGTCTAATATATTTGCATAATTGTACTTAATTTGATTTGATTAGTTATGGAATTAGGAGATATTCGTGAGCAGCTTCGCAACCTCAATGAGATGAGTCAGACTCTAATGAAATGTGAGAGTGTTGCAGATGCTGTGCAAAAAGCGTTAGTTGAAGTTCGTCGCAAATTAGGCGCTCAAGTTGCATCCATATTCTTATTTTCCCAAGAAGGAGTCATTAGACGAGTAGGAATTAATGGTGTTGACGCTCAAGGAGAGCCAATTGGTAACGACTGGCTTTCTGATGAACATTACAAACCTGGAGATAGCTTTTCGGGAAAAGCGGTACCATCAACAGGATTAGAATCGGCTTTTGGTGAACCCCATTATTCTAATAATATTTTAAAAGAATATCGGGATATGCGTTATGGAGCTTTCTACGAAAATAAGTTAGGAAATCTCAGATGCGGTATTTCAGTTCCTCTTAACAGTTTAAATAGAACTTTTGGCATCCTTGAAGTACTCAACAGTAAGGCTCCAGATAGCTTTAGCAATGATGATATTTACTGGTTAATGCTTATTGGCGCGAATCTTACCAATTATATTTCAACTTTTAGAAGGAGAGAAAAACAAAAGTTAGTTAATCATATAATTGAGAATTTTATCTCTCTGGCAGTTATAGACAAAAATTTCGATCTCAAAGAAGTTTACCAGTTTATGGCGGATGCATTAGTTGGTAATCTGCCTCAATTTCCAGATATTATGACATTTCAAGCTTGCATTATACGTATTAGCGAAAGTGAAGATTTAGAAATTAAAGCTAAATCTCATACTAATAAGATTTCTTGGAGTGGAAGAAAAAACGAATCGATAAGAGCAGGTAGTCAAATTGTTGGAAAAGTTTATCAAACTAATAAACCCTGTTTTATTGTAGATATTGATTCTGAAATAGATAAATTTAATAACAAAGATTGGATAAGAGATAATAATTTAAAATCCTTTTCTTGCCTGCCTCTTGCCATAGAACATAAATGTTTGGGAACCATTTCAGTTTATACTAAGTATCCCTACTATTTTTTCGACAGTAATAAGGCTTTTTTAGAAAGTATAGCCTTTCTAACAGCAGCAATTATAGAAAGAGTTCGTATTTTTAATGAATTACGAAAAGTGCGCAGAGAACTGCGTTTTGAAAAAGAAAAGGTTTTAAATGCTTCTCTTCTAGTTGGATATGATTCATTGCTAGGAGGTTTTTTACATCAATATAAAAATGAACTTATAGATTTTTACCAAACTCTGGAAAGACTTTCAGATAAAAGCAGTAAAAATCAGCGAGACAAAGATTTACTACTTCAGAATAAATTGCGCTGGATTAGAGAACGACTTAGTGAAATCAACACCCAATTCAAAAAAAATGAATCTGTTCCTGTGAATATCAACAAACTTGTGTATAATGCTGTAAGACTCATTTTATCTGAAGAGGAAATTAAAGTAGATCCAAATTATCAAGATGGAATTCCAATTATTTATATTGATGAAAATAAAATTAAAAGTGTTATTTGTAACTTGCTGTCAAATGCATTAGCTGCAATTAGTAAATCTAATCGGAAAAACGGTAAGATATCAGTTATAACTGATGTTATTACATTAGACCAGATACAGTACATTCAGGTATCTATTGAAGATAATGGTATTGGAATTCCTAATGAGAATCGTGAAAAGATTTTTGAGCAGCAGTTTACAACCCGTAAGGATGAAGGAGGAACAGGAATGGGCTTATATATTACTCGTGAGATATTAAAAGATTATGGAGGTAAAATTTTTTTTGAGTCAAAAGTAGGTAAAGGAACGAAGTTTTTTGTGCAAATTCCGATGAAACGCTATATGATATGATATAATTATCAAAATAATATGGCCATAACTTACGCACTGACAATAAATGTAGGGTTTTACTCAGTTATGCTACCGCTAACACACCCTAGTGGCGTGTCAAGCTGAAAATGGTGTATTAGCCTGCCTAGGTAAGAAATTATCACCACAGACCATCAGGCGATATAGCTGCCGCCACCATCCTCCGCCAACGCTAAAAATTGACAGTCACAAACAAGCGATATAGCTGCCGCCACCATCCTCCGCCAACGCTAAAAATTGACAGTCACAAACAAGCGATATAGCTGCCGCCACCATCCTCCGCCAACGCTAAAAATTGATAGTCACAAACAAGCGATATAGCTGCCGCCACCATCCTCCGCCAACGCTAAAAATTGATAGTCACAAACAAGTGTTAAGAGTTTTAGTGTTCCACAGTTTCAAAAACAGGATAAAGATGCTTCAATTTAATTCG
>NZ_JAAHHG010000392.1 GCF_010692555.1 Okeania sp. SIO3B5 | reverse complement strand
CTGTCTCCCTGTCTCCGTGTCTCCCTGTCTCCCTGTCTCCCTGTCTCCCTGTCTCCCTGTCTCCCTGTCTCCCTGTCTCCCTGTCTCCCTGTCTCCCTGTCTCCCTGTCTCCCTGTCTCCCTGTCTCCCTGTCTCCGTGTCTCCGTGTCTCCCTGTCTCCGTGTCTCCGTGTCTATTGAGAATGAAACAGCCCTACCCTCCACAGTAGGGGATTAGGGGTGGGTTGACTCCTAAAGAATTAAGACTAACATCATCAACACGCTTCAGCAACGCCTTTTTTGTAACTCATTAAACAAAAATAAGATTGGTTATTAAATTATTATGACTATTTTTTGAAAAATTACTTTCCTCATCTCCACAACAAATAGTCATATCTGTACTTCCTCTGAGAATGTAACCATTGCCTAATTTATTAGCTTGAGCATCTGTTTTATTTATACTCTCAAAAGTTGCAATTTCTTTAGTAGAATCTGTACTAACTCTTCTTAAACCTGAAGCCACTGTTGTGATTTTTATAGTAGATGAATTTTGCATTGATTTATATTGCTTACTTTTTTAGATTATACCTTGATTTTATAGTTAATTCCAATGCTTTTTTAGAGAATTAAATGAAGTTTTTGTGAATTTATTTTTCAGTAAATTCATCTAAGCTTATTCAATTATTCAGCAGTATTACAGATGTAAATATAATGATTAATTATAGAAAACAAAAAGCAAATCTATAGCTCTTTAAATGAAATAATTTCTCAAAAAGATAAATTATTTCAGCTTAATAATTATCAATTTACATTGTAGATAATACTGATGTAAACTCTGTAAAAACTCAGTATTATCTGTAAAAAATATTCTCAAGTATGAAATTTTGGACTCGACCTGCTGGGTAGCTAATACCAAATTGATAAATGTTTGCTACAAATAGTTAGGGTATTTATTATAATTCAGAATTTAGAATTTAGAATGCATAATGGATAGATTAAATACCATTTTTGATGTTTAAAATCACCTTTTTCGTGAAACATACTTTGTCGGAAAGTCTTTTTATGGTGCTTATTATTCGTAACATTCTTTTTTCAAAATTGCATAAGTGGATTTATAATTAGGGTTTGCTGAATAAATCTAAAATAATTACCAGATAAAGGTTTTAGCCTTTTTAGGTCTGAAATACCTTGGTTTTTAGCTCTTCACGCTCAAAAAGGAGCGCATTAAGGAGCGCATAGTTGGGCAAAAAAAATTATTCCCCTACTCCCCTACTCCCCTACTCCCCTACTCCTTAAAAAAGACTTTTTCAGCCAGCCCCAATTAGGGTTTGCTGAATAAATCTTTTAGTAGGGGTAGGAGACAACCCACCCCTAGCCCCTCCCAGGAGGGGGAGACAGGAGACAGGAGAAATGGGGAATTAATTAGGAGGTAGTCGGAAAAATTGAGAGACAATTTTTCTGCCATAATCATCCCAAAATACTATCTTTTTAAGCTTTTTCCACCGAAAAGCTGGTACTTTTTTCAACCCAAAAACGCACTTAGCCAATATCAGTCAATACGCGCGAGAATTAATCAGCAAACTCTAATTCATCTAGTCTAGGGCATAAGCATTCCGTCAAACCTAAGTCATTTGACAGAAAAATTCTTAAAATATGGAAAAGAATATATTTGAAACAATTATCTTCGTGATAGGTTCTAATCAAATCAAGCATTTGTCATACTTATATTCATTAAAAGGAGTGTATCCATGGCCTTAAAAGTAGCAATCAATGGATTTGGCCGTATTGGACGTCTAGTTTTCCGTGCTGGACTCAACCATCCCGACTTAATTGAGTTTGTTGGGATTAACGATTTAGTACCACCACCAAACCTAGCCTATTTATTAAAGTATGATTCAACTCATGGACGTTTCCCAGGAGATGTATCAGCTTCAGATGATGGTATGACAATTAACGGAAAATTTATTCCATGTGTATCAGTTAGAAACCCTGCTGAACTACCCTGGAAAGAAAAAGGTGCAGATTATGTAGTTGAGTCTACAGGATTATTTACTACTTTTGATGGTGCTTCAAATCATTTGGCAGCAGGAGCAAAGCGAGTCATTATTTCAGCTCCAACAAAAGATCCAGATAAGGTAAAAACCTTGTTAATGGGTGTTAATCACGATCGCTTTGAGCCTACCGAAGATACAATTGTTTCTAATGCTAGTTGTACCACTAATTGTTTAGCCCCTATTGCGAAAGTTATTGATGATAATTTTGGTTTGGCAGAAGGTCTAATGACAACTGTTCACGCTATGACTGCTACTCAACCAACTGTAGATGGTCCGAGTAAAAAAGATTTTCGGGGTGGACGTGGTGCAGCTCAAAATATTATTCCCGCTTCTACTGGTGCAGCAAAAGCAGTAACTCTGGTTTTACCACAATTAAAAGGCAAACTGACTGGTATGGCATTCCGGGTTCCGACTCCAGATGTTTCTGTAGTTGATTTAACTTTCAAGAGCGAGAAGTCAACTAGCTACAAAGAAATTTGTGCAGCAATGAAAACTGCTGCTGAAGGACCGATGAAGGGTGTTCTTGGGTATACTGAAGACCCTGTAGTTTCGACTGATTTCACCACCGACTCTCACTCTAGTATTTTTGATGCAGGTGCTGGAATTGAACTTAACTCCAATTTCTTTAAGGTTGTTTCTTGGTATGATAATGAATGGGGTTATTCTTGTCGAGTAGTAGATTTAATGTTATCAATGGCAAAAAAAGAAGGTATCTTAAGTTAATAGATAACTAGCAATAATTCAATTATGGTAGAGGTACTTCACGCCTCTACATTTTATAATATAATCATCATAAAAATAAGTTAACAAAATTCAGCTTTTATGTCTGAACTACCACCACTGAATACAGAAACTATTCAGGCAATTATTGATGCAAAAATTGACGATCATACTGTTAACCAATTAGTTTGGTATTATCTTGGTTATCGCTATGATACTACTACTGATAAGTGGGATGCTTCTGGTGTAGCACCAGAGTGGCGAGATGAATATCCAGAACCTCCTAATTTTATTGAATTTCGCCCACCCACTGTAAAATTAACTCGTTCTATTCCTAAAGAAAATAAACAGTTATTGAAGCAAAAGTTGGGTTTCAAAGGTTATAAAATAGGGGAATTTACCCCTGTACAAGCACGTCGTGCTACTATGGCAAATTGGCTTTTAAGCTACATGGAAATTAGTAGTCGTTGATATTTTTTAATTCAAATTGTGGCGTTGCACAGTGACAAATTATTCTAGATTTTTAATGAACAGGATTTTGGATTAATCAATTGCTAGAATGATTAATATTAGGTTTTTTACTCAAAGTATGGCGTTGCATAAATCCGGGATTATTTTAATAGTTTTGTGGAAGTGGATGTGGATGTGGAATGGGCATCTTGCCCGTTCCCGTTCCCCGTTTCCCGTTCCCCGTTCCTGATATTTTCACCGCAGACAGGGACAGGCAGGATGCCTGCCCCCACCTCAGCAATGCCCAAAGTATAAACTAATGAGTCAATCCTCTTCTTTTCAAGGAGATGTATTTGTTAATAATTAATTAGGGTTTGCTGAAAAAGTCTTATGGTTGAGGGTAGGAGTCAGGAGTCAGGAGACAGGAGTAAGAATAAATGGGAGTTATAGAACCCCTAACCGGATCTTTTCTTGAAATACATTGGCTGACAGAAAGCCGAATTCATCGCAGCCTAACAACTATCAGGGTTGCTGGAAACCGAAAAATTATCAAAAATGACTATTCACAGCCTGCCGCAACTTACTACTCTATTAACTTGTTATCTGTCAATAGCCATAATTACTTAAGCATTTCTACTTGTCTAAAATTTCTCGTTTTGAGATTATTCACCTTTGTCAAAAATATAAATATTCTGGATGATATTAACGTAAATACTTGCTTGTAGCTTTATTCAAGACAGAATTTTTTACTTTTAAACACAAGATTGGCACAATACCTTATGTACAAACTATGATACCAAATGCCTGAAATAACGCAAGTGCGTGAAATATTTTGTAATAATTTGTGGAAAATCGGAACTTGTTTGATTAAAATAAATAATTTTAATTACTGACGTGATAAGTTAAATCTATAGTTTTCCCTTCTTGTCTAATTTTGAGCTTGAAACTACTTTTGGATGATTGGCGATCGCCTGACTGACAAAAAAGAGAAAATTAAAGATACACTTAGGGGTTCTATAGAGGAGGTAGTCGGAAAAATGGTCTGTTAATTTTTCTGTCCTAGTTAGCCTTTTGTGCTAACTTTTTAAACCTTTTTGACCTCACTTCTAGCACTTTTTCTAGCCCTAAAAATGCTAAAAGCTTTATCTGTTAATGATTTTAGATTTAATCCGCAAGCCCTAATTATTAATTAATAATTATTGAAACATCCATCTAGTTTTTCTGAATTTTTTTCCAAAATCATGACATCCAAGTTACTCTCTATTTTGACTTCTTGAATCCAACCTTTATCTTTCGGTTGTAATAAAACATTAGAAAATTCTGGGTCAATATTTGAGGGAGTTTCAGTTGAACAAACAACTTGTAATTCGAACCAAGTTTCTTCCGATTTATTCAATTTTCTAGTTACTTGGAGAATACTACCATTACTAATTATACCTTTAACTTTCTTATTTGTTGTATTATTTAGTAATTCAATTGGTCCGTGTAACTTTTCGTGAGAATAATCGCCATGATTAATCAATATAAATGAACCTATATCCAAAGATAAACTAGGAGAAAATATGGAATTTGGTTGTTGGCTAGACTTTTCCGTATTTGCTGCAACAGTACTACTATTTGGAGACTTTACAGCCAATGGCTGTGTTAATTCTTTTGCTAAGGGACTTAAAAAATATCCTAATATTCCACCTACTAATACCAAAGCTCCTAATATCAATATTTGTCTTCTGCTTTTATTGAGTGGGGTTTGAGGGTTTACTACTACCGTTTTTGTTTGACCAGTTTTTACTACTGTTTTTGTTTGGCCAGTTTGAATATTTAATGCTTCTAATACTTCTGTTGCATTTTCATAACGCAGCAGAAAATATTCATGTACCATCCTATCCAATATATTTGCCAGACGATCGCTCACTCGTGCTTCATTTCGCCAGATAATATGTTCCGTCTTGGGGTCTCTTGGTAAATCTTCTAGGTTTTTACCAGTCAGTGCTTTTATTCCTACCATTCCCACTGCATAGATATCGCTACTTAGTTTTGGTTGCCCTCTAGTTTGTTCGCTTGGCATATACCCAGGTGTTCCGACTGCTACAGTGAAAGTAGTTACACCTGGTTGTTTAGCTGTGGTTAATACACTTATTTCTTTGACTGCACCAAAATCTATCAATACTATTTTGTTATCTGACTTACGACGCATCAAATTTTGGGGTTTGATGTCTCGGTGAACAATATTATTTTGATGAGCTACTGCTAATGCTTCTAAGATTCCTTTGAGTAAGGTAATAGTATAAGACTCGCTTAATTTTTTCCCCCCAGTCACTTCTTTACTTATATCGTGCCCTTCTATATATTCTTGTACTAAGTAAAATTCTGTTCCTTCTTGGAAGTGAGCAAATAATTTTGGTATTTGCTCTGAGTCTTTGCCTAATTTATATAACGTCTTTGCTTCTCTCTCAAACAACTTTTGGGCAACAGGCAAAACTCCTGGATCTGAACTTTTAGGTTTGAGATGTTTAACTACACATTTCGGATTTTCTGGTAGATCTAAGTCTTGAGCTAAGTAGGTATCTCCGAATCCTCCACTTCCAAGAGGAGAGTCGATAATTTTGTAACGTTGTCTTAAGATCTTTCCAGATTGCATAGTTTTTTCAGTTATCAGTGATCAAACTTTAACGCCTTTATGCCTAACTAATCTTCTACACACCCATCTAGTTTTTCTGAGTTTCTTTCCAAAATAATGACATCCAAGTTACTCTCTATTTTGGCTTGTTCAATCCAACCTTTCTCTTTTGGTTGTAAAACATTAGATAATTCTGGTTCAATATTTGAGGGAGTTTCAGTTAGACAAAAAACTTGTAATTCTAACCAAGTTTCTTCCGATTGATTAGATTTTCTAGTTACTTTTCTAGTTACTTGGAGAATACTACCATTACTAACTATACCTATAACTTTCTTATTTGTTGTATTATCTAGTAATTCAATTGGTTCGTGTAACTTTTCCTGAGAACGATCGCTATGATTAATCAATATAAATGAACCTATATCCAAAGATAAACTAGGAGAAGATGTAGGATTTGGTTGTTGGCTAGGCTTTTCCGTATTTGCTGCAACAGTACTACTATTTGGAGACTTTACAGGCCATGGCGGTGTTAATTCTTTTGCTAAGGGACTTAAAAAATATGCTAATATTCCACCTAATACCAGAAGTATCAAAATTCCTAACAAGTAAAACCACCCACTTTTATATTCTGAGTCGTATGGAAAATTTTTGGGTTTATTGTCGAAAAATTGACTATCTGATGAATTAAATTCCGAATTTTTTCGTGATTTTTGTAATTTTAAATGTTGAACTTTTACAGGTGGAAGAGACAATTCTGTTATCTGATCTTTATCAGTTACTTGATAATACACTAAAGCTACTGTTACATTATCATGCCCATTTGTAACGTTAGCAATTTCTATTAATCTATCTCTGACTGTAGCTAGATTTGTTTTCCCTTGTAGTAATGGTAATATTTCTGTTTGCCAATATTCCTCTACTCTATTTCGATCGCTTAAACCATCAGAACAAATCAAGAAAATACTATCCTCATCTATTGGAAAACGTTGTACAGTTGGATGTAAACTTGTTGAGGCAGTAACACCTAAAGCTTGTACTAGAGCGCCTGATGCTACTTGGTTGACGGCATCATGATATAATGAGTAACCTAACCTGACTTGACGAGTCGCAACATCATCATCTAAAGTTACTTGATAGCATCGAGTTGGAGTAATCCAGTAAGCACGACTATCTCCTATATGAGTGATGTAGAGTTCGTGGAGGTGGGCAAGCGCCATAACCAGAGTGGTTCCCATCCGTTGACGACCCTGACGTTGCTCGTTATCGTTACGCTCATAGATAGCATCATTAGCAGCATAAGCAGATTCTTCTAATTTTGTAGTTATACTTAGAGGATCGCCTTCTTCGGATATATTCTGTAAATTTTGGTACAAAACTTTGATTGCTAATTCTGATGCTTCTTCCCCTCTTTCTTGACCACCAATACCATCACAGACAATAGCTACTGTTTTATTACTCGGTGGACAGCTAATTGGTGTTTTACTCGGTGGGTAACAAGCATCTTCATTGTTAGAACGATTAGGTCCGGTATCTGTAGCAGTGGCAATGTGAATTTTTCTAATTTGCGATCGCCCCAATATTTCCAGAGCTCGAT
Source organism: Okeania sp. SIO3B5 (assembly GCF_010692555.1). Lineage (GTDB taxonomy): Bacteria > Cyanobacteriota > Cyanobacteriia > Cyanobacteriales > Microcoleaceae > Okeania. Next base: position 2,249 of record NZ_JAAHHG010000392.1, on the reverse strand, counting down.
CTAGTTGTCCTATAAGTCGATCTGTATTGTGGATTTCACCTGCAATCATTTGGTGAAACAGTTGTTTCAAGAATTTTTCTACTGCTGGATGAGCATTCCTTGCCCATTTCTGCCAGAATCTACCTAAGTGCTGTAATGTCAAAGATTTTCGATCTGCTTGTAGCTCTAATAAGCGTACTAATTGTCCTTCTACCCGCAAATTCTCTGAGTTTAGCAAACTAGAAGCTACTTTTTGCACGTTCAGCGGTTGCCAAAGTTGAGCCATTTGCCATAACCAATTTAACTGTCGCATTGGTGTAGCATCTTTCCATGCTGTAGGTATGTCTGGCATTATGCTTCCGGAATTGGCATCTATTGGCCCTCCTTCTAAGAGCCAAATTTCTCGAGTCCCTTTTTTTTCTGTTACTGATAAAATTCCAAAAACTTGAGGAATATGAAGTCTATATGGAAATAATCTCAGATATGGTTCTATTTCACCCGGAATTTCTTTGGGCATCTGGGGCATTTCTTCTGGTTGAGTATCCAGCAGTATTTGATCGTCTTCAACCTGATAACGATCTACTATCATTTCTCCTGGCCGATAGGTTTTGATCCCTTCACCTATAGCCCACAGGTAGTGTTTTGGCATAGTGTTTTGCATCAAGGGTCCTCGCAGCTTTCGGCCATTTCTTTTATAAATTAGATTTATCTTTAATTAGGGTTTGCTGAATAAAGTATAAGTGGTAGGGGCAGGAGCCAGAATCCAGAATCCAGAATCGGTAAAGTCAGGAGGAATGGGAATTATAGAAGAGGTGGTCAGAATAATCGTCCTTTGATTTTCTTCTCCTATGTTGCCCAAAATACGCTCCTAATTGAACCATTACCACCTAAAAGCTGGTACTGCCTTAGTACCTGAAAAGGCTAGAATCTTTACCTGATAAGGCTTTCATGATTAATCAGCAAACCCTAATTATTTATGCTAGGTGAATTAGGTATTTGTTCTGGATTTTTCAGCATAATTTCAAGATCTATCTAAAAATATCTAAATTATTCAAGTATTTTACTAATAAAACTATAAATATTATTTCAATTATCAGTTGTACTAAGTTAATTTTATCATATATTGTTTTTAATCATTTGAGGTAATTTATGTCTAAATCTTCTGATTCTGGTGCTTTTAGTAATTTTACCAATCAAGAAACTAATGACAAACAGCCACATTCTAAGATAAACATAGATGAGCTGTTAACTCAACTTAAACATTCTCATGAATTATATTATAAAATGCTGAATCTAGAAATTTTTGCTTTAGTCGAAACTCTAGAGCAATTTTTTCCTGGTGCTTGGAGTCAATTTATGGCCAATCGTCAATTATCTATGAAGCAATTTTTGCAACATTATCAGAATAGAAGAGCACAGACTTAGCGAAGTCAGAAGTCAGAAATCAGAAGTCAGAAGTTATTTTTGTCACGAGGATTTGAGCAAGGCTTCAAAAACCAGATCGCCAATCAAGGCGGGGTGGAGGGAAGTCAGAAGTCAGAAGTCAGAAGTCAGAAGTTATTTTTGTCACGAGGATTTGAGCAAGGCTTCAAAAACCAGATCGCCAATCAAGGCGGGGTGGAGCGACCCAATTATTTTGATAATCCGATAACAAAAATGTTATCAGATTATTATGTTAGAGATTCAATCTTAATATGCTATTTAGCTTCTGGGTCAATATCTACTCTTGGTAGTCCTAAACTATAGTTATTGACACGAGCACCTAGATTGTAGCTAATTTGACCAGATTGTAATAGCGATCGCACAAAATGCTCTAAATCAGAACCTATACGACGTAGGTTGTATTCAGTTAAATCTTCCCCACTATAGGATTCTACCAGCTCGTCAAACTTTCTGTTAATCTGCTGCACAGCAGTATCATTCCAATTAAGTTCGTTATCAGGGTCGATATCGAGAGTTAATACCTTGTCATCAGGAACAAGTTCATTGTCTTCTATAACTCCGGCAAAAATATGAATATGTCTAGTTGTTGACTTTAATAGCATCGGTAATTTTTGGTAGAATTTTTGTTACAGTGCTTTCTTAGCAGTTAGTATAGTACCAGATTTTAAATTAAGCGCTTCAATTCAAGATTTCTAGTTCATTGACATCCTCCCCGGCCTAAAGGCACGGGGATTCCTACCGAGCCTTAGCTCCTCGGTGGGTTGACGTCTCACAGGCTGCTGCTACTTTGGCAGTAGTCTGACGCTTGCCTCCACGTCCGTTTCTTG
>NZ_JAAHHG010000391.1 GCF_010692555.1 Okeania sp. SIO3B5 | reverse complement strand
GGCGGGTGTTGTGACGATGTAAGAGGGGGGGGGGGGGGGGGGGGAGTGGGGGGGTGGGGGAGTGGGGGAGTGAGGGAGTGAGGGAGTGGGGGAGTGGGGGAGTGAGGGAGTGGGGGAGTGGCTCACACTGATTATGGCACGGATACAAGGATAGGTCCGGGAGTAGGGACGTTGCATGCAACGTCCGTACAGGAATGAAGTAAAAATAAGAATAATTAACATTAAACTGAGCTGCTAATTAGCAAAAAAGTTATTTTGCTTGTGTTAATTACTTAATAACTGAAGTTCCAAGTATAGCGTTAATGCGTGGGAATTGGTATAATAATTTTCCCTATTTCTACACAATAAATGTCTCTAAAAATTCTTTAATTACTAAATCCGGTTCTAAAAAACACCTAATATCATCATAATGTTTCACCATATCAATATTAGTATTTTGTAGCAAGCGATCGCTATTTTTTTCTGTCTGACTACCTACGCCATTATTTAATCCTTTTTCTGTCTCATCAATTTCTATAATTCCTAGTTTTCCTCTATAGTAGATCGCAAAATTCGGCTGTAAATTGCACTTACCTTCTTGAGTAGTTAATTTAATATTTGGCTTCACAAAAAAAGTCACACCTAAGCTGTCTAAAGCAGTAGCAATTTTTGTTTCAGCTTCTTCGAGTAAAGACTGAGAAAGTTTAGAAAATGGCGAGCTATTATGGTTATTTTCTGATTTTGGAGTAGTAATTATTCTGTCTTTATTTTCTTGTTCTTCAGCAGTGCTAAATTTATATGTATATAATTGACAGGATTTATTCTTAGCACCGCAACTAAAGTTCATTTCAAAAACATTACGATTAAAAGTAATATGCTGTCGCCTTGTATAACGCTTAATTACTGACCTTAAATTACCTTTTTTTACCTTTTCACCAAAAGCTATCGATAAACATTTCCAAAGTTTAGCTGCCGTAGATTTAATATACTCATATTCATAACCATAAACCTTTGCTATCTCCTGATAAGAGCATCTCCCCTGCCAACATTCCCGGAAAATAATCTCTTGTACATCTGTAAAATTACTGTCTTTATCTAAGACAAATTCTACTAGCTCCAAGGCATAATCTACATTCATTGTTATACTTTTTTGCCCAAACAATCTTTAACAAACTGGTTACTTTTTAACACTTTTTATCACTGACAAACTCCTCTAATACAAATATCATAACTTTTGGTAATTCTAAGCCATTTGTCTTAAGTTTTTAAGTATAAAAAATCATCAATCACTCTGAGGAATCTACTATGTTTATGCCAGATGATATTAACAATTTAAGTGATTATACGGGTGTTAATTCAGAAACAACCAATACAATTTTACCAGAAATAGATATTAATAATCCATTAATATTTACTCCTAGTGCTGAATCATTGTCTGTTCCAATTACACAGCTAAATGATTTAGATAATATGATTTTATCTCAAGACTCAGCAATTTATGAACCAACAGTAGATATTTCTACTGATTCATCTGTAGATACTTTAACTGGCGAGGCGATCGGACAGGTGATTAATCAAGCCGTAATTGAAGGTTATCAGTATTTACACGAATTTGCAGCAAACCCAGAATTTGAGGCAAAGATGGATTTGGCCTTTGGGGACAATTGGGACAAAGAGGCTAATATTAGTCTGCCACCAATTCAGGTTATTTCATCTGCCGAGATTAATGGAGCCAATGGTGCATTTGCTGAAGCAACTAATACTATTTATCTATCCCAGGAATTTTTAGCTAACAACTTAGGAAATATTGGGGAAGTAACAGATGTTTGGTTAGAAGAATTTGGGCATTATATTGATTCGCAGATAAATATTGTTGATGCGGTTGGAGATGAGGGAGAAATTTTTAGTGCCGTTGTGCAATGGAAAGGTTTGAGTGAGTTCGATATTGAGGTGTTGAAGAGTGAGGACGATCGGGCGTTTGTAGAGATAGATGGGAAAATATTAGAGATTGAGAATAATTACGAATGGGTAAGCTACACAATTCAGCCTGGAGATAGCCTCTCACAGATTGCTCTAAATACAACAGGTGATGCTAATCGTTTCTGGGAGATTGCTAATTATAACGGTATTAGCAACCCAAATCTTATTTACGTTGGTCAGGAAATTTTGGTTCCCAGTAATAACTCAACTGTAACAAATGTAGAAGTGGCAACCGGAAATAATGATAATTGGGAAACTTATACGGTGCAACCAGGAGATTCTCTGTGGGCTATTGCTCAGAGAACAATAGGAGATGGCAATCGTTACTGGGATATTGCCGACTATAACGATATTGACAATCCGAGTGCTATTTACGTTGGTCAGCAGATTTTGGTTCCTAGTAATAATTCAACGGGAACTACTGTAGTAGGGGTAACAACAGAAGGCAATTTCGATAATTATGTTGAAAACGATGTTTATTTTACTCTTACACTTCCAGCTTATGATGGCTGGTCAGATAACTATTCGCAAAGAGCAGAGGAGGGTTATAATATTTTGCCTTGGTGGGTGTATAATGGTTGGAAAACTTATAATGAAGCACAAGCACTTGCACAAGCCTGGGATTGGCAAGGCCAAGATGATGCTGCAGAGTTTCTGCGTCACTACCTTAGCAACACTGGCACTATGTTTGAGTTCGACTTACATGAAGCAGAGCGCGAAAGTGAAGGGGTAAGACAGGCTTTAGAAGATGGACGGAACGATGTCATCGAACACGCAAAAAACTCTGTCTGGAACGGAGAAACTACTGGAAGAATTGAGCGAGGCGCTCAAGGATATAATTTAATCCCATTTGGATATGGAATAGATAACTGGCAGTTGTCGCTAGGAAAGTTCGATCATTTTCACGATGGGGAGTTTTGGGTTGAAGGTAACAATATTTACGTTCAAATAACCTCTACTGTGAAGGATGTTTATGATTTTGAAGATTTCAACCCCATTGGCCTGTTGCACGGTCAGGGAATTGCCAAGAATTTCCCAGTTGTAGGAACTATTACAGAAACGTTTGTTGAACCACTAAACTTTTAACTTGAGCAATCACAACTTTAGTTATTTTTTACAAAACAGCGATCGCCTTTTTCCGCCATAAGTCTCTGATATCAGTGTTCGACTTACCGCTACTTGGTCTTTTGTGGTAAAAAGGAGCGATCGCTCTTTCTCCTCCATAACTGTCAGAATAGCTTTTTTTCTAACTTGTCAAGCATCTAATAAAATGTTAATATGATGCTAAACAGCTATTTAACCTAACAAAATGCTAGACATAACCAAAGACATCGACTCCCTGACTAACTTTAAGCGTAATACTAGCGAATACTTGCAACGAATCAAGAAAAGCGGAAACCCACTCGTCCTCACCGTTAACGGTAAAGCTGAAGTAGTAGTTCAGGATGCGGAGTCATACCAAAAATTATTAGAATTAGTAGACCATATACAAGCAATAGAAGGTATTCAGGCAGGTTTAAATTCAGTACAAGAAGGACGCACTTTTCCAGCCAAGGAAGCATTAACTAAACTCAAACAAAAACATGGAATATCAAGTTGAAATTACTGATGTAGCTTTGGCAGAAGCAGAAGAGGCTTATCTGTGGATAATGGAACAACTATCTCCAGAGAATGCCGAAAAGTGGTTTGATGGTTTGATAGATACAATTGAATCTTTAAACAAAAGCCCAAAAAGGTGCTCCTTAGCACTAGAAAACGAAGTTTTCCCAGAAGAAATTCGTCAACTTTTATATGGAAAAGCGCGTAATACCTATCGCATACTTTTTACAGTTTCAGAACAAATTGTTTACGTTCTTCATATTCGTCATTCTGCTCGGCAATTGCTAGAACCATAATAACTCAGCGATCGCTCATTCTCATCCCTAAGAGGCGATCGCTTGCCCCATTCCCTAAATTAACTCCGATGCGTTCAGTCTTCCTTCCAAAGGTTCATACTCATCCTCAAGTAACCAAAACTGAGCATCATCATAATTATCACTCTCAAAAATGGTGCGATAACCTTCAGCGGGGTCGTAAATGCGACACCTTCCGTCTGTAGCACTCAGTAACAAAAGAATATAGGGAGGAGACAAAGTAGGATCGATCCATACTTCAGTAAGTTCCCAATTATCTTTCACTAGGTCGGGTTCTGGGGATAACGTGGTATTGGTTGTATTCATTTATTTTAATTTCACCATAATAAAGTGGAATGCGACTACCGTCAGGACTAATTCTATAACCAATGGGTTGAACAAATAACATTCAATTTTTGCAAGTTTGGAGTCAAATAGCAGTTTTTTGAGAAAATCGCAATGAACGTCAAAGTTATATCTATAAAACCAACCAACGAATCAAATAAATTTCTTCTGGAAATACATATAGGTAGAAACTGGCATCAATTTCTGATGACAGCAGTCACAGATACTATTGCAGGAGAAAAAATTCAAGTTATCAAAGGTGACAAATCTTTTTGTCAGACCTTCCGGTTCAACCAAGAATTAGCAGTTAAACTTTACAAAATGGTGTCGGAATTTAACCGAGGTTGGCTTGTAAAATTACCAGTAGAAATCGGGGATTTTTCCGAGGACGAAATCGAACGAGTTTCCTTTCTGACGAAAGCCTAAATTACTAAAGTTAAGAGGGAGCTTGACTTTTCTCCCTTGAGTCTTCTTTGGTACAAAAGAGCGATCGCTTTTTGTTATAGTTAGATTGTCTGTTCACAAAATAAATAAGTATGTATGATATAGAATCCGGTGTGCGATTCGTTTGGCAGTTTCCAATATGTCAATACTTAACTCTGGTAAAACTGCCGATTTCCTAATGCGTCTGCTACCATTATTACCAATAATCGCAAAAGCAATAATTTGTGCCTTTTGTACATCTACCACCCAGTATTCTGCTACTTGCATTTCCTCATAAAGTAATCTTTTCTGACCAATATCATCAGCTAAAGTAGAGTCAGCAATTTCTATGACTAAATCTGGCGGTGGCGTAGTGTCGAGATTAGTAATGGCTGTTCCTTTTGGCGCTAACCCCGCACGTTCCCCAATATAATAAGATATATCTGGTTGACACTCTCTGATACCTGTCATCCTATAGCTACAGTTATCTAAACTATTGAAAGCAAGACCTTTGATAGTGCAAAAAAGATTAATTGCAAATAGAATAATTGCATTATTTCTGGAATGATCGGGTCCTATTGGCATAGTTTCAATTCTGATTTGCTTGTTGTGGTAATAGCATTTAGCTTTTTGATAAGCAGGGCTGTTTGCCATTTCGAGAAATTCATCCCAGGTAGCGATCGCCCATATATTTGTTGGCAGATTTGTTTTAATTGTACTCATAGAAATTCCTTTTTTAGATGTTGATTTAATTCTTCAGTACATTCTCAAATAAGATTCTATATCTGTAGGGGCGAACCGCCGTTCACCCCTACTCCCTACTCCCTTGAGTAGAGTCTTAAGACAGGGAACTCTCTAAAGTTGCACCTACTACTCTATGGTCTTCATCTTTACTCAAATAACTTAAAGCGGCTTTTGCTTGAGGAGCTTCAAATTTCGTTAACGCCTGAGCAACTCGTACCCTAGTCATCCAAGATTCGGCACTGACAAAATCTAAAAGTTTTTGTAAAGCTTCGGTTTTTTTAATTGTTCCTGCCAAAGCACCTAAAGCATGAATGGCAACTTCCTTAACAGTCAAATCTTCCCCTGCGATCGCACAAAGACAAACCTCATAGAGTGCTTCAGGAAATGGCATATCTATAAGAGGAGCGAGAATACTCCGACGTACTAACCAGTTATCGTCTTGACGGAATGTTTCTAGTAAATGAGGAATTGACTCTTCTCCAAATTTAGATAAGGAGTTTGCAGCTTCAGCTCGCACATTGTAGTCTTGGTCATTTTTCATCATTTCCAGTAAGATTTTAAATGATTCTGGGCTGCGTTTATTGCCCAACCCCATTGCTACAAATGAACGTACTAGAAATTCTGGGTCGCGCTTTCTAGTTATCAGCAAAGGAATTGCTATTTCACTTTCATAATTTCTCAACTCGGTCAGTGCTTTGAGTCTCTCTTGAGAATCAGAGCTATTTAAGTATAACTGAATTTGGTTTATTTCCATGTTAAGGCTTCCTTAATTTTATTTACGTTTCTTTACAGATACTAGCAACTAATCCCTCAATCTGGGATGATAAATTTCAGAAAAATACAAAAATTGATGAGAAAGTCATTATGTCTGAAACTATAGAAGCCAATACTTCAACATCAGAAGCCAATACTTCAACACCAAAAGCCAATACTTCAACACCAACAACTCAAGAAATAGAAGAAGTAATTACAGGTTTAGAGCAATTGAAGGAGCGTATTGTCAATGAAACTATAGAAGCGGCGAAAAAAGCCAAGATGCCTAAAGCCAAGGTAATGGACAAATTGGAAAAAAATCCAGATTTGTCCCGCATTGATCAAGCCTTAAAAGAGCTACGTTTACAACAACCTACATCTTTAACTGAAACTGCCAAACAATTAATTCCTAAAGCGAGAATAGTTAGTTTTAAAACTTGGGAAGGGGTTTTACCAACAGAAGTAATTCAACTATTTCAAATGGCTGACGATGAAGGTCGTTATTTAACAGATGATGATTTACAGGTACTCAAAAATTGTGAAAAAATGCCAACTTTTTCTCTTGAAGCTGCTAGTTTGCTTCGAGATAGTGCAGCAGAAATTGTTGATGAAGCCAGGGAAAAAGTATTAGCAACATATCCGAATATTACAGCGGAAGGAGGAGATTTATATCCACCAGCACGAGCCGAAGCTTGTTGGCGAGACTTCTGGCATTTTTTACGTTGTATTACTTATGGAATTGCTGGCGATCAGACTGATTTTACCAGTGCTGAAGGTCTGCATTATATGAATTTACTTTATCAAGAATTGCTTGTACCACTATCAGCAATGGTGTTAGGTTTAGAAGCTATTAAAACTGCTAGTTTAAAAAGATTTCCTGGTGAAAAGCAAGCAGAATTAGCTCCTTATTTTGACCATTTAGTGAGTAAATTACAGCAGTTTGTTACTTCTTGAGGAGTCAGGAGTCAGGAGTCAGGAGTCAGGAGGGAAGAAAGAAGAATAAAGAAGCAAGAAAGAAGAATAAATAGTAGGAAAAGGTGAATTTTATAGATAATCTAGTCATCTTTTAGATGACTTAAGCTATCAGCCAAGGATTTCAATCCTTGGTTTGGTGAGCCTTCTTGAGGACTCAGGAGTCAGGAGGGAAGAAAGAAGAATAAATAGTAGGAAAAGGTGAATTTTATAGATAATCTAGTCATCTAAAGATGACTTAAGCTATCAGCCAAGGATTTCAATCCTTGGTTTGACGAGCCTTCTTGAGGAGTCAGGAGTCAGGAGTCAGGAGTCAGGAGGGAAGAAAGAAGAATAAAGAAGCAAGAAAGAAGAATAAATAGTAGGAAAAGGTGAATTTTATAGATAATCTAGTCATCTAAAGATGACTTAAGCTATCAGCCAAGGATTTCAATCCTTGGTTTGACGAGCTATTGAGTATAAAATGGCTTTGTCATCCGCCAAGAAATAAATTTCTTGGCTCACAACAGAAGTCATCTAAAGATGACTCAAAATAGCTAATTTATTATGGCTCATTCATGAAACTTGATATTACAACTATTTTAATTAGGACTGGCTGATTAAATATCACGCGTCTTGACTTGTATTGGTTTTACCCTTTTCAGGTACTAAGGGAGTACCAGTTTTTAGGTGGTAATGGTTCAAAAATCTAAGATTTTCGGCATTTCGAGGGGTAGAAAATCACTATATCCGATTCTTCTGACTACTTCTTCTATAATTCCCATTCCTCCTGACTTCACCGATTGCAGGATTGCTGGATTCTACCCCTACCACTCATACTTTTTCAGCAAACCCTAATTAATCATAAAACTCAAAAACAGGCTTTCCTATGAGTAAAAATATTGTCGATTTATATGAACCAATTAATATTCCTAAAATAGTAGATGAAAACATTTGGATTGTTGATGGGGGAATTGTCACAATGGCAATGTATGGAACTAGGATTCCATTTCCTACACCCATGACAATTGTGCGACTAAAAAATGGTGAATTATGGTGTCATTCTCCTGTAGAATTAACCCCAAAATTAAAAGCAGAAATTGATAAATTAGGTGTAGTGCGTCACTTAATTTCACCTAATAAAATTCATTATACTCACATTCATAATTGGGCAATAACTTATCCAGAAGCTACTGCATGGGCTTCACCAGGAGTTTTAGAACGAGCAGCACAACAGAAAATTGAGGTGACTTTTCATGCTTTTTTAGCAGATGAAGCACCTATTGAATGGTCAGAAGAAATTGCTCAATTAATTTTTCGAGGTAGTAGATTTATGGATGAAGTTGTTTTTTTTCACCGCCAAAGTTCTACACTTATTCTGGCAGATTTGATTGAAAACTTTGAGCTGGATAAAGTTAGTAAAAAATTTGGTTTTCTAATAAGGTTGATTGGTTGTGCAGCTCCAAATGGTAAAACACCACTGGATTTGCGAGCAACATTTTGGGGTAGAAAAAATCAAGCTCGTGACTGTTTCAAGCAGATGTTAAAATGGGAGCCTCAAAAAATTATTTTATCCCACGGAAAGTGGTATGAAGAAAATGGTACTGCTGAGTTGCGTCGAGCTTTTGCTTGGCTAGGAAAGATGTAAAATTTCTCAAGTGGCGTTGCATAAATGCGGGATTATTTTAATAGTTTTGATGATTTTAATAGTTTTGTGTTTTGTGTTTTGTGGAATGGGCATCTTGCCCGTTCCAAAGACGTAAGCATTCAGCCGTCAGCCATCAGCTATTACTTTTAGTTTAGGATAAAAGCTTTATTAATTGCCTTACTACAAAAGTTGCCTTCTAGAAAGATTTAATTGTTAATATCTGTACTTTATATACTTGGAATCTGCTGTAATTTGAATATCATCAAGAGAAATGTCAGAAACTAATCATAAAAAAGAAGATATTTTGTTATTGCAAGCTTGGCAGAAAAAAATTGAGTTAGCTAATACTAATAATATCTTTTCTCATTGTCACAACTGTGAATATGAATGGATAGACTCCTCATTTGAAGGGATATGTCCGAACTGCAAAAGTTCCGAGATTGAACGTATTTCCTGTTGGCAATTTCCAGATGACTAACTAACATCATGTCTGGTTGAATAATTAGACAATGGTTGTCCGAAGGCAGGAGGCAGGAGGCAGGAGGCAGAAGGTTTTCTTTCATTGTCACCTTAATTTTATACACGCTCCGATGCTACCGGACATGATATAACATCATATTCATTCAATAGCACGATTTTTATTGCGGATGTCGCAATAAGAGTTTTTACTCAGTTTCATTTCTGGTTTTATTGCGGATGTCGCAATAAGAGTTTTTACTCAGTTTCATTTCTGGTTTTATTGCGGATGTCGCAATAAGAGTTTTTACTCAGTTTCATTTCTGGTTTTATTGCGTATGTCGCAATAAGAGTTTTTACTCAGTTTGATTTCTGGTTTTATTGCGTATGTCGCAATAAGAGTTTTTACTCAGTTTGATTTCTGGTTTTATTGCGTATGTCGCAATAAGAGTTTTTACTCAGTTTGATTTCTGGTTTTATTGCGTATGTCGCAAT
>NZ_JAAHHG010000390.1 GCF_010692555.1 Okeania sp. SIO3B5 | reverse complement strand
TCCTAAACAGTAACCTAAGTATTTGTAGCAAAGATTTATCAAACTGGTATAATTGTTAATAATTAGGGTTTGCTGAAAAAGTCTTTTTGCTCTTTGTAGGAGACAGGAGACAGGAGACAACCCACCCCTAGCCCCTCCCAGGAGGGGAGGGGAAGACAGGAGGAACGGGGAATGAGCGAGGAGGTATGAGCTAAGTTTTGTCCCAAGATTATTCTGCCATAGTCAGCCGAAAATACTAGCTTTTTGAGCGTTTTCCACTGAAACAGGCGTACTTTTTTAGACCCTAAAAAGGATCAAATCTTTATATCTCAATACTTTTATAATTAATCAGCAAGCCCTAATTATTAATTATTAATTATTAACTAGACAGTTTGAAGTTCTTAGAACAACTATCCAGTTATTAATTATTAATTATTAATTATTAATTATTAAGCGTAGCTACCCTGGAATACCAATTTGAAAAAAGAATGCTACAAAAAGGTAGATATTGATCGGATATGTTTAAAAATAGCTGTTCCAGTTCATTTGAGATAGTTATCTCTATCTTTTTTCCCTTTTTTTCAATATTTACCCCTTCTTCTTTCTTACCTTTTCCTTCTTTATTATATCATGTCCGGATAATTAAGTATAATAAAAATGTTTTCTTCTCAATGTTGAAGAAATATCCCAAATTTCCACTCCTATCAAGTCTTCCCTCTTGAATTTACAGCTACCACCTAACACCTACTACCTACCACCTAACACCTACTACCTACCACCTAAAAACTGTATTATCACTATTCAACCGGACATGATATTACTTCTACAATTTGTAACAAACATTTATAAGATTGGTAGAAGGGACACATGATGTAAATATTACCGAATTATTAATTATTAATAATTAATAATTAAATAATTCTGGTTTAATACCAATTTGAAAAAAGAATGTTACGAATAGTCAGAGCGATAAAAAGACTTTACAGGAAATGTCCCTTTGACTGAAAAGATAGTTTATGCCCTAAAAAATGGTATTAAAGACATTCCCATACGACTCCTGACTCCTGACTCCTGACTCCTAATAAATACCCTAGATATTTGTAGCAAACATTTATCAATGGGTGCATCTCATATTTGCAAAAATACTTTTCTCCTATATCTTCCCTGTTCCCTGTTCCCTGTTCCCTGTTCCCTGTTCCCTGTTCCCTAAAAGCGATAAATTTTTGGCTTTATTCAAAATTGAGATGCACCCTTATCAATTTGGTATAAAGCCTCTCCTTTTAAGGGAAAAAAAAAGAAATAATATCTCCTTATATTCAATCAAGAGCGGTTTTAACCAGAGGTAATTATCAATTATCCATTATCAATTATCAATTAATGAAAGTAGTTAAATCGACAGTTTTTCAAGTCATAATTAATAATATTAATTTGATGTTGATGACTTTATTTACCAAATAATTAATAATTAATAATTAATAATTAATAATTAAATGATTCTGGTTTAAAGCCTCCCCTTTTAAGGGTAAAAAAAAGAAATAATATCTCCTGATATTCAATCAAGAGCGGTTTTAACCAGAGGTAATTATCAATTATCCATTATCCATTATCAATTAATGAAAGTTTTTATTTATAGATTTAATTTATAGCTCTATCTACTCTACTAACAGTGCAGTTTCGTTGTTGATTTTTTGCCTGATAAAGTGCTTGGTCTGCAAGGGAAATTAACTCTGCAGGTAAGCGATATTCTTGAGGAATCATACTTGAAATACCCAGACTAATCGTAACATATTTATTAATTTCAGATTTACCATGAATAATTTTCAGATTTTGCACTTCTAAACGGACAGTTTCAGCAATTATAAAAGCATTTTTAGCATCAGTATTAGGAAGAATTATTGCAAACTCTTCTCCTCCATAACGAGCTACTAAACTATCAGTAATATCGACCATTTCATAAATAGTTTGAGCAATTTTTTTTAGGCAATCATCTCCTGCTTGATGACCATAGTTATCATTGTATAACTTGAAATAATCTACATCACAAATAATTAGAGAAAAAGGCAGACCCTGTTGTTTCATCCTCTGCCATTCTTGGTCAAAATATTCATCAAAATGACGACGATTAGCTACTTGAGTCAAGCCATCTAAGGTAGCAAGTATATGCAATCTTTGATTAGCTAATTTCAGAGTATATTCTGCTTTTCTGCTTTGAATCATTACTCCTAAATGATGAGCTAATGCTTTAACTAAATCAATTAATTGTTGATTTTTTGGAGTAACTTCTTTATTGAAGAAAACCAAAATTCCTAATACCCGATCGCTCCACAAAATCGGTACAGCAAAACAAGATTTAAACCCTACTTTGATAGCTCGATCGTAACGTTGCAAAAAATCAGAAGATATCTGATAAATATCTTCTATCCATTCTGAATCTTGAGATTGCCAAACTCTACCAAGCAAGCTTTTATTATAAGTAAAAGTTAATTTTTTACTATCTTCTCGAAATTCATACAAATTTGGTTCATTAGTATAAAAAACTTGACTATGTACAATTTTAGAACTATCAGAATTAACAAGCCAAGCTTCACCAAAATCCCATTTTATATTTGAACAAATATGATTTAGAGTAACTTCAAGTGCTGAATAAATATCTGAAGTAGCAGTAATTTTCTGAGTAGTTAATAACAAAAAACGAATTTGTTCTTCAGTACGTTGACGCTCAATAATTTCTTGTTCTAGCTTAGAATTTCTCTCTTTCAATTCCATTTGTAATTTATAAGTAGATAGTTGATTTTCAACTCGTGCTAATACTTCTCTGATTTGAAATGGCTTGGTAATATAATCTTTACCCCCTACTTCAAATGCTTTAATTTTATCTACTTCTTGATTATAAGAACTAATGAAAATTATTGGTATTTCTTTGGTTTTTTCAAAAGTTTTTAATTTTTGGCATACTTCATAGCCGTCTATATCCGGTAAATTAATATCAAGTAATATCAAATCTGGCTGAGAAATCTGTGCTCCATTAATTGCAATTCTACCATTAATAGCTTTTCTCACATAATAACCATGATGCTCAAGCATACTTGCTAATAACCGCAAATTTTCCGGTGCATCATCAACTACTAAAATATTTGCTGGTAAATTTTCAGATTTTTTTTGCTTCATTTATTCCTCACTTTCTATTAATTCAAGGATGACATCTAAACGAAAATTTTCTACTAAATCTGTCAAACAATTAATTAAGTCAATTTCTGTTTCAGGAATTTGCTGAATTAGCTGAGTGACTATTTGATCGTTAACAGATAATGCAGCAAAATGTAATTGCTCCAACCATTCAGGAGGCATAATGTTTAAAGATTCTTTTGTAAGTTTTATTTGAGGTTCTCTAGTAGTAGAACTTGATGTTATTTCTTGATATAGATAACGTACTCCCAAATAACTCGCCAACTTTTCCAACAATACATCTTCTGAAAAAGGTTTAGCAATAAAATCATCACAACCTGCTGCCAAAATAGCATCACGATCTTCATCAAAAGCATTAGCAGTTAAAGCAATAATTGTAGTTGCTTGACCAAAAGATGTTTGCTTAATAATTTTAGTTGCTTCATAGCCATTCATAACAGGCATAATAATATCCATAAGAATTAAATGAGGTTGCCAAGTTTGCCAAATAGATATTGCTTGTTTGCCATTCTCAGCATTCTTAATTTTAAATCCTAAAGGCTGAAGTAACTGAATTAATAATTGACTGTTTTCTGGCACATCTTCCACTACTAAAATTCGATAAACAGGTTGATGAGGTTCTAAACCGATAATTTGACGTCGATCGGATAATATTGTTGTTTTGGCTATTTCTATAACTTCGGCAACAATATCAAAAGTAAAAGTTGTACCTTTTCCTACTTGACTAATAACAGATATATCTCCTCCCATTAAATGAACAAATTCCCGACTAATAGGTAAACCTAAGCCAGTTCCTTCTATGGATTTTCGACCAGTTTTTGTTTGTACAAAAGGCTCAAATAAATTATTTATTTCTGATGTTTCAATGCCTGGGCCAGTGTCTGTAATAGTAAATTTTATCTGCCCTATTTGGTGATGATTAAATACTGATAATGTAACTTTTCCTTCAGATGTAAACTTGACTGCATTACCTAAAATATTAATCAGAACTTGACGCAATTTCCCTTCATCAGTTTTGATAATCTTAGGTAAGTTATCGCCTACTTCAAAGATTATTTGCAAGCCTTTTTTACTAGCTTTTAGCATCATCATATCTTTGATAGATTGGAGCAGTTCGTGTAAATCAAAGCAACTTTCTGTTAATGTAATTCTACCTGCTTCAATTTTCGACATGGATAAAATATCATTAATTAAATTCAGTAAATGGTCTCCACTGCGATTAATAATTTTTAACTGCTCAATCTGTTCCTCATTTAAAGAGTTATCCCGCACCAACAATTGGCTGAAACCCAAAATTGCATTTAAAGGAGTACGCAATTCGTGAGTCATAGAAGCAAGAAAATTACTCTTAGCATGGTTCGCAGCTTCCGCAGTTTCTTTAGCATTTTTGAGTTCAACTTCTCCTTGTAAACGTTCTAATTCTGCCCCCACCCGTGCAGCAAAAATTTTCAAAATCAACTCATCAGAAGAATTAATATCCATTGGTGCAACATCCATAACTGTTAACAAACCAAGAATTTGGCCTTGGGAATTACATAGAGTAATACCCCAATAACTTTCTATATTTAACTCAACTAACCAGGTATCTTGGGGAAAAATTTGTTGTAAAGAATCTGGATAATAACAAATTTTATCCTCTAAAACTTTCTCACAAGGAGTGTATGCTATGGGGTAACTGATATTTTCGATCGCTTCATCACTACCCCAAAATGCTTTGATATAGAGTTTTTTTTCTGCTTCCTTGAATTCAGCAATGCAAGCATAATCAAGTTGTAGCACTTGAGCTAGACTATGAACACAAGCATTGAAAAAATCATCTCCTGTATAAGAAGCAGTACCTTCAACAATAAAACGTAAAGCTTCTTCCCGTTCCTTTTTTTCTGTGATATCAATACCAAAAGATTGAATTTCAATTAAACGTCGGTCTCGATCTATTATCGGTTGATTTGTCCAACTAACCCAGCGTCGTTCCCCAGAAGCAGAAATGACTTGATATTCTGAAGTTGTTGGAGATAATTTTTTCTGAATTGATTGAATATTGTCCTGTACTTGCCCTTGAGCTATTCTATCTGGCATTAATTCTAAAAAGTTACTGCCTAATAATTCAGTTGAAGACTTACCAAAAAATTGACAGTAGTATCGGTTAACGAATGTGAACGCACCATTTGGCTTCCATCTACAAACCAGTACACTATCCTGTGACTCTACCAGTTCCCGATAACGAATTTCACTTTCTCTTAAGGCTTCTTCTATCTGCTTGCGATCGTTAATATCCTGTAGAGATCCTACCATCCTCACAGCAGTTCCATCTGAATCCCAAAGAGCTTGGCCTCTGGCTAAAACCCACTTATAACTCCCATCTTTGCAAAGTATACGATGCTCAACAATAAAGTTAGGAGTCTCTTGCTTGAGATAGCTCCTCATCAGCTCCATCATCATTTCACGATCGCCTGGATGTATCCGACTGTACCATTCATTGTAGTAGGGTTTAATTTCATGGTCTTTATAGCCCCAGATCGCTTTCAAGCGAGATGACAGAAAGGCTTCATTGGTTGTAATATTCCAGTCATAAATCCCTTCATTATTGCCTTTTAACACCAACTGCCAACGCTCTTCACTTTTTTTGAGTGATTCTTCTACCTGTCTGCGAATCTGAATTTCTTGTTCTAATAATTCATTTTGTGCGGATAATTCCTGTCGTTGTTGTTTTTCTTGTGCTAAAAGATTTACTTGAGCGATCGCAACACCTACTTGAGCTGCCACCGCTTCTAATAATTCTATTTCTTCTGCTTTCCAATGACGAATATAACTACATTGGTGTACACCGATCGCCCCATTAGTTTTTCCTTGATAAGAAGTTCTAATTGCCATCATTGACCTAAGTTTTAGTTCCTTACATAGAGGTAAAACTTCTTGCAGCAGAGATTCAGCATAGATATCATCAGTCGCAATTGCTAAGTCTTGCGACAACATTAACTTAGTATAAGAATTACCTAATATGGGAATTTCTAAATTAGAGGGTAACTCTAAACCGTAGCTCTGATACTGAGCCACTATGGGAATTCGTGGTATAGGAAATTCTGAATAAGTATGAATCAAACAGCGGTCTGTATGTAAAACTCTGGCTATTTGATTTGCTGCAGTTTGGTATACTTGTTCTGGCTCTAGGCAAGAGCGAATTTGATGGGTAATTTCTCGAAATACCAATGCTCTTTGCATTTGTTTCTCCAGAGAGTATTTTGCTGTGGATAGTTCTATTTCTGCCTCTTTACGCTCTGTAATATCAATCACAGCACTAATGTAACCAGCAAAAGTACCATTAGGAGTAAATCTTGGTTTAGCTGTATCTACTACCCATCGATACTTGCCATCAAACCGACGTAGACGATATTCCATCTGAAAGGCAGCAAAAGTTTTATGGCTGTGTGTATACATTAAACGACAGTGTTCTCTATAGTCTGGATGAACCCATTTTAACCATTCATTTGTTACAGTATCAGATAAATTGTCTCTGGTAAATTCTAACCATGTTTGATTAAAAAATGTGCTGTTACCATTAGTATCTGCCACACGGATCATTACAGCGATACCATCTGCCATTGAACGAAAACGAGCTTCACTTTCCTGTAATGCCTGTTGTGCAACTACGCGATCGGTAACATTGACTTGCACTGCTACATAATGAGTTAAAGTTCCAAAATCGTCATGTACTGGAGAAATTGTTACTTCATTCCAGAATTTACTACCATCTTTGTGGGTATTTTGCAAGACTACCGAACTTTTTTTTCCAGTGGCGATCGCCTCTCTCAATTCTTGAATTTCTGGTTGATTTTTATCAGTACCTTGTAAAAAACGACAATTTCTACCAATAACTTCAGAAATTGAGTACCCTGTAGTTTTTTCAAAACCTGAATTAGCATATATTACTGGGTGTTCGTCTACAGTTAAGTCGCTAATTACAATTCCTTGAGGGGCTGTAAATATTGCTCTTTCTAATAGTTTTAAATGTTCTTGTTCGCGACGACTTTCTGTTACCTCTCTAAGAATTAAAAGATAAGCTTTGTCATCTTCCCAAATAATTTCTTTGATCTGTGTTTCTATAAATAAAATTTTTCCCGATTTTTGTCGAATATATATTTCTGTTTCATTACCATTTACAAGAGGCAAACCTATTTCCTCATCGATCAACTCTGTAGCTGGTTTTTCCCATAACAATTCTGTTGCTTGGTTAACAAATACTATTTTACCTTCTGTATTAATAATCATCAGACCTGCTGACATATTAGTAATAATTGCTGATAAGTTATCTTCATTTTTTTGCTTTAGTTCTATTTCTTTTTCTAGTTGTTTATTTTTTTCTTCTAATTTTAGATGTAGTTTTTTGATTTTCAGTTGAGCTTCTATTCTTGCTAATATTTCTTCTCCCTGAATGGGCTTACTAATATAATCTATTCCTCCAGCTTCAAACCCTTTTATTATTTCCGTAGTATCAGATATATCGCTCATAAAAATTACTGGTATATTATGAGTGTTAGGATTTCCTTTTAGTTGTCTACAAACTTGATAACCATCTATTTCTGGTTTTTTTACATCCATTAATATTAAATCTGTCTTATTGTTTATTACATATTTTAATGCTGATTTGCCAGAATTAACTTGTTTTATTCTATATCCTTTACAGCGGAAAATTTCAGATAAAAAAGATAAAATATGAGGACAATTATCTACTATAAGAATTGTATTTTTATCGTTATTCATAATTATTTTTTTTCTGTATTGATTATTTTATTTACAAATTACGAATTGATATTTGCAGCATTTTTATGTATATATTCCCTGACTATATAATAATTATATACCATTTTTTCGAGGTTATATATAGCATTTTCATATTGGTCATAAAAACTCAATCACAGAAGAGAACAGGCCAAAGGAAACAGGTATCAGATCGTACAATTTTTTTTTCGTTCAAAAAATCAAGATAATCGAGGTTGATAAATCATTTGAAAAAGATACATTGCAGTTACTTTTCCCTGTTATCTTTCAACTAAAGTATTTTTTTTGAGATGAAATCATAATTTTTTTACTCTAGATTGAACTCTAAAAAATTGGAGTTAGGGGGAAGTTTGCATAGCATTATTTTTCAGATAACTATGGTAACGTAGTGTTATACCATCAAGATAATATTACAAATTATGTAGGTAAGGAAGCTAGTGCCACTACGCGGAAGTTAAAAGTCAAAATTCATGCATCGAGTGCGTAATTCTGAGGTCCCCTCAGAATGTAAGACGCACTCAAGACAGTCAAAAGTATTGATTTGTAATTGTTTTGGGATTTTGTAACTGGTCAGTTATTTCCGCCATTCCACACTAGAAATTCCCTTGTTAATATGCGTACTTTATATACGACAAATCTGCTGTATCAAAAGCTTATAGAACCCCTAAACGGATCTATTAAGCATCTCCTCCATGCATAGGGAGTAGGGAGTAGGGAGTAGGGGGAAAGAATTGATGAATAAGAGTGCAATAAAAGAGCATGATTTTTGATTGTTGGAGATATCTATCTATGCTATGTAATTAAATATCAATATCCTAACTTCTTTGCCTAAAAACCCAACATTAGCAAAGATACGCTTAGGGGTTCTATATCAAGTTTCATTAATTAGGGTTTGCTGAAAAAGTATGTTGGTAGGGGTAGGAGACAACCCACCCCTCGCCCCTCCCCCTCCCAGGAGGGCAAGGCAGGAGACAGGAGACAGGAGAAATGGAAATTATAGAGGAGGTAGTCGTAAAAATTGTAAGAGTGATTTTTCTGCCATAATCATCCCAAAATACTAGCTTTTTGAGCTTTTAGACCGAAAAGCTTGTACTTTTTTCGACCCAAAAAGGCACTTACCTTTATCTAGTAATTAGGGCTTGCGCTCATAAAAGTGTAATCAATACCTGTAAAGGCTTCTAGGGTTAAAGATTGCTGAAAAAGTGTAAGGTTTTTGGCTCAATTAGTCTCAAAATGCTCATATTTTTCCCCTGAGTATCAGAAAATTTGGCCGTAGTAGATAGTCTAAACTGTTCCCAGTTAAGTGTTCCCTGTTCCCTATCATCACCATAAGACTTTTGAGCGCAAACCCTAATTATTTAAGATTTAATCAGCAAACCCTAACTACCTTTGCGTTAATTTGGTTTAATCACCCACCGTATACATGGTGTTGACAATTGTTTGAGGTTTGTATACACGAAGTGGCAGCTCTTTGAGTTTCCCCATCCATTTTTTCTTCCTTCTTCCTTCTGCTATAGCAATCCTATTTTATTTGTGTATAAAAATCTTACTGTTTTTAGGGAACAGGTAAGAGTTTCAGTTTTTTTATCTACTTTTTGATTACCCGCAACCAATTTATAGAACCCCTAAACGGATCTATTTAAAAATAGAGGAGGAGATGGGGAGATGGGGAGATGGGGAGATGGGGAGATGGGGAGATGGGGGGATGGGGGGATGGATGGGAGCATCAGCTTTGTCGTCTACCTTTGTGAAACCC
>NZ_JAAHHG010000039.1 GCF_010692555.1 Okeania sp. SIO3B5 | reverse complement strand
GGACTTATAATTGCTCTGATTGTGGGTTGTCAATAGATAGAGATTTAAACGCCAGTATAAATTTAAGAAATGCGGTCGGCTCGACCGTGAATGCCTGTGCATGAATGCCTGTGGATGAGTAACCGCCGACGGCCTCACAAGAAGCAGGAAGTAAACATCAAGTAGTCACGTTATGTGACGCTTTGTATCAGTTTTATAGAGCAGCAAAAACTATGAACAATAATTTAATAGAAATATCTCCAGAAATATTATCAGGTACACCAGTCTTTAAAAATACTCGCGTTCCTATTAAAACCTTTATTGATTATTTAAGTGCAGGAGAAACTATAGCAGATTTTCTTGATGATTTTCCTACGGTGACTCAAGAACAAGCAGTTTCTCTATTAAAATTAGCTCAAGAGACATTATTGAAACAAACTTATGAAAATATTGCTCGATGAATGCTTACCTAAAAAGCTCAAAAGAGAAATTATAAATCATCAAGTAATAACAGTTCCATAACAAGGTTGGGCAGGAATAAAAAATGGAGAATTGTTAAAATTAGCATCATCAAGTTTTGATGCTTTTATCAAAATAGATCAAAGTTTAACTTCACAACAAAATCTTCAGAAAATTGATTTAATAATAATCGTTTTAATTGCTAAAGATAACCGTCTGGCAACGTTGAAATCTTTAATGATTGAAGTAAATAAAGCTTTAGAAAGTCTGAACAAGGGTAATGTTATTTATATTCAATAACATAGATAGGAAGAGGTTAGTAGTTGAGCGATAGCTTCGCTGTGCCGGAGGCAATCGCGCAGCATTAGAATATCTCTAACTCCAATTCTGCAAATTTTTCATTTCCTCCTGTACTCTCAGACCAATTTCTATTGCATCGTTAACAAACTCGGCGTAAGTTTGAGCTTTTTCTTCAAACCTTACAGCTCTTAAAAATGTCAAATCTATGGAAAATTCCTCTGGCTTAAAATCGGGGTTTTCTCTGAGTATTTTTTCTGTTTTTATTGCCCTCTCTAAATCTGATTTAATGTTTCTAAATGCTTTAATTACTTGATCTCTATCCTTAACTTCCACCGGATTACCGACTGCCTTTAGTTGGTCTATAACCTGAACATTTTTGATAAACTGCTCTACAATTTTGTTGTAATTATAGACTTCATCTATCAATGTTCCTAATGGGGTTGGTTGTAAAGAATCAGCCCATTGTTTCCACTTTCTTTTGGCAGATTTAGTAGTAAATAAAGAACCTATGCAACGAGTTAAAGGTAATACCTTATGAGACACAATACTCGCAACTAGACATCCAACAATGGGAATAATATATATAGCAGATACTACAAGACCCCAATCAAGGGATGTTAGGGCTACAAAAAAAACCAAAAATGAGAGGACACTCACCGTACACGCAAGAAAGATTAAACCATAACGAAACTGTATTTTCTTGCATTTTTTTTGGTACAAGTTCTCTCTTGCTTTTGCACCTCGGACTAAAGATGGCCGAATAACCTCTTCTGAAACAGAATAACTATCAATTATAAATGACCCATATGCCAAATTCATTAGTTCTTCAGAGTTATATATGTACTGAATACCTGTTAATTCTTCTAAGTCCCTGTGATTTATGATTAAATCGTTCAAATCAGATGCCATAACTTTTTTCCTAATTAATTTACAAATATAAAAGAATCAAAATAATTATTTTTCCACAGAAACGTTCCACTGAACATCCCTACAACCTTTATTATTACCAAATTACATATCAATATTGCCAGAATTTGTTAAGACTCACAAGCAAAAGCATATCAAATCCAACAAATTCGTGCAATTATTATCAAATATCATCTAGAAAATTAAGCCAATGCAACACTACCAAATAATCCTCTACTGGAGTCAAGAAACAAGAGCATTTATAGCAGAAGTTCCAGAATTACCAGGTTGTATTGCTGATGGAGAAACCTATCAATAAGCACTGCAATTCAGGTAGAAATAATTATACAAGAATGGTATTAAACTGCTCAAGAATTAGGACGATAAATTCCGACACCAAAAATACAGTCAATATTGACATAGATAAAACAGGCTATCGCTACTTTATTTTTTGGTGCAGAATGTGGATTAATAAATAGCCTTCTTCCTTCTTATTTCACAAAAATATCTGACATTAACTGTTGCCAAATATCCGAATTTGTTAAATCATAAGCATCAAATTCATAACCATATTGTTGATAAAGACTATTAAAACTATCAATCCAATGATAAATAGTTTCTGTCATAGATAAAGGAGTATATTTTACAGCTTGTCGTAGATATTTACTCATTTCAACTAAATCCTCATTTCGATGTGCCTGCCATGCTAACCAACTCAAAGTATAATAACGAGATTTTCCCTCTAATTTACGAATAGATGTTGATAAATTTGGTCTGTTAAAAAAGTTATCTAAAACAGACATCATACTGACAGCTTGATGAGTAGATTTTCTAGTAGCATTCCGATGATGTTGACGATAACAATAAGTAACTTTTGCCAACCAAACTGCCTCACAACCATTTACAGATAAACGCAATACTAAATCTATATCTTCTCCATGATGCCAACGAGTATCAAAACCTCCTGCACTTTTTATCCAACTTTTACGAAACATCATAGAGATAGTTACAGGTTTCCAAACTACCCAAGTTTCTAAATCTAATTCTAGGGAACCATGCCATAATTCTATATCAGAAATTTTATCCCCTTTTTCATTAACTAAACGCCAACCACTATGCACGATACCAAGAGAAGGACGAGTATCAAAAAGAGCTACTTGTTTTGCTAGTTTATCTGGTAGAAAAAAGTCATCAGCATCTAGAAAAGCAATAAATTCTCCCCCTGCCATTTCTAAACCTAAATTTCGGGCGTGGGATACTCCTTTATTTTCTTGATAAATATAGCGAATTTTATCTAAATAAGGTTCTAAAACTTCGCGGGTATTATCTGTAGAACCATCATCAATTACGATTATTTCATAAGAGGTATAAGTCTGATTAAAAACGCTGGCGATCGCTTCTAATATATAGTGGGCATTATTATAAGTGGCAATAATTACGCTGACTCTCGGTACTACGGGATTAAAAATATTACTAATTAATTTTTTCCACTCTGGTAATTGACTAAAATTATAGGCATTAAATTGATTTCCTTCTTGACGAGCAAGTTTGCTAAATAATTCTATCCAAGTATAAATTGCTTCTGTAGTAGAAGCGGAAGTATAAGTTAAAGATTTCTGCAAATAAGCAGCCATTTCGGAAAAGTTACCTGCCTGATATAAGCGCCAAGAATTCCAAAGTAAGGAGCGATATTTTACTTGATTTTCTATTTGACGTATTGAGGCAGGTAAATTAGGTTTTCTAAAAAAATCATCTAATAATTTTTCCAATTCTTGAGTGATTTTTTGTCGATTTTCTAATCCAGAAACACTACTATTACGCTGTCGATAACAGACAGAAACTCTCGGTAACCAAGTAGCTTTTTTCCCGGATAAACCTAAGCGCAAAACTATTTCTAAATCCTCAATACCAAAATATCTTTGGTCAAACCCACCATTAAGCTTTAACCACTCACTTCTAAACATCATTGCACTGGGCAAAGTTGCTTGCCAGATTAACCAATTTTCTAAGTCTAATTCTGCACCATTTTCCCAAGGTTTTACATCTTTAATAGTATGACCTTTTTCATCAACAAATCTCCAACCACTTTGCACCATAGTTAAAGTAGAATCTTCTGCAAAACATCCTACTTGTTCGGCTAATTTTTCGGGTAGAAAAAAGTCATCGGCATCCAGAAAGGCAATATATTCTCCCTGAGCTATTTCTATGCCATGATTCCGCGCTTTTGATGGTCCTTGATTTTCTTGATATACATATTTAATTTGATTGAGGTAGGGTTCCAAAACTTGATAAGTATTATCGGTAGAACCATCATCAACAACAATAATTTCATAAATAGTATAAGTTTGAGCCAGGATACTTTTAATAGCTGTAAGAATATAATTGGCATTATTGTAGGTAGGAATTACAATGCTAACCAGTGGTAAACCATTAGGAATTACTTGAGTTATTAATTTTTGCCATTCTGGTAATTGATGGAAAAATACAGAATTAAAATCATAGTTTTCTAGAGCAGCATAATATTGAAAATAATAGAGCCAATTACAGATAGTTTTAAGAACGGAAAAAGAGGAAAATTTTAAAGATTTATATAAATAATCAGCCATTTCAGCAAAGTAGCTAGACTTATATAAACACCAACAATTCCAAATTAGGGAACCGTAGCGTAACTCCTTTTCTAGTTGTTGAATTTTTGGAGGAAGATTGGGGTTAGAAAAAAGTTCATCTAAAATTTTTTCTTCTACTGCTGTTTGAGCAAGTAAATTGCGCGTCATATTACTGCTATGTTGACGATAACATACAGCTACTTTAGGAAACCAAGCGGCTTGGCAACCTGCTAAAGCTAATCGAATGACAATATCAAAATCTTCTAATCTGCGTAATTTTTCATTAAACCCACCTACTTTTTCTAACCATTCTTTGCGAAACATCATCCCACTAGGATTAGTAGTTTTCCATTTTAACCAACTTACTAAATCTAATTCTGGAGATTTATACCAAGGTTCAATATCTTGAATTTTTTCTCCTTTTTCATTTACAACTCGCCACCCACTTTGTACTAAACCAATATTTGATTGAGCATCAAAAATAGCAACTTGTTCTGTCAGTTTATAAGAGAGAAATAGATCGTCAGCATCAAGGAGAGCAATTAATTCTCCTTTTGCCAATTTAATGCCACGGTTACGAGTTGCAGATAATCCTTTATTCTCTTGATAAAAATAGCGAATTTTTGTCATGTATGGTTGTAATACTTGACGGATATTATCTGTGGAACCGTCGTCTATAACAATAATTTCATAGTTAGTATAGGTTTGTTTAAATACACTTTCTATTGCTTGGGCGATGTAAAGTTCGCAATTATATACTGGGATAATTATACTTACTTTTGGAGTTAGAAAAGCTTGGGACATGATAGTTATATATTTTTAATTTAGCTACTTTTGTTTTGCTATTTCCTAGAAAATGAAAAAGCAAAGATATTTTTCACTTTTAGGGATTTAGTGATTAAAATCCTATTTATAGTAAATCCGGTTACTAAAGATATTTGATACTAAATAAGCTTACACCCTATCCCTATTATCAGCAAATTGAAACACAAGAACAACGAACTTAAATTGTCCACTAAAGGTCATTTCAGTTATCAGTTATCAGTTATCAGTACTTCCGACTAAAGCTGGAAGCTTGAAATACTGAACTAAATATTTTTTCATCTCCTTAAAAGGGGAGGCTTTAGAGCAATTTAAAAAAAGAATGTTATGAATAATAAGCACCATAAAAATACTTTTATATAAAGTAAATTTCACGAAAAAGGTAATTTTAAACATCAAAAATAGCATTAAATCTATCCATTCTGCATTCTGAATTATAAATTATAAATTAGAATAAATACCCTAACTATTTGTAGCAAACATTTATTAATTTGGTATTAGACCTCATTTTTTTGTCATAAAGCTGATAGCTGACCGCTGACCGCTGTTTGAGCAGCATTCCGCAGGAAATGCTTAGAAATTAGGAAATATTTTTCACAAAATAGGTGAAATAGACAAAGCAAAAGAATGGTATTTCAAAGGAATAAATCAACAGCCACACTGGGCAGAAGTTCATGCAAATTTGGGCAGCTTATATACCTAAAAACAACAGTGACAATTAGCAATAAAATCTTACCAAATAATTAATAATTAATAATTAATAATTAAATAATTCTGGTTTAAAACTGACCCTTTTAAGGAAAAAAAAAGAAATAATATTTCCTTATATTCAATTCCGTAACGGTTTTAACCAGAGGTAATTATCCATTATCCATTATAAATTATCAATTAATGAACAAGGAACCATCAGTATAAAACCAAATTTACTAGGTTTTTCTCGGCACTTAGGAAAATCTGGCAACAAATAGGAAAAATAGAATTAGTTAGAGATTGTCACAAATAAGGATTAAGTTTAGAAGCTGAATATCCTCAAGCCTCAGAATATTTGAAACAGGGAAAAAGTTTGCTAGAAAATTGGGAAATAAATCAGCGATAACTCATTTCCATCAAGCCATAAAATTCAACCCATCTTTGGCAAATACCTATCAAAAATTAGGGGATGCTTTAGTTGAAAAAAAGACTCACCTAATAATTAATAATTAAATAATTCGCGCCTTGAAGCCTCCCCTTTTAAGGGGAAAAAAGAAATAATATTTCCTTATATTCAATTCCGTAACGGTTTTAACCAGAGGTAATTATCCATTATCCATTAATGAAATCAAGCAATAGAAAAGAAACCAGACTTGTTTATAGCTCATCGTAAACTAGGAAAAGTATTTCAAGAAATAGGAGAGTTAGATACAGCTATTTATTATAGAATTTAAGCTTGCTATAGAAATCAATCCAAATTATCCTTTGCCTTACAAAAAACTAGGTTAAATTCTAGAAGAAAAAAAAATTAGACGCTTTTACTACATAAATGAAAATGTAGCTTTTTTGTCAGCAAAGTGGGGAGAAAAAAATTATTTTCACTGGATGTTTGATGTAGTGGCACGGATAGATTTATTACGCCGAACAGATATTAAGATAGATAAGTTTATTTTTAGTAGTTGCGAAAAAAAAATTCAGAAAGAAAGTTTAGAAGCATTGGGAATTTCCCAAGATAAAATAATCGAAAGTAGATTATATCCTCACATAAAAGCCAAACAATTAATAGTGCCTTCATGTTCGGCTAAACAAAGAGGAATATGGGTGAATAAATGGAGTTGTGAGTTTCTCAGAAATTTATTTTTGAAACCTCAAAATATTAATGAAGTATCTCATCGGCCAAAACGTATATATCTTAGTAGAAAGCTAGCATCATGGCGTAGAGTTCTTAATGAGGAGGAAGTTGTGAATTTGTTAGAGAAATTTGGCTTTGTTAGTCTAACCTTAGAATCAATGTCAATAGCAGAACAAGCATCATATATGGCTGCTGCTAAAGTTGTTATTGCACCTCATGGAGCTGGATTAACAAACATCGTATTTTGTAGTCCAGGAACTAAAGTAATTGAAATTTTTTCTCCCAAGTATGTTAATTCTTTATATTGGCGGATTAGTAATTTTTGTAGTCTTTCACATTATTATTTATTAGGGGATTTTTGTGATAATGATAATTTAGAAAAACAGTTATGGGCACCAGATATAATTGTCAATTTAAAACAGCTATTAAAAATCATGGAATTAGCAAAAGTAATTTAGTATTGCAGGGAACAGGGAACAGGGAACAGGGAACAGGGAACAGGGAACAGTAGAAAAAGCATTTCTCTGACTCAAGTTCATCATCAGCAGTCCTAACTAACTTGTTCTTTGCTATAGGACCAAAAAATTAGGTTTCAAGTCTCCCCTTTAAAGAGGATAAACAAAAATAAAATTCAGTATTTTCTTGCTTCCCTATTGGAGGAGGTACTGTTAACTGATAACTGATAACTGATAACTGATAACTGAAATGACTCAGCTCAAAATGAACAAACAAATAAATCTAACAAATTTATCTCAAAAAGCAGAATTATATTTAACTCAAGGAAAATTAGAAGAGGCAATATTAGCTTGTAACCAAGCATTAGAAATAATGCCAGATTTTCTACCTATCTATAAAACATTGGGAAATATTTTCCACAAAATGGGTGAAATAGACAAAGCAAAAGAATGGTATCTCAAAGCAATAAATCAACAGCCAGAATGGGCAGAAGTTCATGCAAATTTGGGCAGCTTATATGCCCAAAAACAACAATGGCAATTAGCAATAAAATCTTACCAAGAAGCCATCGGAATCAAACCAAATGTACCAGGTTTTTATCGGAACTTAGGAAAAATCTGGCAACAAATAGGAAAAATAGAATTAGCAAGAGTTTGTCAGGAAAAAGCATTAAATTTAGAAGCTGAATATCCTCAAGCATCAGAATATTTAAAACAGGGGAAAAGTTTGCTAGAAAATGGGGAAATAGAATCAGCGATCGCTTCTTTCCAGCAAGCTATAAAATTCAATCCATCTTTGGCAAATGGTTATCAAAAATTAGGCGATGCTGTTGCTAAACAAGGAAAGTTAACTGAAGCAATAAATTATTATCAAAAAGCAGTTGAACTGAAACCAGAACTGTACTTAGTTCGGCATAAACTAGGGAAATTTTTTCAAGAAATAGGAGATATAGATGCTGCAATTAATAACTTTCACCTAACTACGGAAATTAATCCAAATTTTCCTTGGTCTTATAATAATTTAGGGGATATTATACAAAAAAAAGGAGAATTAAATGCAGCAGAAAAATATTATCAAAAGGCGATAGAACTTAAATATGATGCCTGGAACATCTACCGCAAATTAACCAATATTCTAGAACAACAAGGAAAATTAAAAACCGCCATCAACTTATGTCAACAGATAGTAAAAATAAATCCAAATTTAACTTGGTCTTATTCTAAATTAGCAGATAATCTACAAAAATTAAGTCAGGATACTCAAGCTATCAATTGTTATCGGAAGTTAATAGAAATAGAACCAAAACAAATAAAATGGTACCGCAAGTTAGGAGAAATATTAGCAAAACTTCAAGAGTGGGATGAAGCAATTATTACTTACCGTAGTGCCATAGAGCTAGAGCCAGATAATAATTTATTTCACAGAAAATTGGGAGATGTTTTACAACAAAAAGGTTTATTAAATGAAGCCATCGCTTCTTACCAAAAAGCAATCGAAATTAATCCAAACTTTTCTTGGTTAAACTATAGCTGCGGTACAGCACTAGAAAAAACTAAACGATGGGATGAAGCAATAATAGCTTATAATCGTGCCATTCAATTAGAAACAAATAATAATTTATTTCACAGAAAATTGGGAGATGTTTTACAACAAAAAGGTTTATTAGATGAAGCCATCGCTTCCTACCAAAAAGCAATCGAAATTAATCCCAAATCTTGTTGGCATTATGGAGCATTAGGAAATGCCTATATTCAACAGCAGAATTGGTCTGAAGCCATACCATGTTTAATCAAAGCTTTGAAAATAAGACCAAATTATTATGATGTTCATAAAAAAATAGGATATATCCTCAAAAAACAAGGTCGCCAAGCAGCAGGTAAATTGTGGATAACTCAAGAAAAATTACCAGAAGATTGGCTAAAAAAGTTTTTCAATTTAACAGGAGATTGGGAAGTTAATTCAGACTCGACAAAAACAGATATTACTCGGATAAATATCTATTCAAATACTGAAGTAAATCTATTGCCAACTCAAACAATAGATGAAAATGTACATCACCGTTTCCGAGCTACAAAAGTGAACTCAGGTACAGCATTTGTTGCTATAGTTCCAGAAGGAAGAGGTTGTGTTGATTTAGGCACAAGTGCAGTTATTACTTCAGACAATAAGTTAGTCGGAGATATTTCCACAGGTTGTGCAGAGACAATTTTATCCTCCGTCGAATTACCTGCCATTCATTATATAAATGGTACGGTAGCATTTTTATCTGCAAAATGGGGAGGAAATATATATTATCATTGGATGTTTGATGTAGTTGTCAGAATGGATTTATTACGCCGAAGTGGCTGGATATCGAAGATAGATAAATTTGTATTTAGCAAGTGCGATAAAAAATTTCATAAAGAAACACTAGAAGCACTAGAAATTCCTCAAGAAAAAATTATTGAAAGTAGATTTATCCCTCATATAAAAGCGAACAAATTAATAGTACCATCATTCACAAATAAACAAGGTAGCATCAGAGTTTCTAAATGGGGTTGTGAATTTATCAGGAATCTATTTTTAAAGTCGGAGAATATCAGGAAATTATCAGAGTCGCCAGAACGAATATTTATTAGTAGAAAATTAGCCTCATGGCGCAGAATTTTGAATGAGGATGAAGTAGTCAGTTTATTGGAAAAGTTTGGTTTTACTAGCTTAACTCTAGAATCATTTTCTGTAGTAGAGCAAGCTGCATTGATGGCAAAAGTTAAAGTCATTGTAGCACCTCATGGTGCTGGGCTAACAAACTTAGTTTTTTGTAGTTTAGGAACTAAAGTAATTGAAATCTTTTCTCCCAAATATATTAATGCTATATATTGGAAGATTAGTAGTTTCTGCCATCTTTCACATTACTATTTAATAGGTGAAAAGTTTGAGGATGACAACTCAGGTAAACCATCATGGACACCAGATATTATTGTGGATATAAAGAAGCTACGAAAAATTCTGAAATTAGCAGAAGTTGAGTTAACTTAGATGGGTGCATCTAAATTTTTAATAAAGCCGCTTTTAGGCAACAGGCAACAGGCAATAGGGAATAGGAAATAGGGAATAGGGAATATATAGGAAAAAAGTATTTTTGCAAATATGAGATGCACCCACTTAGATAATATTAACAGTCACAAAGTTGCCGGGATTAACGAAGTCAGAAGTCAAAAGTTATTTTTGTAACGGGGATTTGAGCAACTATCCAAAAATATTTTGCCTTAAAAGGCGGGGTTTTAGACCCATATTATTTTGATAAATTATCTTCTTAAGATTAGACAGTAGGGAGCCAGAAAATTATCAATAAGATATCTTTATTTTATGCCCATAATCGTTAAAAAAAATTACTGATGAGTTAACTGATGGAAAAATTGACCAAAATTAAATTTGAGATTAAGGTAAAGATAATTGACTAGCAGTTAAATATCAATACTTTCCTACATTAAAGAAAAATTGAAATACATCCTCAATTTTTTCCCCTATTCTCTATTCCCTGATTTTGAGTAGATAGAATATTGTATTACTTGGAAGTCTCTAAATCAAAATGAATCATCAAATATTTGTATTAGATTTACATCAAGAATCAGAATCTTACTTCACTCTCGGAAAATTAGATGAAGCAAAAATTATCTGTCAAAAAATAATAGAGATACAAGAGGACTTTGCTCCTGTCTACAATACTCTAGGAAAAGTTTTACAAGCAATGGGTAAATTAGAATTGGCAAAAGAAAATTATCAACAAGCGATCGCTATAAATTCAAACCTAGTAGAATCTCATATTAATTTAGGTAATTTATTTACTCAAAAACAACAATGGCAAGCTGCAATTGAGAGTTATGATCGAGCAATTCAGTTAAACCCAAACCAAGGAAAAATTCATCATAAATTAGGAGAAGCATTACTAGAATTAAAAAAGTGGGATAACGCTGTTAATGCATATCGTAAAGCTATAGAAAAAGAGCCAAACTTTCCGTGGTCTTACAATAAACTAGGCGATGCTTTGATGGAACTAAAAAATTGGCAGGAAGCTATTAATGCCTATCGTAATTTTATTAAACTCAAGCCAGATTTTCCCTGGGTTTATAATAAATTGGGAAAAGCTTTGATGGAATTGAAAAATTGGCAGGAAGCTGTCATTGCTTATCGTCACTTCATCGAACTTAAACCAGATTTATATTTGTCTTACAAAAATCTAGGGGATGCCTTAATAGAACTGGAAAATTGGTCGGAAGCTTTAGCAGCTTATCGTCAAGCAGTGAATATTAATCCTGATTCCTATCAGTTATATATTAAGTTAGGAGACAAATTAATCAAACTAGAAAAGTGGTCAGAAGCTGTAGAAATATATCAAAATGCTATTGCAATTCATCCCAATAATTACTGGTATCATAATAATTTAGGAAAAGCTCTATTTAAACTTTATAGATATGAAGAAGCTATAGCAGCTTATCAACGAGCAATTGAAATTGACCCTAACTTATATTTTACTTACCAAAATTTAGGGATAGTTTTAGTAAAGTTAAAAAAATGGAATCAAGCTATAGTTGCCTACAGTCAGGCCATTAAAATCAAACCAGATTTTTATTGGTCTCATCACAACTTAGGAGAAATTTTTATGGGATTAAAGCAATGGGATAAAGCTATAGAAACTTACCGCTATGCAATTGAAAATGACCCTAATTATCCTTGGTATTATCAACATTTAGGAACTGCACTAAGAAAACAAGGGAAAATAGAATCAGCGATCGCTTGTTACCGAAAAGCAATAGAAATAAAATCAGACTGGCATCAGTTTTATCATTTATTAGGACATGCTTTACTGGAAGCAGGTCAGTCAGAGGAGGCGATCGCTTGTTATCTAAACGCAATTAAACTACAGCCAGATGCTATTGAAGTTTATGAAAAATTAAGAGGTATTTATATTTATAAAATAGCTCAAATCACACCTACTCAATTAGAACAATTAATTCAATGTTATCAAACAGTAATTCAACGACAACCAAACTTTCCAGAAGCATATATAAATTTGGCAGACATTCTTACAGAAAAGGGCGAACTTGATACAGCAATTAATTATTATCAAAAAGCTACCTATAACAAACTTTTAATATCTCATCCAGAATTTGTAAAAAATCATTGGAATTCTCAACAACCTGGCCAACCAAGCTTTATCATTATTGGCACACCTAAAGGGGGAACATCATCGCTTTACAATTATCTATGCCACCATCCCAATGTAATTCCTGCTCTACAAAAAGAAATCAATTTTTTTACTAAGAAACTTCACAAAGGAATAGATTGGTATTTGGCACATTTTCCCCAACTACCTCAGCAGGGAAAATTTATAACTGGAGAAGCTAGTCCTAACTATATATATTCTGATGAAGTAGGAAAAAAGTTATTGGATAACTTTCCCAAAATTAAGATAATTGCTATTTTAAGAAACCCAGTAGATCGAACAATCTCTCACTTTTATATGGCTAAAAAATTGGGAAAAGAGTCAAAGGAATTTACAGAATTTGTACCCCAAGAAATGAAAATTCTTACAGAACTAAACGACAACCCTCAAAATTATCAAAGACTAATCAACAAAATGTCAGTCTATTTCAGGGGAAGCTTATACATACATTTTCTGAAAAAATGGATAAATATTTTCCCTAGAGAACAGCTTTTAATATTGAAAAGTGAGGATATGTATGAAAATCCTGCAGCGACAACCAAGCAAGTTTTTAATTTTTTAGGTCTACCAAATTATCAACTATTAGAATATAAAAAGTATTTCCCTGGTTCTTATCCTCCAATTGATGGTAGCTTACGTCGTCAACTTTCTGAATTATTTCAGCCCTATAATCAAAAGCTTGAAGCATATTTAAGTATGAAGTTTAACTGGGAATAATTTGTTGTAACTCCTTCTAATAGCAATTTCATAAAATATTGCTACAGTCATGGCACAGGGAATAGGGAATAGGGAATAGGGAATAGGGAAAGAAAAACAGAAATATTAAAGAGGAAAAAAGGTTGAATTGTTAGAATTTATGGAATTTATATTTTTTTATTGTAGGAAGAAATCATCAACTAATACCAATTATAAAAAAGAATGCTACAAAAAGGTAGAGTTTGCTCGAATATGCTTAAAAATAGCTATTCTAGTTCATTTTAGATAGTTATTTATATTGTTTTTCCCTTTTTTTCAATATTTATCCCTTCTTCCTTCTTTCCTCTTCCTTCTTTCTTACTTCTACCATTTGTAACAAACATTTATCACGCTTGGTATAAGATGTAACTACCTTTTTTAAATTTGGTATAAAATCAGTTATTTACATCTTTATTCTCTAAGGTTTTAGCATTTTTTGGTTTAAAAAAATGCCAGCTTTTTGGCTCAAAAAGCTCAAAAAGCTAGTATAGAAATCCTATTTTATTCGTGTCAAAAATCTTACTGCTTTTTAGGGAACACCGGATCTGGGAACACCGGATCTGGGAACAGGTAAGAGTTTCAGTTTTTTTATTTACTTTTTGATTACCCGCAACCTATTTAGGATTGCTATATTTTGGAACGATTATGGTTGAAAAATCAAGGGACAATTTTTACGACTACCTCCTCTATAATACCAATTTGAAAAAAGAATGTTACGAATAGTAAGAGCGATAAAAAGACTTTATAGAAAATGTCCTTTTGACTAAAAAGGTAGTTTAAACCCTAAAAAATGGCATTAAAGACATTCCCATACGACTCCTGACTCCTGACTCCTAAGAAATACCCTAGATATTTGTAGCAACTATTTATCAATTTGGTATAATACCATTTCTCAAAAAGAATGCTATGTATGATTGGTGTGGGAAGTATGGGAAGTGTGGGGAGGGGTTAAAAGTAGGAAAAATCTATACTAACCGACTAATAATTGTCAAAAGAAGACTTTGAATCTTGGTAAATATTTGACTGTTGAAGTATGACTGAAGCATAGATATTGCTTTTGGGAATTGGTATAATACCATTTTGAAAAAAGAATGTTACAAATAAACTGGCTATTCAAAAATTAATAATTAATAATTAATAATTAATAACTACCTCTGGAAAGAAAACGGATAGGATTGACAAAGGATGAAAATTTTTTCTTGTTTCTCCTTGCTCATAAGAGGATTTTTACCAATAATCCACCTAAAACCTAGCACCTACCACCTAAAACCTAACACCTAAAACCTAAAACCTACCACCTAAAACCTAAAACCTAACACCTAGAAAATTATTTGTAGCAAACATTTATCAAATTGGTATTAGATATGTCTTTAAACAAAAATATTCAAGCTGTAGCATTCCAACAACAACAGCAAGCAGAAAATTACTTATCTCAGGGAAAATTCGAAGCAGCTTATGCAATTTGTCAAAGAATTTTAACAGAATCACCTAACTTTTTCCCAGCTCATAATACCCAAGGAAAAGTATTACAGGCAATGGGTAAATTAGAATTAGCAAAAGAAAATTATCAACAAGCGATCGCTATAAATTTAAACCTATTAGAAGCTCATATTAATTTAGGTAATTTATTTCTCCAACAACAACAATGGCAAGCTGCAATTGATAGTTACGATCAAGCAATTCAGTTAAACCCAAATCAAGCAGGAATTTATCACAAATTAGGAGAGGCATTCTTGCAATTAAAAAAATGGGATGAAGCTGTCATTACATATCAAAAAGCCATCGAACTAAATCCAAATTTTCCCTGGTCTTACCATAAATTAGGAGAAGCATTCCTGGAATTAAAAAAGTGGGATGAAGCTATTATTGCCTATCAAAAAGCCATCGAACTAAATCCAAATTTTCCCTGGTCTTACCATAAATTAGGGGAAGCTTTAATAGAACTAAAACAGTGGGAAAAAGTAGTTGTTACTTACCGTTGCTTCATCACACTTAAACCAGATTTTTATTTAGCTTACAAAAATTTAGGTAATGCTTTAATGCAGCTTGAAAAGTGGTCAGCAGCAGTAGAAATTTACCAAATATTAATAGAAATACGACCCAATTTTTACTGGAATCAATATTCTCTAGGATGCTGCCTCTTGAAAATTTATAGGTATGAAGAAGCCATAGCAGCTTATGAACGTGCAATTAAAATAGAACCAGACTTATATTTTGCTTATCATAATTTAGGAAATACTTTTTTTGAGTTAAAAATGTGGAATGAAGCCATAGTTAACTTCTATCGTGCTATTGAAATTAACCCTGAATCTAATTGGTCTTATCGTAAATTAGGAGAAGCTTTAACAAAGTTAGAAAAATGGTCTGACGCAGTATCAATATATAAACAAGCTATTACTCATAAACCCACACCCGAACTTTACAAAAAATTAGGAGATGTTTTACAACAATTAGGTCAGCAAGAAGAGGCAATATCCCATTATCAAAAAGCTTTAGAAATTAGTTCAGGCTCTTTTTGGGATTACGAAAAATTAGTAAATATTTACTTACAACAAAAAAAGTGGTCTGAGGCACAAAAATATATGCAAAAAGCCTTACAAATCAAACCAAAATATAACTATTTTGGGATAAAACAGGTAAAGATAAAAGAAAAAGCGATCGCTTTAACTTATGATGATGGACCGAATCCTCCTTATACTAATCAAATTCTCAAGATATTAGATTTTTACCAAGCTCGGGCTACATTTTTTACTCTGGGCAAAAAGATTCAAAAGTATCAAAAACTAGCAAAATTGATACTAGCTAAAGGAAATGAATTAGGTAATCATTCATTTTCTCATCCAGATTTATCTCAGGAAGATCCAGAATTAATTAGAATAGAAATTAGTAAGACTGATGAGCTTTTATATCAGTTAGGTATAACTGGTAAAATCAAATTTAGACCTCCTTTTGGTCTGGGTAATTTATATCTAATGGATTTGCTATCAGAGATGCAAAAACAATTGATTTTGTGGGATATTGACTCAAAGGATTATGTGAAAGAAAAAGACTCAGAAACAATTGCTAATCATGTTATAGAAAATGTCAAACCAGGTTTCATTGTATTGATGCACGATATTAGTGTTAAAACAGTAGAAGCGACAGAAATTATTCTGCAAAAATTGACCGCTCAGGGTTATACTTTTAAAACTATTTCAGAAATTATTAATTAGAAGAGGTGCATCTCTATTTTGAATAAAGCCAAAAATTTATCGCTTTTAGGCAATAGCTCCGAAAGGCAACAGGGAATATATAGGAAAAAAGTATTTTTATAAATATGAAATGCACCCATTATTAGAAGTATAGCAATTCCCAAAAAGCGTGAGGTACAAAATTCCTTTGCTGCGCTGGAGTAGGGGTTAACGAAGTAAGAAGTCAGAAGTCAGAAGTTATTTTTGTAACGGGAATTTTGAGCAACTCTCCTATACTTAAACAGTCAAATATTTAACAAGATTAAAAGTTTGTTTTTGACAATTATTAGTTGGTTAGTACAGATTTTTCCTACTTTTACTCTCCCCACAGCTCCCAAACTTCCCACACTTCCCCTCCTGGGAGGGGTTAGGGGTGGGTCCTCACCCAATCAGACATAGCATTCTTTACCTCCTAGCTCATTCTCATTTCTCCTGTTTCCTGTCTTCTACCCCAGCAAAAATACTTTCCATACGCAAACCCTAATTCAATCAAAAAACAGTGAACCAAAAAATATCAGTAGTAGATTTAAACCAAAAAGCAGAATCCTACTTAGCTCAAGGAAAATTAAATCAGGCCGATAAAATCTGTAATGAAGCCCTCAAAAAACTAGAAGATTTAGCCTTAGTTTGTAACACAAAAGGCAGAATAGTCGAAGCAATGGACAACCAGGAGTTAGCTCAAGAATATTATCAAAAAGCCATTGTAATTAATCCCAATTTTAGTCAAGCTCATTTAAATTTAGGCAATCTATATTCTCAAAAAAAACAGTGGAATTTAGCAATAGTAAGTTACCGCAACGCTATAAAATTTCATCCAGATTTTCCCTGGTCTTACCAAAAATTAGGTACGGCATTGATGCAGCTCAAACAGTGGGATGAAGCTACTAATGCTTTCCGTAAAGTCGTAGAATTAAAACCAGATTTTCCTTGGTCTTATCACAAACTTGCAGAAGCTTTGATGCAACTCAAACAGTGGAATGAAGCTGTACATAGTTATCATAAATTCATAGAATTAAAACCAGATTTTCCTTGGTCATATCACAAACTTGCAGAAGCATTGATGCAACTCAAACAGTGGAATGAAGCCGTACATACTTATCAACGTGCCATTGAAAATAATCCTAACTCTAGCGATTTATATAACAATTTAGGTAATGCTTTACTAGAACTAAAACAATGGGATAAAGCTGTAATTGCTTACGAAAATGCGATTAAACTCAACCACAAAGTATCAAATTATCATCAAAATTTAGGGAAAGCTTTAACTAAATTAAAAAGATGGGATGAGGCTATTGTTGCCTATCAAAAATCTATAGATATTAACCCTGATAATTATTGGTACTATCATAATTTATGGGAAGTATTACTCAAAATAAAAAAATGGGATGAAGTGGCGATAGTTTATAAAAGTGCCCTGGAAATAAATGCTAATGCTTACTGGTATTATTATCAGTTAGGTTATGTAATGCACAAACAAGGATTCATAGATGAAGCGATTACTTATTATCAAAAAGCCAGAGATTTTAAATCAGATTTACCTTGGGTTAATAAAGATTTAGGAGATGCTCTTTTAGAAAAAGGGAATTCAGAGGAAGCGATCGCTTATTATATTAAAGCTATTGAATTGCAACCTGATTTTTTCCTTGCTTATAATAAACTCAGATCTATTCACAGTTATCAGCTAGTTAAATTAAATCAAAAGCAATTAGATAATTTGATTAACTGTTACCAAGAAGCTATGAAGATTAAGCCAGAATTTGATGGGCATTATTTGAATTTAGCTAATATTCTGACCAAACAAGGTAAAGCTCAAGAAGCTAGCAGTTATTATCAAAAAGTTTTATCTATAAAAATCTCCAAAACTCATCCAGAATTTATCAGTAAATATGGTAATTTTACAGAATTAGGAAAACCAAATTTTATCATTATTGGCACAATTAAAGGGGGTACTTCATCTCTTTATTTTTATCTGACTAAACATCCATCAATTTTACCCGCCGTAGAAAAAGAGATGCACTTTTTTGATGCTAACTTTCACAAGGGAATTGATTGGTATTTATCTCAGTTTCCGGCAATTCCAGAACAACAAAATTTTGTTACAGGAGAAGCAACTCCTAACTATATGTATTCTGTAGAAGCAGCAAATAAACTATTTAGTTATTTTCCCAAAATTAAGTTAATCGCTATATTAAGAAATCCTATAGAGCGAGCTGTTTCTCACTACTATATGGATAAACGACTAGGACAAGAACAAAGAAGTTTTGCAGAAGTAATTGCTGCCGAAACAAAAATATTACAAAAAATGATTAATCAATCTCAAGGCAATGCTAATCTTTTGCAAGGAAAAAAAACGAGGTATCTAGGTTTAGGTTTATATCTATCTTTTATTCAAGAATGGATGAATATATTTCCTAGAGAACAACTTTTAATATTGAAAAGCGAGGATATGTATGAAAATCCTGAAGCAACAACCAAACAAGTTTTTGATTTTCTAGGTTTACCAAATTATCAACTCTTAGAATATAAAAATTATTATCCTGGTTCTTATCCTCCAATAAATGCTAGTCTGCGTCATCAACTTTCTGAATTCTTTCAACCTCATAACCAAAAATTAGAAGAGTATCTTGGCATAAAATTTAACTGGAATTAAAGAAGGGAGTAGGCTTTAAACAATTAATAATTAATAATTAATAATTAATAATTAGGGTTTGCTGATTAATTATCAAAGCATTGACAGATAAATGCTTTAGCCTTCTGAGATTCCAAAAAAGTGCGCTTGTTTTGGTCTAAAACGTTCAAAAAGTTAGCATTTTGGGCAAATCAAGAACAGAAAAATTGAGGGACAATTCTTACTTATACCTTCTCTAAATTCCCCATTTCTCCTGACTCCTGACTCCTACCCCTAGCACTCATACCAATTTGATAAATGTTTGTTACAAATGGTAGAAGAAAGAAAGAAGGAAGAGAAAAAAAGGAAAAAGGGATAAATATTGAAAAAAAGGGAAAAACAATATAAACAACTATCTAAAATTAACTGGAATAGCTATTTTTAATAATCTTCGAGTAAGGTCTACCTTTTTGTAGTATTCTTTTTTCAAATTGGTATCATACTTTATTCAGCAAATCCTAATTAATTATTACTGAAAAAATTTGCTCTAAAGCCTCCCCTTTTAAGGGGATAAAAAAGAGGATATTCTATATTTCAAGCCTCCTTATTGCAGAGGTACTGATAACTGTTAACGCAGTTCCTCCGGAGGAGGCTAACTGATAACTGAAATGGCCAGTTACAAAATCCTAAAACAATTACAAATCAATACTTTTAACTTTTAACTTTTGACTTTTAACTTCCGCATAGCGACACTAGAATTTTGTTCGCAATTCTAAAGGTTTTCACTCATATTGACTAGAGTAAAAATTATAGATATTTCTAAAGGTAGTAGAAGTTATAGAAATAGTTGGATTATATGTTAATTAAAACCGCTATAAAATAGGTCTTGCCGATTAAATATAAAAGCATTTACTGATATTGGTTAAAGCTTTTTTTGGGTTGAAAAAATTGCCATATTTTTAGCCCAAAACACTCAAAAAGCTAGCATAAAAGGCAGAATAATTGCATAAAAACCAAGGAACAAATCTATCCGACTACCTCCTCTATAAATTCTATTCTCTCTTCCTCCTAACTACTCTCTACTCCCCCACTCCCCTACTCCCCTACTCCCCCACTCCCCTACTCCCCTACTCCCCCACTCCCCCACTCCCCTACTCCTAAAAAAAGACTTTTTCAGCAAACCCTAAAATAGGACTACTATATTACAATTATGTCAAACTTCTGACTACTCTATAAATCAAATATGTCTTCAAGCACAGACTTACAAACTATCGCATTGCAATACCAAAAACAGGCAGAAAATTATTTATCCCAAGGCAAAATAGAATCAGCGATCGCTTCTTATGAAAAAATTATAGAACTTCAACCTGAACATTGGGGAATTTACCAAAAATTGGGAGATATTTACCTCCAAGAAGAAAATTTTTCACAGGCTATTACTATTTACCAAAATGCCATTCAACTTAATCCTAATTTTTCCTGGTTTTATCACAAATTAGGAGAAGCTTTAATGCAACTTCAACAGTGGGAAAAAGCTGTCACCGCATATCAACGTGCTATAGAACTTAACCCTGATTTTTCTTGGTCATATCAGAAACTGGGAGAGAGCTTTATTCAACTATCAAAATGGGATTTGGCAACTACAGCATTTAGACAGGGGATTAAATTGAATCCGGATTTTTATTTATCTTACGAAAAATTAGGAGAAGCACTGACTCAACAAGATAATTTACATGAAGCAGTAACTGCCTACCAAAAAGCTATAAAAATTAATCCTAATTCCTACTGGTCTCACAATAAATTAGGAGAAACTTTAATTACATTAAGTAAATTAGACCAAGCTGAGACAACTCTGCAAAAAGCAATTGAAATTAATCCAAAAATCTACTTTGCTCACCATAATTTAGGAGAAGTTTTATTCAAACAACAAAGAGAAACAGAAGCCATTGTCAAATATCATCAAGCCATCAAAATTAATCCAAATTCTTATTGGTCTCATAACTCATTAGGAGATACTTTGCTAAAATTAGAAAATTGGGAAGAAGCCATAACAACATACCGTCGTGCCATAGAAATTAAT
The DNA here is from genome assembly GCF_010692555.1 of Okeania sp. SIO3B5. Taxonomy (GTDB): domain Bacteria; phylum Cyanobacteriota; class Cyanobacteriia; order Cyanobacteriales; family Microcoleaceae; genus Okeania. Next base: position 22,824 of record NZ_JAAHHG010000039.1, on the reverse strand, counting down.
CCTAACTATTATTGGTCTTATAATTCATTAGGAGATGTTCTAGAAACTACAGGAAAATCAGACCAAGCAATTACCAGTTACTTAAAAGCAATAGAACTTAATCCAGAAATAGATAGACCTCATTTATGTTTATGGAATTTGTTTCTCAAACAAGATAAATGGGAAAAAGCAGAAAAAATCTACCGCCAAGAAATTGAAAAAAATCCTCATAACTATTGGCTATGGAATTATCTAGGAAATACTCTAGTAAAACAACAAAGATTAGATGAAGCGATCGCCTCTTATCAAAAAGCTCTTTCTATTCAACCTAATATTTCTGAAATTTATCAATTTTTAGGGGATGCTTTTATTCAACAACAAAAGTGGGATGAAGCTGCTATTGTTTATCTGCGCGCTGTAGAACTTAACCCTGAATTATCCTGGTCAAATTATAATTTATGGAACACTTTAGAAAGCTGCGGAAAATTAGATGAAGTAGTCAATTTATATCGGCAGTTTATTCAACAAAATCCAGATTCATATTTGTCCTATATAAATCTCGGAGAAATTCTGACAAAACAGAATCAAATAGATGAAGCAATTATTTATTACCAAACTGCTTGTTACCAACAAACTTTAAAATCTTACCCCTCCCTTTACCAAAAACAGTGGAATTTGACAGACATTCAAAATCCTAACTTTCTAATTATTGGAGTAGGAAAAGGAGGAACTACCTCCTTATTTAGTTATCTCATCCAACATCCTCAAATTTTATCCCCTGTTGTCAAAGAAATAAATTTTTGGTCGATGAACTTTGACAAAGGAATAAATTGGTATCTCTCTCATTTTCCTGCCATTCCAAACCATCAAAATTTAATCACTGGAGAAGCAAGTCCTAGTTACTTAGGAAATTGGGAAGCACCAGACAGAATATTCAATTACTTTCCCAAAATCAAATTAATAATTATGTTGAGAAACCCTGTAGATAGAGCTATTTCTCACTACTATCATTGGCGAAGGATAAATAGAGAAAATCGCCCTTTAGAAACAGCATTAAATCAAGAATTAGAAAATTGGCAAATGATTTATAAAAATTCCCCCTTAGACAGTAGTTATTGGCATCATGAATTATATTATTTAGGCACTGGCATATACATAGATTTTATCCATAATTGGATGAGAATATTTCCTCAAGAACAATTTCTAATTTTACCCACAGAAGAATTTTATCGAACTCCAACAAGCATGATGAAACGAGTCTTTAATTTTCTGAATTTGCCAAATTATAAAATTCCTGACTACAAGAAATTAAATTTAGGTTCCTATCCCCCTATCAATAAATCACTGCATCAAAAATTGAGCAATTTCTTTCGACCTCATAATCAAAAATTAGAGGAATATTTAGGTATAAAATTTAATTGGAAAATTTGAGGTGGATGATTAAAAGTTAGGAGAAAAATTTCGATAAAAACAGTAGGGTGAAGTTATTAGTTTCTCCCACAACTATAATGAAACGAGTCTTTGATTTTCTGAATTTGATAGTTTAGCAAATTTCCAACTAGATACGGTCTCGGGGTCTCCCATTATAATCTCTGATTTAACGGGAGGGGAATTGCCGACAGCTTGCTTTGTGGAGGTGTCGATTGATTTTCAAATATAGCAGTAAAGAGTAGTATAAGAATTATGATAATTACTCATTGCTACAAAATCAAGCCTACTCTTGGACAGTCAGCCAAAATTGATTATTGGCTAGAGCTGCTAAGGAGGCATTGGAATTATGCCCTCGGTCAACGCTTGGACTGGTTAAACAGAACCAGATGTCAAGTAGACCGATGCTCAATAGTATCATGTCCTATTGGTGAGATTTCTGGCAAGCCAGATTATTATTTTCAACAATCAGCACTTAAACAGACAAAACAGTTATTTCCTGACTACAAAGAAATCTCCATACGAAGTTCAGCAAATTAATTTACAAAGACTAGATAAAGCCTGGAAACGTTGGTTAATACCCGATCAAACTGGTAAGCGTGGAGGACGACCAAGATTTAAAAAATTAGGAAAGTTAAGGTCATTTTGTTTCAGTAGAGTCAATCATCCTAAAGCAGTAATTAAATTTGATGGTAAACAAATAATTACTACGAGGTTTGGTGCTATGAGAGTCATAGTTCATAGAGCTATTCCAGACGGTATGACGATAAAAACTGCAACTATAACTAAAAAAGCTGATGGTTATTATGTAAGTTTCAGTTTAGAAGATAAGTCGATTCCTAGTCTAATTCCTACAGAAAATATTAAAACTGCTGTAGGTATTGATGTCGGCTTAAAAGAATTTTTGACTACTAATACTGGAGAGACTGTTCCTGTACCTAAATTCTATAGAAAATCTCAATCTAATTTAGCAAGAAAGCAAAAAAAAGTATCTAGAAAAAAAATTGGGTCAAACAACTGGAAAAAAGCACAAAATAAAATAGCTAAATTACATCAACATATTGCCAGACAAAGAGAAGATTTCCACTATAAAACAGCTCATAAGTTAGTTAAAGAATATGAGTTAATTGCTGTGGAAAACCTGAACATTAAAGGTTTAGCTAGAAATAGCAAATTATCAAAATCAATTTATGATGTAGCCTGGGGAGCTTTTATTGAAAAATTGAATGCAGTGGCGGTAAAACGCGGTGTTCTTATGATTAAAGTTAATCCTCACAATACATCACAAAATTGTAGTAATTGTGGCCACAAAGTACCTAAAACTTTGTCAGTTAGAACTCACTGTTGTCCTAAATGTAAAGTAGTTTTAGATCGGGACGAGAATGCAGCAATTAACATATTAAATAAGGCATTAAACGAGGTGGGTATCATCTTGTCTGCTTGTGGAGGCTTAGACGGTAGTCAGCCTGTGAGACAAGAAACTTCTGAAACTTGGATTCAATTATCTCTGTTTTAGAAGCTCCCGTTATAATCTTTGATTTAACGAGAGAGAACTTCACACTATCAAATTCCCGATCGCCAGAAATTCAATGGAGGGCTTTATCCACCTATCAGGAAATTACTGCCTCAAAAATTGAGATATTTCTCTCAAGCTGAAATTCACAACTTAGAATCAGACTTAATATATGAAATTTAACTAGGAAACTAGATATAGATGACTAAAATTCCTCAATTAGAATCAAGCTTATAGATGAAACTTAACTGGAAAACTTGAGATGGATGACTACGAATTAGGAGAAAAATTTCTCGAACAACAACAGTGGGATAAAGCTGTTAATGCCTACCATCAAGCAATAAAGCTCAACCCAAATTTTTCTTGGTCTTACTATAAATTAGGACAAGCTTTGACTAAACTACAAAAATGGGATGAAGCTATTACAGCTTACCGTCAAGCCATCAAACTAAACCCTGACTTTCCTTGGTCTTACCATAACTTAGGAAATGCCCTAATTAAACTAGAAAAATACTCAGAAGCTGTCGTTGCTTACCGTCAAATTATTAAAATTAATCCTGATAGTTATTGGGATTACAATAAATTAGGAGAAGCACTGGTTAATGTCGGGGAATTTGAGCAAGCCATTGTTTCTTATCAAACAGCAATTCAACTCAAACCAGAACTTAAAGGTACTCATCAAAAATTAGCAGATATTCTTTTTCAAATTGGCAAACTAGAAGCAGCAGAAATAGCATATCGTCAAGCAATAAAACTAAATCCAGAAGTAGTTTGGTATCGCCAATGTCTGGGAGATGTTTTACTTAAACAAAAAAAATTAGATGAAGCGATCGCTACTTATTTGGAGGTTGCTCAAGTTAGACCAGATTTACCTTGGATGCACTTACAGTTAGGAGATGCTTTTGCCCAACTTTCTCAATCAAATTTAGATGAAACTATCAATTATTATTGTCAAGCTATTAAAAATCCAGACCAATATCCTATTTATCAAACAGCACTATATCTCATCAGAGAAAATCCAGAACTATATCTAAAATTAGGCACAGCTTTAGCACAAGCAAATCAGATTTCTGGAGCCATCATTATCTATTATATGTTGCGAGAAATATTCCCTAGTAAATATCAAATAGATATCCTTCGGGAATTAGAGAAAATATTACGGCAAAAAATTCAACTAGAACAAGATTTAACCTCATATTATGTTGCTGTGGAAACTAATCAAGATAGTCAATCTTACTATTATCTAGGATTAGCTTTAACCCAACAACAAAAATGGTTAGAAGCTTCTATTGCCTACCATCGTGCCATAGAAATTAATCCTGATTTTGCTTGGTGGTCTGATACTCGTCTCTGGGAAACCTTTGAAAAATTAGGCAAACTTGAGGAGACAGTAAATTTATTTCAGAAACTTATTGAAAATCAAAATAATTCAGTTTCCACTTACCTAAACTTAGCAGAAGCTTTAACTCAAGTAGACAGAATTAATGAAGCGATAAAATATTATCAAACAGCCTCTAAAAATTATATTTATAAAACCCATCCCACCTTTGTTAACCAACACTGGAATTCAGAACAATTATCAGAAGCCAACTTTCTAATTATTGGAGTAGGCAAAGGAGGAACCACCTCTCTTTATAGCTATATAACTAAACATCCCCAAGTCTTACCTGCCATCAAAAAAGAAATACATTTTTGGTCTTTCAATTTCCATAGAGGTATAGATTGGTATCGGGCACATTTCCCTCCCATTTCAGAGTCAAAAAAATTTTTAACTGGAGAAGCAAGCATTACCTATTTTGATGCTCAATATGCTCCCTGTAGAATCTTTCATTTTTTTCCCAAAACCAAACTAATTCTCATTATGAGAAATCCTGTCGATCGAGCAATTTCTCATTACTATCATCAAGTACGTTTAAATAAAGAATTTCGTTCTTGTGAAGTAGCTATTAATTCTCAACTTGAAAAACTCAGCAAAATTTCTCATCCTAATTATTGGAATTTTGCAGGAGATTATATTGCTTCTGGCGTATATGTAGAATTCCTCAAGAAATGGTTAGCTATTTTTCCTAGAGAACAATTACTAATTTTGAAAAGTGAAGACTTTTATCGTGACTCGGCAACTACCATGAAGCAAGTTTTCGACTTTCTAGGCTTGCCAGATTATCAAATACCAGACTATCCAAAATTAAATGCTGGTTCTTATTCTTCTATTAGTGAGTCACTTCGACAAAAATTAAATGATTATTTTCAACCTCATAATCAGCGTTTAGAAGCATATTTGGGTATCAAATTTAATTGGTAGAAGGTAAGCAGTCAGCTATCAGCTATTAATTCATTGCCTTGAGAGGTAGAAGAAGGTTTGAGGTTTTAGGCAGAGCGGTTTTATTCTAAACTGTGCCATTTTATGTATTGAGGAAACTTCCTTATTTCAAGCTTGAGGAAATTTATCTTTCGCTGTCTGAAAATCAATAAATTTATTACCAAAATCTAGAATGAAATGAACCTGGGTTTTAGGTGTTGCTTCAACAATTAACAATTGTCTCTCTTTAGAAGAGATAGGATTGACTCATAAGGATTTATTTCTTTTTTATCCTTGTATCATTCCGGATAATTAGTGACCAAAAAACTTTCTCCTCCTTAATATCTTATAAACTCCCTCTTCTTATCGAAAATTTATGGTCTAAAGCCTTCCCTTTTAAGGAGATAAAAAAAAGAGAATGTTCCATATTTTAAGCCTCCTTATTGCAGAGGTACTTTTGTACTTATTCAAAATTTGTTTTTTTGAGGCTATACCTCTCGGCTGAAAATTGGCAGATTTGAGGTGCTATTAACGAAAATACTAGGTTATAGCCTTGTATTGAAGAGTCTTTTCTTAGGTTTAGACACAACATTGGCACAATATCTGATGTACAAACTATGTACCAAATCGCTGAAACAACGCAAGCTCGTGAAATATTTTGTAATAATTTGGGGAAAATTAGGCTACTTTGATTTAGATAAATAATATTAAAAGCTGTATTTGATTAGTAAAAGCTATATTGAGCGATCGCGATTTAGTTCTATTTTTGAAACTTACTTTGCAATACTCTGAAAAAGTAGAATTGTAAGTAGTAATAATTTTTTAATTGCTTTGTCATACTATAATTCCTTGGAGCGATCGCTCTATTTCTGGATTTTTCTGTTTTGAGTAAATCGGGAAAAGTCTATGGAGAAAGATTTACTGAAAGTATGGGGTTTTACAAGGAATTGTGCAGAAATTGCAGCAGCCGCTTGTATGTAAAACTTTCAAGGAAAATAGGTAGAGCGAGATTTTTTCTACTCCTTCTCCGGTGGGGCAGCACGGGGAAGTAAAACCAAAGTTGCTCCTGCGGAGCCGCTGCGCGAACGTGAAATGTCCGCCGGGTTGCCGGGAGTCAACGAGAAGCCCGCGCTATAATCTCCGATTTAGCGACGGGAACTGTCACCTTATGTCTCCCACATTCTCTCTATAGTAATATGATTTTAGTTGTGAGATATTGGAGACTTTTGTTTTAGGTATGGAGGGAATAGGTATGGAGGGAAAAAACGAAAATATAAGAATAAGAAAACTGCTATATTCTATGCTTTAAAGGAAAACTTCAATTCTCACATCTGATTCCTGATTGCTATATATGAATCCTTAGTTGAACAAAACATTGCCAATTTTGGAGTTGGATTTTGATTGAGATTTTGCTGGAATTAGAGAATGTTTATCACTAGAGACTTGCTGTTTTGCGTTTTTGTATTTCAGTAGTTGGTAATAATAAAGTGTCTTCTATTTCTTGTCGAACTTCTCGACTGACATAGCAATCGCTGTTGAGGCAATTTAGAAGTAAAACATTGGCATGATAATACTCTTTTAAGACTAAGAAATCATAATTATTCAACTGCCAATCGTGACAAATATTGCGATATTTAATTATTAAATTTCTTAATTTATCACTCCAAACTGGACGTTTCCTTCTCCATGATGCCCGAAAATTTTCCTTTGGTTGATTAGACTGTGGCAGTTCAGATTTTAGTTTTTGTAATTCTCGTTTAAATTCTAGTTCAATTTTATTCTCCATAATACTATCAATTTTATTTTCCAGCATAGTATGGGGGTAAAAATACAAAACATTCTCATAACTTAGCAAATCATATAATTCTTTATCAATCATAAAATCAGAGTCATATAATTCTTTATCAATCATAAAATCAGCAGCTCACTATAAACACAGTAAAATGGAAAAGCGATCGCTAAATATAATTACCAAAATTCCACCCTCGCTACTCATTTCGTTATTTCTAGACACCCAAGTTTGAACCCACAACTGTCATTGCACGAAGCACCGAAAAAAGGTTGGATTTCTCATTGCACGTGGAAAAAAATGATGATAGTCTAAGTATAGTTGGGGGTTGTTCGCCCCTACGCATGACTTTTTATTCAACGCAAAAACAGCAGCTCACTATAAACACAGTAAAATGGAAAAGCGATCGCTAATATAGATGAGTAAAATTCGACGACCGCCACTCATCAAAATCGTCATTGCCAAGCTCCCAAATTTAAACCCACAACTGTCATTGCACGAAGCACCGAAAAAAGGTTGGATTTCTCATTGCACGTCAAAAAAAATGATGATAGTATAAGTACCGTTGGGGGTCGTTCGCCCCTACGCATGACTTTTTATTCAATGCAAAAACAGCAGCTCACAATCAAAACAGTAATATGAAAAAGCGATCGCTAAATCCTTTATGCTGAAAGCACTTATAATGTTAATTATTCTTATGTTTATTTCTCCCCTACTCCTCACTCCCCCACTCCCCTACTTCCCCTCAATATAACTATCAATAACTTTCATAATATTAACCCCCGTTAATTTCACATAATCATCCATATATTTAGTACCAGGAGTAAGCGCTGGTAAATTTTTTCTGTAAGTAGGTAGCCAAAATTCACTATTAATACTCCAATTTTTAACAGTACTTTGATAATTTTCCAGATAATTTTGAATCAAATACTCATAGACAAATTGTTTTCTAATACTTCGACTTTTAATTTCCTCTCGGTTTCCTAGATTCAGATAATAATCAAAATTGGCATATTTAATATCAATCACCTGAATAGAGATTTTATTCATAATTTTATTTAGGAAATTACTAAAACTTTGATTGATTTCTTTGAGAGAGCGGAGTCTATCCTTATCCCGAAAGAGAGACAGATAAAATATGTTGTCTTTAAGGAGATATTCAGACCCCAAAACATAATCAATAAACCGTTGAAAAAATCTATCGGGAGATAAGATGCCAAATTTAAGAGCTAGATAAAATATGTGATTCAAGTTTTCCATCATTTGTAGTTGTTCGAGATTAAAGTCATCCAAAATTTCCCAATAAGAATAAAACTGATTTGGCAAGGAGTTAACTATCAGTGTATCTCCCTCAAGTTTGCAGAATTTAGCTAACTCGTTAAAAGTATGGTTTTCTAGTTCTGGGTTTTGATTAAGAAGGGCAATTTTTAATTGATATTTATTGCATTTAAAGGTGGTGTAGTACTGTAAGTCATTCCAATTTTTGATTTTTTCAATTTTATATGAAGTTGTAGGTCTGATTAAATCTGGGAGTGTGGAGTTTGAGCGATTATTTTTAGTCTGAAATGAAATAATTACAGCATCGGGAAAAATATCCTTACCGTTGACATGAAAAATCTTACTCAAATCAATAATTCTATTTTTGTAATTCAAATGAGCAATTATTTCAGAAGCAATATATCGGCTATTCAGATAACAGACAAAACATGGATTTGTGTATCTGAGCAGATAAGTTAAACACATTCCCTCCCAAACACTATGAAAATTATTGAATCCCCATATTTTGCCATCTTCTACATCATCCAATTCCCCAAATAAAAATTTCTCAACCGCATCATAAAAATCCCAATAATCTATGTCTTTTAACGCCGTATAGTTATCAATTGCTTCTAAAGCATCTGTCAAAGTATTGATGATTAAGGAATAATGGTTTTCGCTAAACAGACTATATTCATACCCAATATACTTTTGCCGAAACCTAGCAGATAGAGCAGCAATTTCTGGATTAACATTTTCGCCTAATTTTTGTTTAATCTCAGTAAATATATAACAATACATAGCCACAATATCAGAAGCTTCATAAGATATTTGTTGGCGAGGTATATCAATAGAGTCAATAAAAATAGCACCATTATTCAGGAAAGTAGATTTGTGAAGATAACGATGAATTTTACTATAGTCTATAGTTTCAGATTTACTAAGACGAGAGACAAGTGCTAATATTTTCAATTCATCGTAGACATCTAAAATATTATCTAAGGCATCAAGTTTGCTATAAAAAATGCTTTCTTGATTATCGTTTATAATAACTTCTTTTCCTGCTTCCTGTTTTAATACACCATCGCGATCATTAATTTTGATATTTTTCTGCAAATATCCTTTTTCTTGATAAATATTTTGCACAATTTTCATAACTTTATAGAGCTTGAAAAATAATTCACATTTAAAGTCAAATTTATTAATATTCGGGTCATCCTGAGTAAATCCTTTAGGTAAATGAAAAATCAACTTACCTCCCTTTTTTTCAATGCCGACAAAAGAATATTTAGTATTAACTCTAGGTTTTAATTCGGCAAAATTTATCATTTTTATGAGGAAGGAAGAAAGTGTTTAATTAGGGTTTGCTTATGGAAAGTCTTTTTGCTGGGGTAGGAGACAGGAGACAGGGGAAATGGGAATTTAGAAGAGGTAGGAGTTAAGAATTGTCTCTCTATTTTCCTGCAATAATCATCCTAAGATACTAGCTTTTTGAGTTTTTTCTACCGAAAAGCTGGTACTTTTTTCAAGTCTAAAACGCTAAAACCAATATCAGTCAATACTTTTAGAATTAATCAGCAGAGCAATAATTATCTAGAAGAGAGAGAAGAAGGAAGAATTAAAGCAGATAAATAAATTTAGGGACTAATGTTAAGTCCAGATAGTTAGTGATTGAAATAAACCAGGGCAATAAATTTAGAGACTAATATTAAGCTCAGATAATCGGTAATTATAAAACCAAAATATGAATTTCTTCTTCACTTCTTATCCACAACAAAACCACCGACTACCAAAATATCAGACTGAGCAAAAACTCCTATTGCGACATACGCAACAAAACCACCGACTACCAAAATATCAGACTGAGCAAAAACTCCTATTGCGACATACGCAACAAAACCACCGACTGCCAAAAAAATATCAGACTGAGCAAAAACTCCTATTGCGACATACGCAACAAAACCACTGACTGCCAAAAAAATATCAAACTAAGCAAAAACTCCTATTGCGACATACGCAACAAAACCACCGACTACCAAAAAAATATCAAACTAAGCAAAAACTCCTATTGCGACATACGCAACAAAGCTACTAGATGTCTCCTAAAAATAAATCCCGATCTAACAATCAAAAATCTTATTTTGGTCTAGAAATTATCAGTAGTATATTAGAACATATCCACAGTCATCCTCAATTCGATCGCAACATTTACTGAGAATTAAGTATGAATAAAGAGAAAAATTATTAGATACAAGCAATAAAACTACACGAACAACGGCAAGAGTTAGTATCAACAAAAAATATAAGAATTATTGCACCTGGTAGTAGTAGAGCGCCATGATTATCCCCATCAGAGCAAATCATTTTCACTTTAATTTATTGAAGAAATTTGACAACATTTCAACTACCTTTAAATTCAATTCAGAGGAGTTTAAACAATTAATAATTAATAATCAATAATTAGGGTTTGCTGAAAAAAGTCTTTTTGCTTGGGTAGGAGACAGCTATACTCGAGACAGGAGACAGAATAAATGGGAATAAGCGAGGAGATAGGAGTAAGAATTGTCCCTTGACTTTTCTGCCCAACTATGTGCCTAAAATACTAACTTTTTGAGCGTTTTAGACGTGATACAAGGCACTTTTTTCTACCCCAAAAAGGCTAAAGTATTTATATATTAATGCTTTTAGATTTAATCAGCAAGCCCTAATTACCTCTCCTTGAAAATAAGAGGATTGACTCAAAGGAATTTTTTTTTCTTTTTCCTCTTAAAAGGGGAGGCTTTAAACCACAATTTATCGGTAAAACTACTGCCAACTATACCTTTAATTACTGGTTTCTAATAATTGGGTAATTGTTACCACCAAATCTGCTAAAACAGGTCATTTCAGTTATCAGTTATCAGTTGTAAAAAAAACTCAAGCGATCGAGAAATTGTTAAAGAAATTACGAGCAAATTAAGTAACAATTTTTATAATACTAAATCTGGTTGAAAATCCTACCGAAAAATTAAGGTATAAAGCCTCTCCATTAATGGAGAAAAAAGCGGTCGAGGGATGGCGTTTTGCTCCGCAACATATAAAGCGGAGCGGCTCTGATAAGAGTGAGTCTCCTCGCCATATCCAATCGACCAAGAGAAGAAAAAAATTCCTTTTAACCCAATCCTCTCCTTGAAAAGGAGAGGTAATTCTAAATTATTAATTCTAAATTATTGAACTCTTTCCTTCTATCCTCTACCTTTTTCTGTATTAAATATCCTCTATAAACAGCCAAAAATAAAATCAGTTAAAAAGTCAACCATTCACAAGAAATAATCGCATCAATAAAATCATCAGATAAAGCAATAAAATCAGAATATGTAATTAATTTAATACTTTGTTTATCCCCTTTTGATAATAAATCTTCCAAAGGTCTTCTATCTCTAGGAAATACACTATCCCACAGATAAAACATTAACTTATTCTCTATAGATTCTTTAGTAACTTGATTATCTTCAGACTTCAAAAACCAAACCCCAATTTGTTTATCTTCAATGCGACGAATTAGATGATGATTGACCTTAATAAAATCATTCAACTTATTCACAAAAGAAACCCATTTCTCATCCCTACCCTCGATCGCTACATCTTTAATTTTTTCTATTCCATAACCAGGCACATCCACATATTCCCAATCCCATCTCCGCTTGAAGGCACTATCCAGATAATAAATCGACTCATCCGAAGTATTAATCGTCGCAATAATTGATAAATTTCTAGGAATAGAAATTCTCTGACTTGTCAAATTTTCTAATACCCTTAAACCATCCTGATTATCACTCATCTCTAAATTCATCTTTGTCATCTTACAAAAAACATCAAAATTACTTCCATCCACTTGTATATTTTTATCAGTTGTTTGAGCATCATACCCCATAGATCCTAACAAAGCCACTATTTCTAACTCTGATAAATTAACATCATAAGTTGACCAATCATCTGTTTCTCTATCTAATAATTGAAAAATAGGACCGAATATAGCAGCAGCATTACCTCGGTTTAATTCGTCAATTACTAACAGCACATTCTCATTACTATTATTAATTAAATTTTTGTAAGCTAATCCTAATGCTCGTAAAAAATGACCTTGATAAAATTTATATATAACCGAACTACCGATAGTCTGTGGCAATAATTTTCCGACAAAATCAGCATAAGTATATTCAGGATGAAAAACTGTTTTAATTGTGTTTTCTAATGATTTTGTTTGTTCATGCCATTTAATTCCCAACGAATTAGTTGCTATCTCTCGCACTTTATAACTTTTGCCTGTACCTGGACTGCCAAATAGAATTTTCTGAATAGGTTTAGCAGTTATATTTTCGTTGTGCATAAAATATCTTGAAATATCTTGAAATCAGGAAAAATGGGTCATCTCAGTTATCAGTTATCAGTTATCAGTTATCAGTAACAATTTCATACTTTTTATCTATATGCTTGAATTTTTGACAAATTATTTAACACTTCTCTCTTTTTGAGTATTTATTATTTAGAATAAACTTTGAATAATTATATATAGGAATATGACTTGAGTTGTGAGATATTGCTAACTTTTAGGGAACAGGGAACAGGGAACAGAGAAGAAGAAAAAAAACAGATTATATGAATATCATAATTGCTATATTCTATACTTTTAAGGAACATCTCAATTCTCACAACTAGATTCCTGATTTATAGTAAGAATCATCGCGATATAGTAGCCAGAAATAAGTTTTTAATAAGCGTTAGTCTGAGAAAGTACATCCAAAATTTACTTATTTCAACTTTCCTTTATATATTTTTACTAAGTAGTCAAGCAAAATTAATTGTATATTTGATAGTCAGTTTAAATAGTAGGAAAAATTATTTTTAGATTGACTGCTCAAATACAAAAGTATATTTTATTCCCTATTTCCTATTCCCTATTTCCTGTTGTATAGAAAATATTAAAGCAATAGACAATAGGAGTAATAGTTTCAAATTTTTAACAAAATTATTTCTAACTCAGGACTTACGCAGCACCGCTACATCTAGTGTATAAATTGTTCATTGTTGCCAATGCAACCACTATAATTAGTGCTTTTCCGTAAGTCCTGTAACTAAAAATTTACAAAAAATAATAACGGTGCGTCACTGCGCACCGCCAGGTATGATTTATATAGCGCCTCATCAGTATGAAAATTGCTATAAATATAATCTAACTCAAAAAATAATCAGGCTAAAGATTGACGCATTGGAGTACGACCATAAGGATGTCCCTTATAACTAATTACGATTTGATGAGCTAACCATAAATCTAAACACCGACGCATTAATAGGTAGCGATCGCGCCAAAGCTGATGGCACTTTTCTGTAGACGGGCAGTCAATCACCATTACTACCCTAGACCCAACTAACTCGCGGTTTAACTGACAACTGTCTAAATCTATAGGACTCTGAGTCTGAAACCGTTCAATTGCGACAGATTCTATATTATTCATCTAAAATACTTCAGTAATTTGTAAACCGTACGAAAAAAACTGTAGAAAAATGAAACAGCTTTTATCTTGATATTGGATTAACCAATACTGGCTGTACGGCACAGCTCACTATTCCCTCGGCAGTAAATGCCCCTGGGAATTTCTTATCTTATATTTGAAGACTACCCTTAGCTTTAGCTAGGGGATAAATAAAGATCGGCAGCCGAAATGACAATGCTATAGGTCGGTACTATGTCAAAGGTACTGGCTTAACCAACTATGCCTGTTTAACCATTGAGTTCTAGAGCATGGGACTGGCAGAGCATCTCAAGATAGGAACTTTAACACTGACCTGTAACTTAGACTGCAAAGGTATAAGGCTAGTCAGGTGTTGGCTGGCAAAGACTTCGAGCCGTCTGTCCAACCCCTTGAACTTTAGTCCTGGGATTCCTGACTACATATCTTTATTGATTATAAAATAAATATAAAGAACTTTGGGAATAATGTAAAGCAGAAATTTGTGTAATTTATAGTTTTCTTGCTGTCAAAATAGATACTTTTCATTAAAGCAAAAGTCAAAAATAAAAAGTCAAAAGTTTTTGTTTTACTGATAACTGATACATTTTATTTCGGATAAAATGTTTAAAAGTCAGTATAGATAAAGAAAAAAAAGTCTATAGCTGAAATGAAAGTTACTCACAATGCACCAGTTTACGATCGGCGCTATCCTAATATTTTAGATATAGCAGGGAACAGGGAACACCGGAGCTGGGAACACCGGAGTTGGGAACAGGGAACAGTGGTAAAAGCTTTTCTCTATCTCAGGTTCATCATCAATCTCTGTCCTAACCAACTCTTTCCTTGCTTTATATCAGATTGTTCTTATAGAACCCATTTGAGATCTATATAATTAGGGTTTGCTGATTAAATCTAAAAGTATTTACAGATAAAAGTTTCAGCCTTATTAATATTATGTTCGGATAATCAGTTATAAAAAACCTTCTGCCTTCTAACCTTGCTCTTTCCCTTCTGCCTTCTGCCCTCTGCCTCCTGCCTTCGATCAACAGATATTATAAGTATTCAACCGAACATGATATAAGTTGAAAAAAAGTACCATATTTTCGGCTAAGAAAGCTCAAAAAGTTAGTATTTGTGTAAGAGTTGGGCAGAAAAATTAAGGGATAAAACTTAGCTCCTACCTCCTCTAAATTCCCCATTCCTCCTGTCTCCAGTATAGCTGTCTCCTACCCTCACCCATAAGACTTTTTCAGCAAGCCCTAATTATGGTAGTCAAGTCTTTTCGCGCATCAATTTTGAGGAAAAATCATCTCAAGGAGTTGAATTTTTTGTATTATCTCTGCCCACATCTTCCCTCTTCCTTCTTCCCTCTTCCCTTTTCCCTCTTGACTCCTGTCTCCAGTATAGCTGTCTCCTGACTCCTAGATAAAAAAACTTGGTATTTATCAAGATACGGTTAGGGGTTCTATAGGTAAAGCAGTCGAAACAAAGGTCAGGAAAGATCGAGAGCAGAAAGCTCAGATAACGCCAGATTTTTCCTTCTGCCTTCTGCCTTCTGCCATAAAGCAAATATCAATCCAACTTTGATGTTGGCAAGGGGTCTCCCGTTATACATAAGTTAACGGGAGGGGAATTGCCGACCAACAATAAACCGCGTAGCGTCCACTTAATTTCTTGCATTGTGTACTTTTTTGTGTTATTGGTGATTATATCAGGAGTAGCGGTAATACGCACCTGAGATAACCATGAAAACGATATAGAGTATGGGGTTCAATTCAGAAGTTCTAGTCAGCCCGTGAAAAGGTAAAACTCTTGAGGGAACGTATCGGAGTACACAATTGTTCAGTACAAAAAGGCGGTGGGTCTCATCGTCTCTGTCTGCGGAGGGTTAAGTGGTTGCACTCCCTTTGAAACAGAAATCCCTATCCGTGAGGTTGGGAAGCCTACATCATAATCTTTGATTTGATGTAGAAGAACGTCACTCATTGGGAGGCCCCGTGTTATCTAGCCTGACAGCAACTAATTCTCGCCGAGCTGAAATAGTCGAAATTGTCTTCCGTAACGGTTGGGGCTATATGAAAACCCTTCTGACAGGGGGCAAAACTGGGGAACCAGATATACCAACACCAGAAGTTCTACGCAATATTCTGGTAGATTTAGGCCCAGTATATGTAAAGCTCGGCCAGCTACTTAGTACCCGTCCAGACTTATTACCAGCAGACTATATTGACACCTTGTCAAGTTTGCAAGCTAATGTACCAGCAGTACCTTGGTCAGAAGTGGAAATTCTAATTCGTCAACAATTATCCCAACCTCTAGAAGAAATATTTAGCGATATTAATACTGAGTGTGTAGCAGCGGGTTCCATCGCTCAAACTTATAAAGCGACCTTAAAAGATGGTACGGAAGTAGCTCTAAAAGTTCAACGTCCTGGTATTGACAGAATAATTGACAAAGATACATCCCTGTTAAAAAGTTTAGCTGAATTGGTTTCATTCACAGATTTTGGCAATGACTACGATATAGTTTCTCTTGCGGAAGAATTTAGTGTTGCTCTGAAAGCTGAACTTGATTTCACCAAGGAAGCTGGTTATACCGATGAACTACGTCGAGACTTATCTACCAGTAAGTGGTTTTATCCCAAGCAAATAATGCTTCCGAAAGTATATTGGGAACTAACAACTCCGAAAATATTAGTTCTCGAATGGCTAAATGGTAAACCTATCTTATCAGCGAAGGTCAAAGGCATTAACAATAATGGGGATGTAGATGCAGAAAAGCAAGCACTCTCCACATTATTATGTCGTGCTTTCTTTCAACAGTTTTATATCACTGGTTTTTTTCACGCTGATCCTCATCCTGGGAACATATTTTATCTGGAAGATGGGCGCATTGCTTTGTTAGACTGTGGAATGGTAGGTCGCCTCGATCCTCGTAGTCAGGAGAATTTAACGGAATTATTATTAGCGATCGTCGATCTAGATGCTCAAAGATGTACTCAGTTAACTCTACAAATGGCAGAAGTCGCTCAACCACCAAATTTAGCTAAGGTGGAAAATGAGTATAGCAAAATGCTGCGGAAATATTATAATCTGAGCTTGGCTGAAATCAATTTTTCTGAAGTTTTTTATGACATATTACAATTATGTCGTAATAACAGAATTAAGTTGCCTAGTAATTTGGGTTTGTATTCCAAAACTTTAGCAAATTTGGAAGGTGTCGCTCGTAGTTTCTATCCTCAACTTAATCTTTTGGATGAGATTAAGCCATTAATGACGGATCTATTTCGGCGACAGTTATTAGGGGAAGATCCAGTTCAAACATTATTAAGAACAGCTATTGATGTGAAGAATTTGTCTTTGGAGTCACCTCGTCAATTAGACTTACTTTTAGATAGAGTTACTTCTGAAACATTGAAGTGGAATTTGACTTTAAAAGATATTGAACCTTTGGCTATTAGTGTAGATAAGTCAGCTAATAGACTATCTTTTAGTGTGGTTGTAGGTTCGTTAATTATTGGTGCTGCTATTGTAACTGCGGGTTCTCAAAGTAGTCAGTTATCTGTGTTAAGTGAAGCTTTATTTGCAGTAGCTAGTTTTCTTGGGTTGTGGTTAATTATTAGTATTCTTCGTTCTGGTCGTTGGAGAGAGTAAATAGGGTCTGCTGAACAAATTGGTTGGTGGAGGGTAGGACACGGGGACGCGGAGACACGGGGACGCGGAGATGGGGGGAAAAAAGCAACGGTTTCGGCCATTTTATGTGAAGAAAATTTCAGTATTGAATTATATTTTATAATCTGAACATAATATTAGAGAGTATTTGTAGATGAGTCTAAATAGTCTTGATTGTCTAAATACGTTTCAATATTCTCCAGAATTTGTCTCAAATATTCTACTACCTTATCTTGAATTTTTATTAGTTCATCAACACTTTTCTCCCTTCCTACTTCTGCAAAAGATTTAATGCCATGTGCTAAATCTTTTCTTTTAGTTTTAACTATTAATAAATCCCTACTATCAGTTTTTGTTTGCGAAGAAAATCCATACTCTTTAGCTACTGTTTTAATCTTTCTAGCATCAAAATTACCAGAAAATAGCTTTTCATTTCCAAACAATAGTTCTCCTTCTTCAAATACCGATTTATCAAATACTATAGTAATAATATCAAGAGATATATTTTTGATTTTCTCAGTAATTTTATCGGAATTTCTCTGCTTAAGATTATCAAGTACAATTTTTTTTAACTCCGGTCTAATTTGGTCAAATGAAACACCTTGATTTTTTAGTTCATCAAATATGGCTTCAATAGCATTTCTCATTGTCGATTCTATTAAATTGTAAAGCAATAAATAAGCACTTGCTTTCAAGGTATCTTCTAACCCCTTGTCTATTTTTTTAGGTCTACTATTTTCTTGACTTTCTGTAATTAATTTCATTTTTTCTTTCTGTAAATCATTGATAAAAGTCAAATATTCACTGACTTCTTTAGAGCGTTCATTAAAATCTTCAAATACAAATGATATGCTTGTCATTATTTATCTAACAGTCGATCTCTAACATATTCAATGCGTCGAATTACCTTTTTATTGGAACTACTTGCATCACCTTTCGTGTAATTTTGAAAATTACTCTTAGGAGAATTAAGCAAATCATCTCCTTGATAGTGAAAATTATTTTTTTCTCTCAAAGCAAGAGCAACACCTACAGAAAGAGATTCAAATTTAATCCTAGTAGTTGTTTGATTTAATTTTTTACCTGAACAAAAACCATTGGGAAAATTTTCTTCTACAAATTCTATCATTGTTTCAAATTCATGCTGCATTTTCTCTAAGTCTATATTTTTATCATCATTAGCATTTTTCAAATACTCATCAAGAAAATTAATTATTCCTAACTTACTATCAAAATTTTCATACCTATCCAAGAAAGCAAAAAAACGTAGTACAAATTCTTGAGGATCTTGTCGCTTAATAGCTGCTGAAGAAAAAGAACAAAGATTCCTAAATTTTGGTGATTTTGATAATTCTTCAATTAAATCAGTAACTTTTCCTGGTAATATACCTCTACGTTTTTCCATTTCATTTAACTGAATACTACCTGTATTAATTCTTTCAAAAATATCTCGTCGCGTTTCTTCATCTGCTTTTTCTGTTAGTTGAATTATCCGAACAGTAGCCCTGTTGAAGCGTCTCTGACGAGAAAGAAGTAAGTCTTCAAATCTAAAATTATTGAGTTGACTTAACTTTTTCAATTCACATAGTTTGAGTTCATTTTTAATAAATCTAGTTAGGGTACGAATACGTTGAGTACCATCAATAATTTCTAAACGAGCTTCATCTTCTTCATTTTCTTGATCATTAATATCAGCAACAAATACCGGAGGTATTGGTAATCCTAAAAATACAGACTCAATAAATTTTGACTGCCTTTCTTCATCCCAAATCATCTCTCTTTGATAATCAGGTATAAATAACTCATTAGTATCGTCTTCTTTTCCTTTCATATACTTTTGAACCAGAACTTCTACTGGATATTCCGTTGTTCTATAATTAACAGCCTTTTGCTTTTCCCTAATCTCAGCTTCAGCAGCTTCTTTTTGTTCTTTAGTTATGTTTGGTTTATTATTAGTAGCTTTCGACTTTAATGGCATATTTTTGTTTTAAGTAGTTTCTTTAAACCTAAAAGTATATTATAACAGTCGAAGGAAAAGTTAAGACCTATCAAAATATTAAAACTCAGACAAAATTAGATTTTTCTTTCTCTCCTAGATAACTAAACACTGAGATAACTAAAAACTTTCTTTCTCTCCTAGATAACTAAAAACTTTCTTTCTCTCCTAGATAACTAAAAACTTTCTTTCTCTCCTAGATAACTAAAAACTTTCTTTCTCTCCTAGATAACTAAAAACTGACTTTCTTCCTTCTTTCTTCTGGTATATAACTTCAGAGACAATTCATCAAGTAAATATTTAAGATAATTAAAAACAAAAAAGACATATATTCTGTATAAAATATTTTCTATAGCAATCCTAAATAATTCGCAATAATTGTTATTGCTTCGGTTTTTCTCATTCTCTGTTCCCTATTCCCTATTCCCTAAAATCTACAATATCTCACAACTCAAATAAGATTGCTAAATTTTGATATAACTATCATTTTTTGTAGTGTTGATTACAAATAATATCCAGTAGAAATTTCACCTATTGACAGGGGAGAAATCTACTATTGTTATTCTTTGATATCCATAGCAAGCTAGAATATATGATATAGCGTTTCTCAAATTACTGAGGTACAGTTGTTTTTCTTCTTTTCTATTCCCTATTCCCTACTCCCTACTCCCTAAAACAAACAAATTTTGTACCTCACCAGTATGGGAATTGCTATAGAAATAATTCTAAAATTTAAGCAATAAAGTTATGACAAACCAACAAAACCAACTTACCCAAACTTATGATCAAGACGATGCCCAACAAATTCTGCAAATTGCCCTAGCACGTCGCTCTGAAGGAGGTGAACTAACAAGAGCACAAGTATTAGAAATTGCTCATGAGATGGGTATTTCTCCAGAAGACTTAGCAGCAGCAGAACAAGAATGGCTTTCCCACCGGAGTGAATTTCAGGAAAAACAACTTTTTAATCAAGTTCGTCGAGACAAATTAAAGCAAAGTTTGATTAAATATGGCATCGTAAATTCATTTTTATTGTTGCTGAATTTAGTAACTGCTCATACTCTTTCCTGGTCTTTACCAATTTTATTATTGTGGGGATTATGGTTAGCTTTAGATGCCTGGAAAACTTTTCAAATTGAAGGAGAAGAATATGAAAAGGCTTTTCAAAGATGGCGTTTGAAAAAACAATTAGGTCAATCTTTTGGCTCTTTAGCAAATAAAATTTTAAAAAATTTACAGTCTTGAAAAGAAATTGAGAAAGTTGCTAAATAGACATCTTCAGAAAAGAGGGAATAGGGAATAGGGAATAGGGAGAAATAACTGATAATTTATGTACGATAATTGATTTGATTTTTTATTATTGGAGATGTCTAATTATATGGGTGCATCTCAATGCGTGAATAAAGCCAAAAAATTATCGCTTTTAGGGAACAGGGAACAGGGAACAGGGAACAGGGAATATATATATAGTAAAAAAAGTATTTTTGCAAATATGAGATGCACCCAATTATATATAGGAAAGAGAAAGTTTGTTTGATTAATTAAAACCATGGAAAATTACCCCTAATTCCTTACCTAACAAATAAGCGATCGCTCGCTTAAATTAATGAAAAAGTGAACGCCTATTATATCAAGTATGTCAAGTCCGGCAAAGAAGAAAGAAGAAGGCTTAAAAGCCTGAAAAAAACTTAAATTTCCTGTAAATATTCACCATAATTTTTACACAAATGATACCAGCGGACATGATATTATTAGTGCAGGATGGCAGAAATAACTAACCAGTTACAAAATCCTAAAAACCTTACCAATCAATATTTTTGACTTTTAACTTTTGACTGTCTTGAGTGCGTCTTACATTCTGAGGAAACCTCGCCAATTAGCACTCGCTTTTAACTTCCGCGTAGCGGCATTAGTGTGAAAACATTTACTTTAAATAAATTAAAAAATACCATGAGATTTATTAACCCCAAAATTGATTATGCTTTTAAAAGAATCTTCGGTTCTGACCAAAGTCAAGATATACTAATCAGCTTTTTAAATGCGATTATTTATAATGGTGAAAATACCATCAAATCCCTGACAATTATCAATCCATACACCCCTGGTCAAATTATCACTTTAAAAGAAACTTATTTAGATGTTAAAGCAGTTTTGCAAGACAATTCAATTGTGATTATTGAAATGCAAATAGCCACCACAACTGCTTTTGATAAACGAGTAGCTTATAATCTCTCTAAAACTTATGCTAATCAATTAGATAGAGGGGAACGTTACCATTTACTAAATCCAGTAATTGCTGTAACAATAACTGATTTTATTATGTTCGGAGAAACTGAGAAAGTCGTGACTAAATTTGTCTTTAAAGAGGAAGATGAATCTTTTGAATATAAATCTAATGTATTAAAATTAATCTTTGTACAATTACCAAAATTTCAGAAAAGTTTAGCAGAGATACAGACATTAATAGATAAGTGGATTTATTTCCTCAAAGAAACATCTTACTTAGAAACAATTCCAGAAAAATTGGGAGAAGTGCCAGAGATAGAACGTGCTTTAAATATTGCTAATCAAGCCAATTTTTCTTTAGAAGAATTAGACCAAGTAGACCGACGGGGCATGGCTTTGCAAGACGAAAGAGGAAGAATAACTGCTGCTAAATCAGAAATATTAATGCGTCAACTCAACAAAAGATTTGGTGAAATTTCTAATCAGATTAGTCGCCAATTTGATTATTTATCTGCTACTGACTTAGATAATTTAGCTGAAGCTGTTTTAGATTTTAATAATTTGGAGGATTTATTAATTTGGTTGGAGGAGAGAAAGTCTTTTTAATATCAGAAGAAAAAAATTAACAAGAAAACTTAAGCGTTTATACTAATGATACCAACAGAATTGATATTATACCAATTTGAAAAAGTTATGCTATCGCAATCAGCCTGATTTTAACAGTATATATAAAACCAACAATTGTAAGTATAACAAAGTTTTGGGTATAGCAGTTGAAGGAAAAGGTACGGACATATCAAAAGCATAAAACTCAAACAACACAAGATTTTTCCTTCTTCCTTCTTCCTTTTTCCTTATACCAATTCCCAAAAGTAATGCTATACTTATACAGCACTTCAGTTATTAAGTAATTAAAACAGGTTAAATGACTTTTTTGCTGATTAGCAGCTCATTTAATTTTAATTGTTCTTATGTTTACTACTCCCCTACTCCCCTACTCCCCTACTCCCCTACTCAAGAAAATGTAGAAAAATTGTTGAGAAATGGTATTATATCATGTCCGGATAATTAGTGATAAAAAACTTTCTCCTTCTTTTCTTCTTTCTTCCCTCCTGAATTCTGAATTCTGAATTCTGAATTCTGAGTGTTTATTTATAACTGTTCAACCGGACAT